>JBATNV010000195.1:0-76767 GCA_049290495.1 Gammaproteobacteria bacterium | reverse complement strand
TGATGCAGGCGACGCCGGCACTGTGGCGCAACCTGGTTACGGCGGGCTGGGTCGGTCAGCCTGACTTGCGCATGCTCTGCGGTGGCGAAGTGCTGGATGCGGAACTCGCCTCCGCGTTGCTCTCGCGTGGCGCCGAGCTCTGGAACATGTATGGTCCGACGGAGACGACCGTCTGGTCCTGTTGCGAGCGGATCACGGACGCATCTTCAGCGCCGATACCGGTAGGCCGGCCAATCGCGAACACGCGCTGTTATGTGCTGGATGAGCAGCGTCAGCCGGTGCCGCGCGGTGCGCGCGGGGAACTGTGGATCGGCGGTGACGGCGTGGCACGCGGCTACCACGCGCGGCCAGAGCTGACTGCGGAGCGCTTCCGCATCGATCCGTTTATGAGTGTGCCGGCTGGCGGCGGTGTCCCGCCGCGGATGTACCGGACCGGCGACCGTGCGCGCTGGCGCAGCGATGGCCAGCTGGAAATCCTCGGCCGCAGCGATTTCCAGCTCAAGTTGCGCGGCTTCCGTATCGAGCCCGGTGAAATCGAGGCGGTGCTGCTTACGCATCCGGCGGTGAGGGCCGCCGTCGTGGTGCTGCGTGAGTTTGCCGGCGACTCGCGGCTGGTGGCTTTCCTGGTGCCAGATGACGCAGAGCCCGCGGCTGACGTGCTGCTGACACATCTGCGCAGCGCTCTGCCCGAATACATGCTGCCGTCCGAATTTGTCTGGCTACCGGAACTGCCGCTGAACCCGAACGGCAAGATCGACCGGGCTGCGTTGCCGGCTGTGCTGGCTGCAGGCGCAAGGGAAAACAGCAGCACTGATGCGCCCGTCTCACCACTCGAAGCCCTGCTCTGCAAACTGTTTGCAACCGTACTCGGGCGCGACCGGGTTGGCGCACACGAAGACTTCTTTGCGCTGGGCGGACACTCGCTGCTCGCCACGCAACTGATTGCGCGGATCCGTGATGCCCTGCAGATCGAGCTGCCGCTGAAGAGCCTGTTTCTGACGCCGACGCCTGCGGGTATAGCGGCCGGCCTGCCAACCGCCCGCATCGCGCTGCCGGCAGAACCGCCAGCCTCGTTGACAGCCCACACGCTGGCGCCGCTCTCGCCGGTACAGCAGCGGCTGTGGTTTCTGGATCGCCTCCAGCCCGGCAGTCCGGTCTATAACCTCGCCTGGACCTTCCATCTGCATGGCGTGCTGGATCTGCGAGCGTTGCAGATCGCGATCGATGCGCTGGTCGCGCGTCATGCTGTGCTGCGCACCAGTTTTGTGGAAATCGATGGCGAGCCACGCCAGGCGATCGCTGCGAACCTGACGGTGCCGCTAAATGTGCTGGGCGCAGACCAGCCCGCAGGTGTGACTGCTAACTGGGAAGCGCGACTGAAGACCAGTCTGCAGCTGCTGCGTTTCGACCTGGCCCACGGTTCTTTGCTGCAGGTCTTCGTGTTGCCGGTCGCAGAAGATGAGCAGGTGCTGGCGATCGTCCTGCACCACATCGTGGCTGATGGTTGGTCGCTCGGCATCCTGAGTCGCGAGCTGTCGCTGCTTTACAACGCGGCCCTGGCGGGCCAGTCAGCGAAGCTGCCGGCCCTGGCGCTGCAATATGCGGATTACGCCATCCGGCAGCGTGCAGCACTGGAAGGTGGTGAACTCGATCGTCAGCTGGATTTCTGGCGTGCGCAGCTGAAAGACGCACCGCCATTTCTAGCTCTGCCCACTGACCGGCCGCGTCCGGCACTCAGCACACATCGCGGTGCGCGGTGTTTCCAGCTGCTGCCGCCGGAATGGCAGGCGGCGCTCAAGAGCCTGGCGCAGGCTGAAGGTTGCACGCTGTTCATGGTCGTGCTGGCCGCTTTCGATGTGCTGCTCGCACGCTATGCCGGCAGCGAGGACATCGTCATCGGTACGCCGGTTGCTGGCCGTCCGCGCACCGAGCTCGAGGGGCTGATCGGTTTCTTCGTCAACACGCTGGTGCTGCGTGCCGATCTGCGCGGCAATCCGCGCTTTTGCGAGCTGCTGCAGCGGGTGAAGCGCAGCACGCTGGAGGCGTGGTCGAATGCGGATGTACCTTTCGAGCAACTGGTTGAAGTGCTCAAACCACCGCGCAGCACCGGCCGCTCGCCGGTCTTCCAGGTGCTGTTCAACCTGCACAATGAGCCGACTGGCCGGCTCGAACTGGACGGTCTTGTGGCCACAGCGCTTGCTGTGGATCGTGGCACAGCGAAGTTCGATCTGAGCGTTTCACTGAGCGAAACCGCAGCAGGCCTTGCTGTGAGTTTCGAGTACAGCACCGACCTGTTCAGTGCTGCAGCGATGCAGCGGATGCTCGGCGATTTCGCGGCGCTGCTGGCGGCGGTCGTGGCCAGTCCGGACGCGCCGCTCGCCAGTCTGTGTCTTGGCAGTACGCCACGGGCCGGCCGCGAGCTGCAGGACATCGTTCTGCAGCGTCAGGCAGGTGAGGGCACGCTCGCAGCGGCCTTTGCTGCACAACTGCAACTGCAGGCCGATGCGACTGCGGTATCAGCCTCCGCCGTAGCCGGCGGCAGCGGGGTCACGTGGACCTACGCTGGCCTCGATCAGCACGCCAGAGCAGTCGCCTCAGCCCTGCTGCAGCGAGATGTGGCGCGCGGAAGCGCTGTCGGCCTGTGGTTCAACCAGGGCGCGGGACAGGTGGCAGCGATGCTCGGCGTGCTACAGGCCGGAGCCGCCTATGTGCCGCTTGATCCGCTTGCACCGGCGGCGCGGCTCGATGCCGTTGTTCGCGATGCCGGCCTGCGCATCGTCGTCAGCGAACGCCCAGCCCTCAACAGTCCGGCCAGCACGTGGTTGAGAGACAGCGGGCTGGAATTGATCCTGCTCGACGAGCTGCCTGCCGCGCCGCTCGCACCGCTCACCCTGCCGTCTGGCAGTCCGGATGACCTGGCCTATCTGCTCTACACCTCCGGTACGACTGGCACACCGAAACGTGTGGCGCAGACCCAGCGCAATGTTCTGCACTATGTGCGCAGCTGGGCAGAAAACCTCGCTCTGACCCCGGCCGACCGGCTCAGTCTGGTCTCGACCTACGGCTACGATGCAGCCGTGCAGGACATCTTCGGCGCATTGCTGAGCGGTGCGGCCGTCTATCCGCTGGATATCCGGCGACTCGATCGGGAGACGCTGCTCGACCGCATCGCTGATGCCGGTATCTCGGTACTGCACGCAACGCCCACCGTGTATCGCTACCTGTTCGGCAGTCACGTCGCTTGCCGGCAGGACCTGTCGCGCGTGCGGCTCATCGTGCTCGGCGGCGAGGCGGCACGACGTGCCGACTTCGAGCTGTTCCGGTCGCGCTTTCGCAAGGGCGCGCAGTTCGTCAACGGCTATGGCCTGACTGAAGCAACTGCCGTGTTGCAGGCCTTTGCGATGCATGACACGCAGCCTTACGGCACTGTGCTGTCGCTGGGCTGGCCGGTCGGCGATCAACGCGTGTTGCTGCTCGATGACCAGGGCCAGGGGGCCGGTGTCAGCGGTGAAGTGGTGATCGAGAGTCGCTATGTACCAGCAGGACGCCTGCATACCGGTGACCTTGCGCGCTATCTGCCCGACGGCAGTTTTGCGTGGATCGGCCGGCGTGACGATCAGCTGAAGCTCGGTGGAATCCGTATCGAGCCCGGTGAAATCGAGTCTGCGCTGCGCACGCACCCGGCTCTCGCTGCGGTCGCCGTGGTCCTGTATGTCGAGTCCGCCAGTGAGCCGATGCTGGTCGCGTATTGCAGCCTGCAGCCAGCGGTGACGATGCCGACGCCCGCTGAACTGCGCGCTTGGCTCAAACCGCTGTTGCCCGACGCATTGCTGCCCGCGCGCTACATCGTCCTCGACAGCCTGCCGCAGTTGCCGAACGGCAAGCTCGATCGGCGCGCGCTGACGGGTCGGCCTTTGCCTCGACTGGTAGCGGCTGGCAGGACGGCAGTGGCTGAGGGCGATATCGAAGCCACGTTGACCGAACTCTGGCAGACGCTGCTGAAACGCGAAGATATCGGCCCGGAGGACGACTTCTTTGCGCTCGGTGGCCATTCGTTGCTGGCCACGCGGCTGATTGCGAGGCTCCGCGACGGGCTCGGCATCGAGCTGCCGCTGATCAGTATTTTCGAGACGCCGACCATCCGTGGACTGGCAGCCGTCGTGGCGCAACTCACTGAGCGGTCAGGCGATGCGGCAGTTACGGCGGCGATCGGACGGCAGGCCCGGCGTCCGTTACCATAGCCCAGACAAGAACAAGGAGTCGGCGCAGTGTCCAAGCAGCCCATCACCACCGAATCCAAGGACGACGAGCAGCAGGTCATCGAGCAGATGACCGATCGCTTTCGCGACATCATCACGCTGCTCGGCGAGGATGTGCAGCGCGAAGGCCTGGTCAAGACCCCGGAACGCGCTGCCAAGGCTTTTCACTTCCTGACCCGTGGCTATCGCCAGGACATCAGCGCGCTGATCAATGACGCCGTGTTCACCAGCGACACCGATGAGCTGGTGATCATCCGCAACATCGAGATGTACTCGATGTGCGAGCACCACATGCTGCCCTTCATCGGCAAGTGTCATGTCGCCTACCTGCCGAACGGCAAGGTGCTCGGGCTGTCCAAGATCGCGCGTATCGTCGACTACTACGCGCGTCGCCTGCAGATCCAGGAAGTGCTGACCAAGCAGGTTGCAGAATGTGTGCAGTCAGCGATCAATGGCAAGGGTGTCGGCGTGGTCATCGAGGCGCAGCACATGTGCATGATGATGCGCGGTGTCGAGAAGCAGAACTCGATCATGACCACCTCGTGCATGCTCGGGCATTTCCGTTCGCATCCGCAGACCCGCAACGAGTTCCTGCGTTTGCTGGGGAACTGATCAGCCGGACTCTATTCCGGTCGGCCGGCAGGAGCCAGGTTAATGAAAAAACTTCTGGTCCGGATCGTGCTGGCGGTCATCGTCGCGATTCTACTTGTCTGGACCTGGTATGCGACCCAGCTGCCCAGGCAGCGACCTGCCGCAGACATACAGGTAGCGATGACGCCGGAGAATATCGCGCGCGGCCGTTACCTCGCCGTCAACGTCCTGCAATGCGTGGACTGCCACTCAGAACGTGACTGGAATTTCTACGGCGGGCCACCAATGGAACCAATCGGTGCCGGGCGTGCCTGCATGACGCGCGAAACCATCGCAGCCGGTGTCAACGCGGGCCAGGAAAGATTCCCCGGACGGCTGTGTATCCGCAACATCACCGCCGATCAAGAAACAGGTCTCGGCAGCTGGACAGATGGCGAGATCATCCGCGCCGTGCGTGAAGGTGTGAACAAGGACGGCAAGGGCCTGTTCCCGATCATGCCGTACTTCATCTACAAGAACGTAGCGGATGACGATATCCAGGCCGTGGTGGCTTACCTGCGTTCGATCAAGCCGGTGAAGTCCGTCCGGCCCGAGCGGCAGATCGATTTTCCAATGAACATGCTGGTCCAGCTCTGGCCCGAGCCTTTCGATAGTCCTGCGCACACACCGGATCGCTCCGATCCGGTGGCCTACGGCAAGTACCTGGCCACGGTGGCGCGCTGCGAGTTCTGTCATACGCCCAAGGGCCCGCGATCCATGCAGGGCTTCGAAGGCCGCGAGTTCTCTGGCGGCATGCCGTTTTTCCTGAATGGCCGCACCATGTACACGATGAACCTCACGCCGCATGAGAGCGGACTCGGCAGCTGGACCCGGGAGCAGTTCATCCAGCTCTTCAAGTCGCGCGTTGCCCGCGTCGAAACCGAGCCGACTGCCAATACACTGATGAACTGGAACGCCTTCGGCCAGATGAGCGATGCAGACCTGGGTGCGCTCTATGACTTTTTCATGAGCTTGCCGCCCGTCCCTTACCAGCAGGAAGCCATCTGATTGTCAGCTGACCATCCATGCCATGAATGACCAGCGCCTGCGGGGCATCGGCTCGATACTGCTGGCTGTCGCTTTCTTTGCCGGCATGGATGCGGTGCTCAAGCTCTTCACGGTGAGCTACCCACCGCTGGAAGTGGCTGCCTTGCGCGGTGCCGCGTCGATTCCGTACCTGCTGATGCTGGTTGCCTGGACTGGTAACTGGCGCGAACTGCGTCCGGTGCGCTGGGGTCTGCACCTCGGTCGCGGCGTGCTGGCACTGATCATGCTCGGCGGCTTCATCTTTGCGCTGGCCCAGCTGTCGCTGGCGGATGCCTACGCGATCTTCTTTGTCGCACCGCTGTTTGTCACCGCGCTGTCAGTGCCGATGCTCGGCGAGCAAGTGGGCTGGCGGCGCTGGCTGGCGATCAGCTTCGGCCTGATCGGTGTGCTGTGGATGCTGCAGCCAGGCGCCAGCCGCCTCAGCCTGGTCGGCGCGGTGGGTGCAGTGATTGCGGCGGCGGCCTATGCGGCCAGCGCGATCACGGCACGGATACTCACGCGTACCGACTCGACGGCCTCGATGGTGTTCTGGTTTCTGTTGCTGCTCACGGTATTTGCCGGTTTGCTTGCCTGGCCGGACTGGGTGCCGCTGAAGCGCGAACACTGGCTGTGGCTGGCGCTACTCGGTCTGCTTGGTGCCTTCGGCCAGCACTTCATCACCGAGGCCTTCCGCTTTGCGCCTGCTTCGGTGATCGCACCTTTCGAATACACGGCAATCCTCTGGGCCGTGGGGCTCGACTGGATCTTCTGGGCTACGCTACCTTCAGCACGGATGTGGACCGGCGGCATGCTGGTGATCGCGAGCGGCCTCTACCTGATCTGGCGTGAACGAGCGCTGCATTTGGAACTCGCTGCTGCCATCGAGGCGCCTGGCAGTCCGCGGTGATTTCCGGTTGAGTTGCTTGCAACCCGGCGTGTGTGCGCACCTCACCCGAGGTCTGCCGTAAAGCCGATGGGTCGGTGCGCTGGTTCTGGTTGCGCTCAGCCAACTGGCGCAGCCTGACAAAGGCTCGCACCACCAGCAGGCTGACGGCGACGGCGCTCCCTGACTTAAGGACATTGGCGACCTGCAGGGCACCGTGTTCGGTAAAGGCCCAAGGAAGGTAGCGGCGGCCGCCCCAGGAACTTGAGGTCACAAATTGTGACCTCAAGTTTGCCCACTCCAGCTCGTTGATCTGGAATGCAAAATCATCCGGGAATCGATCTTTGTTTCGCCTCAGGGCCTGCAGCAAGGCCTTGGTCGTTACACCGTAAAGACCTGCAAGATCCTTATCGAGAATGATGGTTTGGTTGCGTAGCTGGAGAATGCGTTGACTGACCAGGATAACCGCTTTGGCCTGCTCTTCTTCCATGGCAGCAGCCTGCCATATCAGGTGAGATTCACCCACACGGGAAACTGATCTGTTTGATCGTATTTGCGCGACGTACGGCGGACGTTCTGGCGCAAACGTGCGCTGCATATCGAACTCGCTGCCGCCATCGAGGCGCCTGGCGGTCCGCGGTGAATCGCAGCAGTCGCATGATGCATTCCTGATTCCGGCTGGTCTGGTCAGAGTCTATGACCGCGGGTCACCCGAGTAAGCCAGCTTTCGCAAGAAAGTGGCGTGCACTCCAGGTTGCCGCCCGTCGCATCCTCCGTATCCCTCCGTCCGGTTACGCGACATACCGGGGGTGTGATGTGGCGGGGAGTCAGTATGTTGCTGGCAACGATAGCTGTTTACTCGATGCGTTTGTCCGGTTATATCAGGACACTTCTGTCGGCTCTATATCTATATATGAGGCTGCACGAAACCCCTGTTGCCACATGCTGAAGAGTTCTCGCCACTCCAAGATCACGGGCAACTTCGGCGAGGCCTTGATCCTGTACTGGCTCTCCAAGCGGGGCTTCGAGTGCGCTAACGTCGACCATACGGGAATTGATCTCATCGCACGTCGACCTTCGAGTCAGGAGGTCTTGGGTATCTCGGTTAAGTGCCGCTCCCGAACCGAAGCGAGAGACGAAGCGGGTGTCAATCTTCTACATGCGAATGACAAGAAAATCGAGGACACGTGCCGTGCCTCTGTCCGCATTTGTGCGCGATGCGGTGTTGCGCGAAGCCGAAAGCGTCATGGCTGCCGAACTGACCATAACCCGTCGGCTCAGGAATCCCGGCCTTTCCTAAACGCACTGGATGCGCCCTTCCAGCCGAATGCCAGGCTGAAAAAGGCTCTCGCCCGCGTCGCGCAGACCTAATACTCTTTGTCGGCTATCCCAAGCCCATGCGGTATGATCGCGATGGGCGCTTCAGTCGCTCATCCCGCGAATGATCAGGTTCGGCAGCAGCGCATCGTCCCAGTCCTGACGCAGCGGGCCGGTACTGACGATCACCAGTTGCTTCGAGGGCACGATGTACACGCGCTGCCCGCCGAAGCCATCGAAATAGATGATATCCGTTGCGGCGAAGGGCTCGGAATGAAACGCAGCCGCCGATGATTTCCGGTTGTAGCGCCGCTCTTTCTGGTACGTCGTTCCAAGCCAGGTGAGATAGCCGTAATTCGGGTTGCGTTCGCTGGGGGTGATGACGTCCTGCATCCACTGCTCCGGCACAACCTGCTGGTCGCCAACCCAGCCGTGATTCAGATGCAGCAGCCCGAAGCGTAGCCAGGCGCGTGCCGTGGTATCCAGGCAGCAGAAAGTGCGCGGCGTTCGGGTGGTTTCGGTGTCGATCAATACGGTTGCAGGGTCGTCGCTGACATGACGCCACAGATTTTCTGACAGGTACTCCGCATAGCTCATTCCCGAGACCCGCTGCAGCAGGATGCCGAGCACTTCGGGGTTAATGTTCGTGTAGTCGAACTGTGTACCAGCCGGCGCCAGCACACCCTGTTCGAAAGTGATCTTCTCCAGACCGTCACCGATGGTCATGTCGATGACGGCCGGAAAGGCCGGAAAATCGATGCCGCTCGCCTGCTGCAGCATCTGCCGGATCGTGATGTGCTTGCGCTCATCACCGGCCCATTCCTCGATGTACTTTGCCGCCGGATCATCGACCGAGCTGATCAGCCCCTGCTGGATCGCGATGCCGACCAGCAGTGCCAGCACCGACTTGTGCATCGACTGCGTGGAGACCACCGATTGTGCGTTGTGATCGCCGTAGTACTGCTCCAGCTGTAGTGCGCCGCCCTGCCAGATCAGCAGTGAATACGCCTTGGTCCCCTCAGCAGCCTTGCTCGCCGCATCGAGCACCGCCGCCGGGATCGTGCGCTCCGCTTCAGTTGCGACCACCAGCGCCGGCACCGGCCCGCCACGAACCAGCTCCGTCGGACCCTGGCCGCCGCCAAAGGGCAGGCCAACCAGTCGTGTGGTCATCACGGGTTTGACGATGAAGGATGCCAGCAGCGCGAGCGCGATAAGGGCGAGCAGGCCGAGGCCGAGCCGTTTGAGGAGACGAAGCATTGCGGAGGTGTCCGGGGTGGAGGTGACGTCGCGTATTCTACGTTCTTGTCACCGCCTCTGTGGCTACAGCTTATCCAACTCGGGACAGTCAAATGAGCGACCGGATTCTGAAAATACTCGGCAGCAAACGTGGCTATGAGATTCTGCGTAATCCGCTGCTGAACAAGGGCTCGGCATTCACGCCTGCCGAACGCGCCGCGCTCGGCCTCGACGGCATCGTGCCGCCGCAATACAACGACATGTCCACGCAGGCGCAGCGCACGTACGCGAATCTTCAGCGTCAGACAACCCCGATCGACAAATACGTTGCGCTGGCGGCACTGCAGGATCGCAACGAGCACCTGTTTTATCGGCTGCTGCAGGATCATATCGAAGAGTTCGTGCCGATCATTTATACGCCGACGGTCGGTCAGGCGACCCGCAACTTCAGCCGCGTCTTCCAGCGC
The DNA here is from genome assembly GCA_049290495.1 of Gammaproteobacteria bacterium. GTDB lineage: Bacteria > Pseudomonadota > Gammaproteobacteria > Steroidobacterales > SHZI01. The sequence goes on along the minus strand of JBATNV010000195.1, from coordinate 66,949 downwards.
GCCCGGGGCGTGTGGATTGTCCCGTCTATGCGCGGCCATATCGCCCGCGTGCTGCGCGATGCCGCTGACGGGCGGCACATCCGGCTGATGGTAGTGACAGACAACGAATCGATCCTCGGCATCGGCGATCAAGGCGCTGGCGGCATCGGCATTTCGATCGGCAAGTTGTCTCTGTACACGGTCGCTGGTGGTATTCATCCGGGCGAGACGCTGGCGATCAGTCTCGACGTAGGTACCGACAACCAGGCACTGCTGGACGACCCGTTGTACCTGGGATGTCGCCATGCGCGTTTGCGCGGCGCCGGGTACGACGCGCTGGTGGAGGAATTCGTGTTGGCAGTAAAGGCAGAGTTTCCCGGCGCCGTGCTGCAGTGGGAGGACTTTCGCAAGGAAAATGCGCTGAAAATAATGAACAAGTACCGCGATGTGGTGCCGTCCTTCAACGACGACATTCAGGGCACCGGTGCCGTCGCGCTGGCAGGATTGCTCGGTGCTTGCCGCGTGACCGGACGCGCGCTCACCGACGAACGCATCGTCGTGTTCGGTGCTGGCGCCGGTGGGCTGGGCATCGCCCGACAGATTCGCGCCGGGCTGGCCGGGCAAGGACTCGACGAGGCCGGTGTTCGCAGCCGCGTGGCGGTGCTCGACAGCCGCGGCCTGATCGTCGCCGACAATGAAATCCGCGATGCCTACAAACGCGAACTGGCCTGGTTACCGGAGCAGGCGCAGCAGGCCGGACTCGGCAATCCCGCGCGGCGCGGTTTGGCCGAAGTCATCGCGCACTTCAGGCCCACAGCGCTGATCGGCGCCTCCGGACAGAGTGGCAGCTTTTCCGAAGCCTTGCTCAGGCAGATGGCGCGGCAGGTCGAACGGCCAATCATCTTCCCCTTGTCGAATCCCACCGACCACGCTGAGGCGTATCCCGCGGACATCGTGAAGTGGACTGAAGGTCGCGCCCTGGTGGCTGCCGGCAGTCCGTTTGCGCCGGTCGAGTACGCCGGTACGTCGCGCCGTATCGGGCAGGCGAACAATGCGTTTATCTTTCCCGGCCTGGGGCTCGGTGCGTTGCTCGCCGAAGCGCGTCAGGTGACCGACGGCATGATCAATGTCGCGGCACAGGCGCTGGCCGAGTGCCTGACTGATGCCGAGATCGACGAAGGCGCACTGTTTCCGCCGGTGCGGCGCTTGCGCGACGTTGCACGTCACGTCGCCGTTGCGGTTATCGAGCAAGCAATGGCCGATGGTGTGGCCAACAAGGGCATCGATGATGCTGAAGCGGCAGTGGCCGCCAACATGTGGGAGCCGCAATACACGGCGTTTGCGTGACCGCGCTTGCCCGCCTCAAACCCGTAGCCGGTTCCACGCATCCAGCGCTGCGATCTTGTAGGCCTCGGCAAAGGTCGGGTAGTTGAACACGGCGCCGACGAAATATTCGAGCGTGCCGTTGTGCGCGATGACAGCCTGGCCGATGTGGATGAGTTCGGTGGCGCCTTCACCGACGATATGGGCGCCGAGCAGGCGGTGGTCCTTGAGGCCGAACAGCAGTTTGAGCAGGCCGTCCTGCACGCCCTGGATCTGGCCGCGGGCGGTTTCGCGCAGGCGGGCGATGCCGGTTTCGTAGGCGATGCCTTCCTTGCGCAGCTGTTGTTCGGTTTTGCCGACGATGCTGATCTCGGGCACCGCGTAGATACCCACCGGAAAGTAGTCGGTGGCGGTTTCAGTCGAGCCGCCGAAGGCGTGGCAGGCGGCGAGGCGACCCTGTTCGGCGGAGGTGGACGCGAGCGCGGGAAAGCCGATCACGTCGCCGACGGCGTAGATGTGTGGCACTTCGGTCTGGTAGCTCGGTTGTACGGTCAGGCGCCCGCGCGAGTCTACCGGTACGCCGGCCTTGTCGAGATCCAGGCCACCGGTAGCACCCGTACGGCCGGCTGCCGCCATCAGCAGGTCGCTGCGGATTTTCTTGCCGCTTTTGAGATGCGTGACCACGGTGCCGTCTGCGGCCTTTTCAACACGCTCGACTTCTTCGCCGAGGCGCAGCTGGATGCCGCGTGACATGAGGTCGTGGCGAAACTCGTCGACGATATCGGCATCGACGAAGTCAAGGATCGTGTCGCGGTTGTCGACCAGCGTGATCTTCGCATCGAGCGCGCTGAAGATGGTGGCGTACTCCACACCGATTACGCCGGCGCCGATGACGGTCATGGAGCGGGGAATGGCCTTGATCTGCAGCAGACCGTCGCTGTCGATGATGGTCTCGTCATCGAAGGGGATGTTGTCCGGGCGGTGCGGGACTGTACCGGTGGCAATGACGATCTTGTCAGCCCGGTAGTCGGCGCTCTGTCCGGCGATGCTGGTGACGTGTACGGTGTTGCTGTCGAGAAACTTCGCCATGCCGTGAATGACGCGTACACCGTTGCGCTGTAACTGGTGTTCGATGATTTCTATTTCGTGCTGGACGGTAATGCCGAGGCGCTGAAACAGGTCCTGCGCGGTGATGTCCGACTTGACCCGGTGGCTGCGTCCGTAGATGCCTTTCTCGCGCCAGCCGCAGAGATACAGTACGGCTTCGCGCAGAGACTTGCTGGGGATGGTGCCGGTGTGTGCGGTGACGCCGCCGACGATCTCGCGTCGCTCGATGATTGCCGCCCGCTTGCCGAGCTTCGCTGCCTGGATGGCGGCGCGCTGGCCACCGGGACCGCTGCCGATAACCAGCAGATCGAAGCTTTCCATACATTTTTCCGGAGTGGTGTTATCCGGCTGTCGGCCTGTTTGCCTAAATCTTGAGCGTTGCGCGCGGCGTGCGTGATGCAGGTCCGGAAAGCGATCCGTCGGCAGGGATGCAGGACTCAGTCGGCCAGCGGGCCCGCCTCCAGGGCGCGGCGCAGGGCGCTGGCGAGCGCGTGGATATCGTCTTCGCTGTGTGCCGTCGAGAGAAAGCAGACTTCACAGGGGCTGGGCGGGAGATAAATGCCCTCGGCGAGCAAGGCATGGAAGATTTTTGCAAAGCGCGCTTCGCTGCCAGTCGGGAAGCTGGCCGGGCTGCGGATCAGTTGCCCGGACTTGTCGTCATCGAACACCAGCCAGAACAGCGAGCCGACGCGTTGTAGGCGCAGACCCCGTAAGTCTTGTAGCAGGCTGTCGAGCAAACGACCGTTGTCTTCGAGTGCCAGGTAGGCGGTGCCATCGACCAGCCGCTCGAGTGTGGCGAGCCCGGCCGCCATTGCCACCGGATTGGCTGAAAGCGTGCCGGCCTGATAGACCGGTCCGAGCGGTGCGACGAGTTGCATGATCTCGCGCCGGCCGGCATAGGCCCCGACCGGAAAGCCACCGCCGATGATCTTGCCGTAAGTGACGAGGTCTGGCCGGATGCCGGTAACTTCTGCCATGCCGCCAAAGGCGGTGCGAAAGCCGGTGATCACTTCATCGAAGATCAGCAGCGTGCCGTGTTGCTGGCATTGCCAGGCAAGCGCATCCAGAAATTCCTGACGCTGCGGCAGCAGGCCGTGATTGGCGGGCAGCGGTTCGATGATTGCGGCAGCGATTTCAGCACCGCGCGCGGCGAACAGTCCTTCAAGGCCCGGAATGTCGTCGAGCTGTGCCACGAGCGTATCGGCGGCGACACCGGCCGGGACACCAGCGCTGTCGGCAATACCGGCGAGGCCGGAGCCGGCACGGATCAGCATCGCATCGGTATGGCCGTGATAACAGCCATCGAATTTCAGGATCAGCGAGCGTCCGGTGGCGGCGCGTGCAAGCCGTAGCGCTGACATCACGGCTTCGGTGCCCGAATTGACGAAGCGGAGATTCTCAACCCACGGCAGGCGGCTACAGATCAGTTCAGATAGTGCCAGCGAATAAGGCTCTGCGGTACCGAAACTCCAGCCTCCGGCTGCTGCGACAGTCACCGCTTCGAGTACGGCCGGATGCGTGTGGCCGAGGATCATCGGGCCGAAGGCCATACAGAAATCCGTGTACCAGCGGTCATCCACGTCTTCGATGCGGCTGCCCTGCGCGCTGCGGATAAAGAGTGGTGTGCCGCCGACGCGGCGGAAAGCCCGCACCGGTGAGTGCACGCCGCCCGGCGTTACGGCATTGGCGCGGGCGTAGAAGTCTGCCGAGCGGCTCATGCGGCGAGATACCGGCGCGCACGCCGTGCGGCGTAGCTGATGATCATGTTTGCCCCGGCGCGCGAGAAGGCAGTCCAGCTTTCCAGTTGCGCGCGCAGCGGATCAGCGAGTCCACGCTCGGCGAGTACGTCGATACCCGCCTGTTCACCGCTGGTCTGGTACACCGCCCAGGGTTTGTGGATCCGCGCCGAAAGCAGGGCGAGTACATCGAGACAGGGCAGGCCCGGCTTTACCATCAGGATGTCGGCACCTTCGGCGGCATCGCGTTCCGCGCAGAGCAGCGCATCGGAAGGACGCGCCGGATCGATCTGGTAGCTGGCCCGGTCGCGTAGCGGCAGATCACTGGCCGGTGCAGACTCTGCCGCCAGTCGGAACGGGCCGTAAAAAGCGGAGTTGAATTTGGCGGCATAGCTCATGATCGCACACCGCTCGCGGCCGGCCTGGTCCAGTGCCGTGCGGATTGCGGCGATCCGGCCATCCTGCATGTCGCTGGGTGCCACGCAGTCGGCGCCGGCCTCTGCAAATTGTAATGCGGCCGCAGCCAGTGCTGTTACCGAAGCGTCGTTCAGAACATGGTCGCGGTTGTCGTTGAGGATGCCGCAGTGCCCATGCGTGGTGTGCGAGCACAGGCAGACGTCCACGGCCAACCAGATGTCGCTACCAAAATGGCGGCGGATTGCCGCGATGTTGTCTGTTGTGATCGCGTGGGAAAAGTCGTGATCATGTTTTCCTGCAGGCACACCGAACAGTAAAAACTTCGTGATGCCCTGGGCCATGTCTGTCTCGATCTGGCGCAGCAGCGTAGCTTCGGTATCGCGAAAGACATCGGCCAGACCGGGCACAGCTTCGCGCTCGCGCAAGCCCTCGACGACAAACAGCGGCTGTATGAACTGCTCGACATGCAGGCGCACCTCGCGCGTCAGTTCGCGTATATGGCGGTTGTCGCGCGTGCGCCGCAGGCTCATTGCAGCCATCGCTGCCACTCGTGTCCGTTCGGAAAGGGTTGCGCATCGACGCCAGCGGCATGCAGCGACTTACGCGTCTTGCCCGCACCGCAGGCATGGTGTGCGTGCTCGGGGAGCACGGCCCGCAGCGCATGAAACTGTTCCGCATTACTCCAGTAGCAATGCGTTGCACGGGCGGCCTCAACCTTGACGGCGCATAGTGCAGGGCCATCTACCGGTGGCAGGATCTTGTAAGTCGAGAGCACTCGGCCAATACCGGAGTCGCACCAGCCTGGCACCGCTTCCTTTGAGGTGACTGCAGTCCAGTCCTGCAGTGGCGGCAGCCCGAGTACCGGGCAGCCGAGAGTGCTGCGGATATCTTCGAAGCCCAGGTGATCACCGCAGCCTTCCACCCAGAAACCGCGCGCGGCAAGCTGCCGCCAGCTCTCGACACCACTGGTCCAGAGTCGTACCTCGGGGCCCAGCTGCTGGTTCTGCAGCGCATGCCAGTAGGCGACAAATACGGCTGAATGTGCTGGCAGCGTAGCGAGTTCCGGCAAGGTACCCACTGCTGTCTGGCGCGCGCACAGACGCTGCCAGGCGATACCATTGAAAGCGTTCACCTCGGTGTGCGGCGCTGGCGGCTGGTTCCAGACGATGCGTTCAACCACCTTGCCGTCAGCTGTGCCGTGTACATAACAGACCGGGCCGAGACTTGCGTGCATGATCGCAGTCGCGCCGAACGCTGCGCGCTGTGCCTTCGGCCACTGCGCCAGCGCCGATCTTTCCAGTGCAGCGAGTTCGGCAGTTTCCGGGTCGTGGAGGGTGCGCAGCAGTTTCAGTATCTCCGCATCTTCAGTGCGGCACTCGATCGCCAGGATGCCCTGACCGGCGGCGCCCGGGCAGCGGGCCAGCGGCAGCACGGTCCAGCGCACCTCGCGTAACAGCTCGGCGACAGCCGCGTGCGCGGCGCTGTCATTCCAGAGACGGATCAATCCGGCGAGGGCGAGCACGACGCCGTCTAGCGCGTCGTCGCCTGCATCGTTGGGCCGCAAGCGTGCAAGACGCGCGTCGACTGGACCGCGCAGTTCCACAAACTGCAACACAGCTGCCTGGCCGGTGGCGGGCAGTGCAGTGGGCAAAAAGTCCTCGATGTTGCCCTGGCGACGGGCAGACGATGCGCCGATGTGCAGCGGCGTGCCGACGGCAAGCCGCGCCATGATGTCGCCGCGCCAGACGATCACATCGCGCGGGTTTTCGCGTACGGGCAGGGCTGCCCGGACAATTCCCGCGTGTGGGAGTGCAGGCAGATCCTTCAGCGAATGCACGCAAAAATCGACCTCGCCTTTGAGCAGCGCCGTGTCGAGCTCGGCAGAGAAGAAATCCGGGTCATTGACCGTATTGAGTGACGCCAACTGATCGCGGTCGCCGCGCGTCGTGACCGGGTGCAGCTGCACCTCAAGTCCGGTGTTCAGGCGCATGAGCTGCGCGGCGACCTGACGACTCTGCGCCATCGCCAGCAGCGAAGCGCGTGTGCCGAGTCGAAGTGTGCGCTGCATGCCGCCTGCCTCAGGCCCGCGCCGAGATCAGCAGTGGCAGAGTATCTTCCAGTACGCGGCGTGTATCCGGCGGCGCTGCCGGGAAGCGTGCGTAGGCCAGTTCCGTGCAGGCGGCGCGTGCACGCACGAGTTGCAGCGAGGCGATGTTGGCGCGTGCTTCGGCGGCGCTCAGGATATCGTCCAGGTCAAAGGCGGCATCGACGCCAGTCCACGGCAAGGCTTCGCTGCGCCGCTGACCGAGGTGCAGAACGCTGCGTACACCGCCGTGCCGCAACCGGTTTTGCCAGCCGCTATCGTGTTCCGTATCGGCTGGCGTGGTGAAGATGATGTGTTGAGCCCAACGTGCTGCCACGTCGGCCTGCGCCGCGCTGAACCAGTGAGCGACGGTGAGTGGTGTGGTCGGGCGATGATTCCAGGCGCCAGTTTCGTTTGCGTGGAAGAAGGGCAGGATCGAGCGGGCCAGTTCACCTGTGCCAACGAACAGCACGCGGGCGCCGCGGGCGGGCGCGAGCAGGCGACGGGCCAGGCTACCGTAAGAGTTTCCGCCCACGCCCTGCAGATGCTGCTGACGGACTTGACGCGCATCGCTGAACAACGACTCGATGATCGGCGATAGCGGCTGCGTGACGCTGCCGGGCAAACTGTTCAGCGTCGTTTGCCAGGCGCGCCGGAACTGTCCATACACATTGGTCTCACCGCGGATGGCGCTGCGCAGTCCAGTGATGATCTCGAGCAGCAACCGGTATGCCTGTACGCCAGAAAATATTTCCAGCGCGGCAGCGTTTGCCGGGTAGGTGACCGGCCGTGCTCCCACACCGAACAGCAACTGACGCATGCAGGTATCCACCAGCACGCCAGATCCCTGCAGGGCTTTGAGGTTTTGCACCGACATACCGGCGGCACCGGTATGGTGCGGCGCGTGCAGTACCCACAGCCTGTCGTTCGTCAGTCTGCAGCCGGACTCAGCCACTCTTCCCGCCACCGTCAACAGTCGCCAGCCATTCGTCATCCGAGCCTTCCGGAACTTCCTGGAATAGCCAGGTGCTGAGATAGCGCTCGCCGGTATCCGGCAGCATGGTGAGCAGCACGGAGCCGGGCTCGGCGCGCTCGGCCACCTTGAGTGCCGCGGCGAGCGTGCCGCCGGCCGACAGGCCGACGAAGATGCCTTCTTCGCGAGCCAGACGCAGTGCGGTGTTCTTCGCTTCTTCATCCGACACGGTCACCAGCTCATCAAACACGGCTGGATTCAGTACGCCGGGAACGAAGTCCGGCGTCCAGCCCTGGATCTTGTGTGGTTTCCATTCCTTGCCACCGAGCAGCGATGCCCCATCGGGTTCTACCGCAACGATGCGAACCCCCGGGCGTGCCATCTTGATGATCTCGCCTGCGCCCGTCATTGTGCCGCCGGTGCCCCAGCCAGTGACCCAGTAATCGAGGCGACGGTCGGCGAAGTCCTGCAGGATTTCCGGCCCGGTGGTCTCGCGGTGGTAAGCGGGATTGGCCGGATTATCGAATTGCCGCGCGAGAAACCAGCCGTGTTTGCGCGCCAGTTCTTCGGCCCGGCGCACCATTTCTGTACCGCGGCCAGCGGCCGAGGTCAGGATCACCTTTGCGCCGTAGGCGCGCATGATCTTGCGGCGTTCGATCGAAAAGGTCTCGGTCATCACGGCAACAAAGGGGTAGCCCTTCACGGCGCAGACCATCGCCATCGCGACGCCAGTGTTGCCTGAGGTGGCCTCGACGACGGTTTGTCCCGGGCGGAGCGTGCCGCGACGCTCGGCGTCGAGGATGACGCCGTAGGCCAGGCGATCCTTTACGGAGCCACCCGGATTGAAGGACTCAGCCTTCACATACATATCAACATGCGTTGGCGCGAGCCGGTTGAGCCTGATGATTGGTGTTTTACCGATCGTGGCGAGGATGTTGTTGTAGATCATGAGAATGCTCCCGGGTAGTTGATTCGATTTTACTGCAGGTCGCCTGGGCGAAGTTCAAGGCTGGGTCTGGTCGTCGGTCCGCCAGGCGTATGTCGGCCGAGATGCCCGGCCAGCCCGACGACTTCGCCCACATATAAAAGTGCTGGCGACCCGAGGCCAGCATCCGCAGCGCGCTGCGCGATGTCAGCCAGTGTGCCGCTGATGATGCGCTGCTGCGGCGTGGTGCCTGCGATGACCACAGCCGCAGGGGTTTGGCCAGCGCGGCCGTGAGTCATGAGCTGTGCTGCGATGGCCGCCAGTTTGCGGCCGCTCATATAGATGACCAGCGTCTGTTTGAGTGCAGCGAGCGCGGCCCAGTTGAGATCGTCACCCGCTACGTCACTGTCTGGCGCGAGATGCCCGGTGACAAACGTGACCGCCTGGGCGAGGCCTCGATGCGTGAGCGGAATACCGGCATAGGCACCACAGCCATTGGCCGCCGTGATACCGGGAACCACCTGAAACCGCAGGCCCGCCTGGGCCAGCACTTCGGCTTCTTCGCTGCCGCGGCCAAAAACATAAGGGTCGCCACCTTTGAGCCGGCAAACGCGTTTACCGGTGCGGACGCGTGCCAGCAGCAAGGCATTGATCTGCGCCTGACTGGTGCCCGGACCACCGCCGGTTTTGCCCACATCGATAAACTCGGCATCGCGCCGGGCAAAAGCCAGCAGTTCCGGTGCGACCAGTCTGTCGTGCATCACGACATCGGCGTGCTGCAGCAGATGAAAGCCGCGCAGGCTGAGTAGTTCCGGGTCACCGGGCCCAGCGCCGACCAGCCAGGCTTCGCCGCTGACACTGCCTGCGTCGGCCTGCGCATCAAGTGCGCTGCGCAGCGCGTCGTCAGCGGCTTGCATGCGGCCGGCCAGAACGTGATTGCTGAGCGCGCCGCTGAAGGTACGTTCCCAGAACAGGCGCCTGGCCTGGATGTCCGGCAGCCGTGTCTTGATCGTGTCACGCCACTGGCCCGCCCAGTCGGCGAGTGCACCGAGACGCAGCGGCAGCCAGCGTTCAAGCTGCTGGCGCAGCATCCGTGCGAGCACCGGTGCCTGTCCGCCGCTTGAGATCGCGACGATAAGTGGTGAGCGATCCACGATCGAAGGACTGATGAAACTGGAGTGCGCCGGATCGTCCACGACATTGCAGAGACGCAGCGTCTTATGCGCAGCCGCGGCGACCGCGTGATTTACCGCACGATCGCTGGTCGCAGCGATTACCAGTAGATGTGTCTCGATGAGAGTGGTGTCGAAGGTGTCCAGCACGGCACTGATGCGTTTTGTGTCCAGCAGTTCCTGCAGGCTGCTGACCAGCTGTGGACTGTTGACGGTGACGGTTGCACCGGCGGCGAGCAACTGGCGCACCTTGCGGTCGGCGACCTCGCCGCCGCCGACCACGAGACAGGGCTGGCCCTTCAGGGTGACGAAAATCGGTAGCTGGTGCATGTGGTCTGATCCGCCGGGTCTGGTCGATGAGGTCCCGGCTCGCCGTAATCAGGGACTGAATAGGTACGATATAGCTGCTGCTGCCCGAAAAAAAATAGTTATTCCTTCTGGGCTCATCGCTACCCGGCATAACCCGAGGCATCTCATTTTCGGCCGCTGAAGGCGCTGGTCTCACACCTGAACGACCGTTTGGAGTAACCGTGCGGGTTTCACTCCCGGCCTGGCGGGGTTGACAGTCACTTGTAACGAATGGTTATATGAGGCCCTGACCTTCCCCGAGCATTTTCGGCCGCCCATGACTCTGCAGCAGCTCAAATACCTGGTGGCTATCGCCGACAGCGGTCTTAACATAACGGCGGCAGCCGAGCGGCTGTATACCAGCCAGCCCGGTATCAGCAAGCAGCTGAAGCTGCTCGAGCAGGAGCTCGGCGTGCAGCTCTTTACGCGCAAGGGCAAGAGTCTTACGGCGATCACGCCGGCCGGCAAGGATGTGATCGGCCGCGCCCGCCGCATCATGCGCGAAGTCGAGAACATCCGTAACCTGGCGAGTGACCTGTCCGGTGAGCAGGAAGGTACGTTGTCCATCGCCACCACACACACCCAGGCGCGGCATGTACTGCCAGATGTGATCCGTGAATTTCGCGAGCGCTATCCGAAGATCAATCTCGAACTGCAGCAGGGTACCTCGGAGCAGATCGCCGAACTGGTGGCTGCCAATCGCGTGGACTTCGCCATCGCGACCGGCTCACGCCAGTTGTTTCCCGGACTGGTGTTGTTGCCCTGTTACAGCTGGGACCGCATCGTGCTGGTACCCAACGGGCATCCGCTGACCGGCAGCAAGGAACTGAACCTGCGCGTGCTGGCCGGTTATCCGCTGGTGACCTATGTGTTTGGCGTCACCGGAGAATCCTCGCTGAAGAAAGCCTTTGCTGCGCAGGGGCTTGAACCGAACGTGGTATTTACCGCACGCGATGCCGACATCATCAAGACCTATGTGCGCATGGGCATGGGCGTCGGCATCGTTGCGCCGATGGCCTACGAGTGCCAGGACCAGAAGGACCTTACGGCGCTGTCAGCAGCCGGAATGTTCCCGCGCGTGACGACCTGGCTCGGCTTTCGCCGCGATTCGGTGCTGCGCCGTTACATGGTGGATTTTATTGCGATGTTTGCGCCGCACCTCACGCCACAGCTGACTCGCAAGGCCGCGCAGCTGAGCACCCAGGCGGAGGTCGACGAGCTGTTTGATGAGGCACAGTTGCCGATGCGCGGCGGCTGTGAGGATGCGCCCGGCGCAGTTGTCCGGCCCTAGAGTCCCGACAGATCGATATCGTGCAGCCCGCACTCGCGCTTCAGGCCGAAGAAGCGGGTTTCTTCAGCAGTGTTGACGGCATGAATCGGTTTGGTGGTGTGTATATCACCGACCGAGATGTAGCCCTTTTCCCAGAGTGGGTGATAGGGCAGGTCGTGATCCTTCAGATAGCGGTAAACGTCGCGGTCCGACCAGTCGGCGATCGGATGTACCTTCCAGCGTTCGCCCTGGGCTTTCAGAAACGGCACGTTGCTGCGGCTTGAAGACTGGCTGCGGCGCAGTCCGGCAAACCAGCTGCCGACGCTGAGTTCGCGCAGTGCATGCTCCATGGGCTCGACCTTGTTCTCGCGGTTGTAGGCATCGATGCCGGCGAGGCCGAGCTGCCAGCGCTGGCCGTGGCGACTTTCCTGCCAGGCTGGGCTGTACGGGCTGCGGTAAACCTTGAGATTGAGCTTCAGTCGCTCGGTCAGCGCATCGACGAAGCTATAGGTTTCAGCAAACAAATAGCCGGTGTCGATGAAGACCACCGGGATATCCGCTCGCTGGCGGGTAACGAGGTGCAGCAATATGGCGGCCTGGATGCCAAAGCTCGAAGTCAGTACGTGTGTGCCCGGCAAGTGTTCCAGCGCCCAGGCCACGCGGCCTTCGGCCGACAAGGACTCAAAGTGCGCATTGCAGTGCGCGACAGCCTGCGCGCGCGTTTCCACCTCATCGAACAGGATCCCGGGCTCCTCGACGCCGGCGGCTGTACTTTGCGCTGTGGAAATCAGTGTGGCGACTGCGGGCACTCGCTAACTCCTGCGGCTCGGTGGTCTGATGCGACAGGCTGCACGCTAACCGCGCAAATGCGGCATGGGAACGACGTTGTTGTTATCCGGCCATAACCGCCTTATATAAGGGCGGCGAAATGCCACGATAGCTCCGGAACGGAATCTGGCGGAGCTTGGGTTAGAATGGCTCCAGAATCACGGCAATCATCAAGGCTGCTTCGACTTGGAAACCCTGCGAACCATCTACGACACTACCAAGATGCGGCTTGGATTCCTCATCATGGCCTGTGCACTGGCCGGTATCGCGGTCAGTCCGTCATCGGATCTCGCCGCCTGGCAAGTAGCCGTGCTGGGCGTGGCGACACTGCTGTCATCAGCGAGTGCCGGAGCTTTCAACCAGCTCTGGGAAGCAGATATCGACCGCGTCATGCGACGCACCTCGACGCGGGCCTTCGTTACCGGCCGCTTTGCCGTGACGCCAATCTGGTACGTCGGCATTCTGCTGGTGCTGATTCTGTCATGCGTCGCTGCCGCGCTGGCCACCAATGCAATCGCTGCGTTCTATATCTTCCTCGGCGCGTTCACCTACGGTGTCATCTACACCGTCTGGCTGAAGCGGCGCACGTGGCTCAACATCGTGATCGGTGGCCTGGCAGGCAGTTTTGCCGTTATGGCGGGCGCTGCAGCGGTCGGTGCTGAATTCGCGCCAGCGCCATTGACTCTCGCCGTCGTCCTGTTTCTATGGACTCCACCGCATTTCTGGGCGCTCGCCTATGCCTGCCGCAGGGACTACAAGGCGGCCGGTGTGCCGATGCTGCCGGTCGTGTTCGAAGAGCGCGTCAGCACGATTACGATTCTCGTGCACACCATCCTGCTCGTGCTGCTGTCGGTGGTGCCGTTCTGGCTGGGCATGGGCTGGATTTATCTGCTCAGCGCAGTTGTCGGCGGCGTGATCTTTCTGCGGCCCTGCATCGTGCTGGTCTACAAGCCCAGCATTCCACAGGCCTGGCGGGTATTCGCTGCCTCAATCATACAGCTCGGCCTGCTGCTGGCCGGTGCGATTCTGGATCGCCTGCTGATTGCGTAGCTGCGCGCAGTGTGAGAAATCACTCTGGCGGTCGTTCTGACAGGTAAGCCTTATCCCTTTTTTCGCCAGCGTCGCGCCGCAACACCCGCGAGGCCGGTTGCCAACAGATAAAGCGAGGCTGGCGCGGGAACTGTGGGTCCGGAGCACTGTGGCTGGCCTGTCACGCTGACGCAGGCCCGTGCAATCACGTTTTCGAACAGGTCCTTGCCAGCTGCCGTCATTTTTGTCGGGTCGTCGCTGTAGCCCCACAGGAAGTAGCGATTGGCTGCAAAGCTCAGGTCGTAGTGATCCGCATTGCCGGGGTCCAACCCGGGCTCGCGCCCCAGGAGTTCCAGCGTTGAGGCCATGACGAAGGGAGCAAGCCCGTAAATCCCCACAGCGTTGGTGTCGGCCGTGAACAGCTGCACGGCGTTGCTTGCGTCAAGCGGAATCAGATTCGGCGTGCCGAAGAGCGGGTCGGCAGGATTGACGGCGATGGTGCCCGACTGAGGTCCGTGCCAGCCGTAGGGCCAGCCATTGGGTTGACCGAGTTTCGAAAAGAAGGCGTAGCCACCCTCGCCGATGCCCACCATCGGCCTACCTGATCCATCGATTACGCCTACCTGCAGAATCGAGGCCGCAGGCGCCATGGATCCGGCCCACTCATTCAAATACCCGGTCTCGTCACCAATGATGATCGTGTCGAAAGTGGAGAAATCGGTGGTGGCCACGATGCCAGATACATCGAAAAGAGTGGTGGCGTAGCCGCGGCCATCGAGAAACGACTTGAAGTTCGCGGCCGTTGTCGTGCCCGCGGTGTTATAGACAAAGGCGATCGGCCCCGCTTGTGCGACCTGCGCTGCGAATGCAATCAGTGCTACCAGGCCTCCAAGAAACAACCGTCGAGACAGTGACTTCTTCATGGTTTTTTTCCGCTGACCGAATAACGATGAACCTGATCGTACGCTCGTCTCTTGATTGGAGATTGTGAAGAAATTACCGCATCCGCTTTATTATCATTTCTGCTTTTTTGCTGGTCATGGGGATCTGTTCGCTCGCTATTGGGATGAGCTCCTGTTCGGTTTGTTTTTCTACGGCCGACACGGAAGGTAATCTGCTCTTTCGGGATCTCGTAGACTGGTTGGGGTCCTGTCCGGTGACGGAAATAGAGCCTGCGATACAGGCCGGTCTTCCCGATAGTACTTTCTATAATGTCAATACAATCGTATTGACATAGCATCAAGGGTCGGCCGATACTTGAATGCATGAGCGCAGGTTCCAAGACCGCACAGCTGCAGATCCGGGTATCCGCGGCGGAAAAAGCTGCCATCCAGCGGGCAGCGCGACGGGCGGGCATGGACATGTCGTCCTTCGTGCTTGGCCGCCTGCTGCCGGCCGCAGGAGCGCGTTTCCAGAAACTGCTGGCAGAGTGCGCCGACGAGGTTGGCGCGCGGCATGCGCTGGCGGAACTGAACACCTTTCTGTCCGGACTTGGCGCCGGCGAGTTACGAGATGCGGTGGCGTCGCCGCTGCCGCCAGATCTGAATGCGTATCGGGCGAATTACATCGCGGCCATGGTTGAGTACGCCTGTGCGCAACGCCGGATTACGCCGCCGGCCTGGACCGCTGTGATCGCGCCGCTCGTTTCCCCCAAATTCGGTTCCGAGCTGGAGAGCCTGCGCCTGTACCTGCTGACGCACTCACCACCACCTTTCCGGCGTCGCAACATCTTCATTGATGCCAGCATCGGCGCGCGAGTCTGAAGTGCCTGCCCTGACTGATGCTGATCTGCGCCGGCTCTTCGATTCGCTGAATGCTGAGCTACGCAAGGCGGAAACCGAAGGCGAGCTGTTCCTCGTTGGTGGCGCCGTGATGTGTCTGGCTTATGCCGCGCGCCCTTCCACGCAGGATGTGGATGGCTGGTTTCGTCCTGCAGGCCAGGTCCGTGCGGCTGCGGCCCGGGTGGCGGCGCAGGCCGGCATTCAACCCGACTGGCTTAATGACGGGGTGAAGGGTTTCTTGAGCGAGCGTGGCGAGTTCAGTCGCTTTCTGGAGCTGGATCACCTGCGGATCATGGTGGCGCAGCCGGAGTACCTGCTGGCGATGAAATGCCTGTCAATGCGCATCGGTGCCGAGTTTCACGACGAGGATGACATCCGCTTTTTGCTGCGTCATCTAAATGTCTCAAGCTATGAGAAGGCGGTGCAGTTGATCACGCGCTTCTATCCTCTGGAACGCTTTCCACAGAAAACGCTGTACGCGCTGGCTGAGTTGCTGCCAAAGCAATAAGGGACAGATCCATGTTATGCAATCGTTCTTGCGATGGAGACCAGGCCGGTGACCACGAGTAAGGCGCATCCGGTATGGATCGCCACGCTGGCGAGAATCTTTAACGGCCTGGTGTGCACATAGTCCTCGACGATGACCTGGAGCCCAAGCGCCATATGCCAGAACAGCGCGATCACAAAGCTCACCATCAGGATCGTGTTGAGTGGTGACTGCAGCCAGACGACAAAATCGATGTGCTTGCCACGACCAAGTGCAAGCAGTGAAGCCAGAAACCAGATCGCCAGCGGTACCAGGGCTACTGCCGTCACCCGCTGCGTCCACCAGTGTGCTGATCCCGCTCCCGCGGACCGGAGACCACGTGCCTGGCTGAGCGGTGAGCGCATCGGGTGAGCCTTCATGCGCCGCCAGCCAGGGCATACAGCCCGATAAGCCAGGTCGCCACAGTCAAGCCCAGGCTTGCTGACACAACCGCCCAGCCGGACGCATAGATCGTCTTCAACTCAAAGCCGTAACCGGCGTCCCAGCAGAGATGCCGGATGCCGTTGCAGAGGTGATAGAAGAGCGTAAAGGTCCAGCCGAACAGCAAGAGTACGCCAGTCCCGGAGCGTAAAAAACCGAGCAGCATGTCGTATGCCGGCGAACCCATGGAGCCGGCGACGAGCCACGCGATGAGCAGCAGTGAGCCGAGACTCAGCGCGATGCCCGTGAGACGGTGCATGAAAGAGAGTACCGAGGTGAGTTGCGGCCGGTAGATCTGCAGCGCCGGCGACAGCGGAGCGTTGTCGTCCTTCATGGCTTCAGCCCTTTCGCTGGACGATCATCTTCTTGATCTCTGCGATGGCCTTGCCGGGGTTCAGTCCTTTTGGGCAAGTCCGCGTGCAATTGAGAATCGTGTGACAACGATAGAGCCGGAACGGATCTTCCAGGTCATCCAGGCGCTGGCCTTTTGCCGCATCGCGACTGTCGGCGAGCCACCGCCATGCTTGCAGAAGAACCGCTGGACCGAGAAAGCGATCGCCATTCCACCAGTGGCTGGGGCAACCGGATGTGCAGCTGAAGCACAGGATGCACTCGTAGTAGCCGTCGAGCTGTTTGCGATCTTCAGGTGACTGGAGCTGTTCACGCTCCGGTGCGGGTGTGGCGGTCTTGAGCCAGGGCTCGATCGACGCGTACTGCGCATAGAGATGAGTCAGATCCGGTACGAGATCCTTGACGACCCGCAAGTGATTGAGCGGGTATATGGTTGCGCGCTTTGCTGTATCCGCTATGAAACGCGTGCAGGCCAGCCAGTTGGTGCCGTCGATATTCATCGAGCACGAGCCACAAATACCTTCGCGGCACGAGCGGCGAAACGTAAGTGTCGGGTCGATCTCATTCTTGATCTTGATCAGCGCATCGAGAACCATCGGGCCGCAGCTGGCCAGATCGACTTCGTAGGTGTCGATACGGGGGTTCTCACCGGTGTCCGGGTCATAGCGGTATATCTCGAACCGCTTTAGGTTTTTTGCCCCGGGCGGTGCTGGCCAGACCTTGCCTTGCTCAATGCGTGAGGCAGCATCCACGCCGGCGTTTTTCGGTACGGGAAACCGCTTCAGCAGTGTGAACCGCGATACCTGGTCCGAGGAACGGATAAACATGTTTCGCTCCTGTTTACCCGGTCCGGTAAATCAGCGACTATCAACCGGGTACCGTGAGGATGCCACATGAACTACAACAACACACCGGCTGCCGTCGTGCTTGCGATCGGTATCGCGCTGGCGGGCTACCTGGTTGGCCACGCACTGATCGAGTCACGCACGAGTGAGCGCCGGGTATCTGTGCGCGGCCTCTCGGAGCGTGAGGTGCCAGCGAATCTCGTGCTGTGGCCAATAGTATTCAGCGTTACATCAAATGATCTTGTTGATCTGCAGCGGCAGGCTGATGCCGGTGCGGCCAAGGTGCGCGCATTTCTGGCCGGTGAGTTTCCGGCGGATCAGATCAGTGCGTCACCGCCGCGCGTGCAGGATCGCGAAGCCCAGGGCATGACAGGCGACCAACGTCAGCTGGACCGCTACACGGCTGAAGTTGTCGTCACCGTGCGCACTGACAGGATCGATGCCGCAAGACAAGCCATTCAGCGCAGCGGCGAACTGGTGAAGCAGGGCGTCGCCGTGATTCGCAGCTATGAGTACAACACCCAGTACCTTTACACAGAACTGGACAAGATCAAGCCCGGGATGATTGCCGAGGCGACCAAGGATGCACGTCGTGCAGCTGAGCAGTTTGCGCAGGATTCAGGCAGCAAAGTCGGTGCAATCCGTACTGCGCAGCAGGGGCTCTTCTCGATCGAGGACCGTGATCAGTTTTCGCCGGAGCTGAAGAAAGTCCGGGTTGTAACGACGGTTGACTATTACCTCAGCGACTGACGTTCCACCGCAGCGTGACGGTGAGTTTGGGCAGACGGAACTGAACATAAGCTGTGGCTAAAGCAGGATTTCGGGACAGAACCAGGACAGCAGTCAGATTCGCTTTGAGATCTGTATATCCCAGGGTTCCGCGGCCTGATAGCATAAGCTGCGGACTTGGGGGGGGTAAGCCAGCGTCACCTATTGGCGATGAGGCAGTTACCCATGATCGATACCTTGAGAGTCTGTTTCCATGCGGCCCGAGCCCATGGGGTCATTTCGGCAATCGTCGGCAAGCTGACGGGAGCCTCCTTCCTTGTCCGGACACGCCACCCGGGTATACAGCATCCATTCTTTCTCCGGTTACCGTCTTCCGATGCCTGGACGCTTGAGCAGATCTTTGTCCAGAAGGAATACCGCTTTGATGTTGCCAGGCATCCGTTGGCGATTCTCGATGCAGGCGCCAATATCGGTCTTGCATCGATAGTGCTGGCAAACCGGTTTCCACAGGCGAAGATCATCGCTCTTGAGCCGGAGGCCGGAAATTTTGCGCTTCTTGAACGCAATGTTGCGCCATATCCAAATATCACGCCGGTACGCGCTGCGCTCTGGCATGACAATTCCACCGTCGAGATCGTCGACCCGGGGCTGGGCCACTGGGGCTTCATGGTCCGGTCGCAGACCGAAAAGCGCCGACCTGATGGCGGGTCACGCAGTCATGTGCCGGCCATGACTGTCGATGCGATCATGCAGAAGTATGGAATGGACCAGATCGATATCCTTAAGATCGACATCGAAGGGTCTGAATACGAGGTATTCGACGATCCGTCGCGCTGGATCAGCAAGGTCGATACGCTGATAGTTGAGCTCCACGACCGTATGCGGGCAGGCTGTAGTCGCAGGTTCTATTCGCGATCCAGCGGCTTTGACCATGAATGGCAAATCGGTGAGAACGTTTACCTGAGCAGATCCGGGAGTTGTGTCGTTCCCGCCGCAGTGTCCGTCGGAACCGATATATCCGCAGGGCAACATCCTGTATGTGCTTAGCGGAGCAGGGCTCAGTCCTGCTCGCACACTAGCAACTTCTTCGCCGTGATCGAGCCGATCAGCAGTTTTTTTCCGTAAGTGGCGCCGACGCTGCCGGCAGAAATTTCATCGCCAGCATTCAGATAGATCTCATCGATGGCCGCCTGTTCAGCGTTGTCGGGAATGACGCGCAGTATCTGTGTCGGCGATGGCGTGCCCTTGATGAAATGCATGATCAGTTTCAGCGTGTTGGCATGGCCCGCAACGGTCAGGCTGCTGTCAGCCGCAACGTCGATGTTGTCGGGTGAGGTGGATACCGGGATGCGCGCCAGTTCCGTAACGGCTCCGCTGGCTGGATCACGCTGCAGGACCCGGATGCGCTGGCCCGCAGTTTCGGCAACGTAGAGCGTGCCACCGCCAGCTGAAACATTGATGCCGCCGCCGGATGCGATGTCATCGACAACTACGCGCGCTTCTTCACCATCGAAGTATGTCAGCGGTGACGCGCCGATGCCGAACTGTTGCAGCCCTGCCGCCAGTCCGCCTTTGAGCACCTTGTCATTGGCAACATAGAATTGTCGCGGGCCAACAGCGGCCAGATCGTTCGGTGAGTTGAACAGCGGGCTCTGAAAGGTTTCGCGATGCCTGAACTGCCCAGGTGCGACTTCGTCGAAGACCTCCACGAGTTCCGGTTCTGTACCACGATTGACCGGGTGGTTGATGACGAACAGGCTGCGCTTGCCTTCCGGACTGATGTACAGGCTGAGGCCGTGGGTACGCAGATGTGCAGGCCGGTCGAGCAGGGCGTCCACCGGGACCAGTGGCGACCGGTTCAGGTCGATGCGCATGATGGTGCCCTGCACCGCTTCACCGCGGATAAGCGCTGCACGATCCATATATGAGATGTAGGCCAGGCCGCGTTCGCGGTCGACCGTGATGTCTTCAGCGCTGCCATCCAGGGGCAGCGAATCGCAGCGTCCGGCAAAGTGCGGCTTGATCTCGCGAAATGAACCGCCGCGATTCAGTATGTACAGCGTACCGACGACGCCGACCACGATCAGGACGCCGACGAGCTTGAACACGGTTTTGACGATGCGCATGGGGCTTTAACCTCGTTGTCCGGCGGACATTATGGCGTGATCGGTCCTGGGCCTGTCGATCACCTGTCGGATAGTCACGCAAGGAGGATGCTATGCCTGCCGCCTGAGTCTTGCGACACTGCTGTTCCGGAACTTTCCGGCAGGGGTGTGACCAGACATGAGTGCAAGCCACGAGCAGCCGCCCGTTGCAGCCGGCGAGCCTGCGTATCGCCTGGGTCCGCTGCTGATGCTGCCCGGCGTCCGCCGCAAACATGTCTGGACGCTGTTTTTCATCTCGTTTTTTGGCATTGCGATGATGAACACAGTGGGCATCCTGCAGGCCTATCTGTTTAACGAGATCCTGCGGATTCCCGCCAATGAGCAGGGTTCGCTGACCGGTACCCTGCTGGTGACCCAGGAGCTGGTGGTCGTCCTGCTGGTCGGTCTGGCCGGTGCGATTTCCGATCGTCTTGGACGACCACCGGTATTCGCCGCCGGATTTTCCCTGCTTGCGATCGGCTACTGCCTGTATCCGCTGGCGAGCGGTGCGCCCGATATGGTGACCGTGCAGCTGGTGTTGTTCCGGTTGTTCATCGCCTCGGGCGTCGCCTGCATCAATGTGATGCTGACCTCAGTCGCCAATGACTACCCGGTGGATGCCAATCGCTCCAGGATGATTGCGGCGGTATTTGTATTTAATGGCCTCGGCATCGGTAGCCTGCCGCGTGTCGTTGGCGGTCTGCCGCAGCGATTTATCGAGATGGGTCTGGACCCGGTTGCTGCGGGCCGCGTGACTTACTGGTGTGTTGCCGGTGTCTGTGTATTTCTTGCGCTGGTCCTGCTCTGGGGGCTGAAGCCGGGGCCGCCAGTGAGGACGACTCAAAGAGAGCCATTGTTGGCGACGTTGCGCATCGGTTTGGGCGCGGCACGCATGCCGCGCGTCGCACTCGGTTATGCGGCTGCGTTTGTTTCCCGCGCGGACCTGGCGGTGGTCAGCCAGTTCCTCACCCTGTGGCTGGTCCGGGAGGGCATGGCGCAGGGGCTCACTGTTGCGCAGGCGACAGTGAAAGCGACCACCTTCTATGTGGTGATCCAGCTATTTGCGCTGCCCTGGGCGGTAATCTTTGGCATCGTACTTGACCGCATCGACCGGCTGATCGGTCTCGCGATCGGCATGACAGTTGCTTTCGTCGGTTATGCCTCGCTGGGCATGCTGGAAAATCCGCTCAGTAACGCTATGTATATCGCGGCGGCCTTTGTCGGTGCCGGTGAGATGGCCGCCAATATTTCTGCAACGTCGCTGATCGGCAAGGAAGCGCCTGAGCGCGGTCGCGGTGCGGTGCTGGGTCTCTTCAGCCTGTTCGGTGCCATCGGCATCATGGTGGTCGGTGTGGTCGGCGGCTGGCTCTTCGACAACTGGAAGCCGGTCGGGCCATTTCTCTATATGGCAGCGTCGAATGCGACGCTGTTTCTGATCACGCTACTGACGATGTTTTTTACGCGCAAGACCGCAGCTACGGTTTAAAAATACTGTCGCCAGGCGCCGGTAGGTGGTCGGGCCCTCAATCCGCTATCGTGCGGGCTTCCGCGCCTTGACTGTCTTGCCTAAAGTGCCGACGTAACCGCAAGCAGCCCGAGTTCCCGCATGTCCGGAAAATTTGGCGACCGACTCATGTACATCGACGGGCAGTTCGTGTCCGGCAGCGATGGTCAGTGGATAGACTCGGTCAACCCCGGTACGGAAGAAGTCCATGGCCGTGTTCCGGTCGGCACGATCAGCGATGTCAACCGGGCGGTAAATGCGGCTCAAGCTGCGCAGCCTGCCTGGGCAGCGCTTTCGATCTGGGAGCGGCGTGATGTACTGCGCAAGCTGGGCGCGGCGATGCGCGCCCGTGCGGCTGAAGTGCTGCCCCTCGAAGCTGCCGATACCGGCAACACCATCGGCAGCCTGGGTCGCGATGTAGAAGTAGCCGCCAACTATCTCGATTTTTTTTCTGGCCTGGGCACCGAAATCAAGAGCGAAAGTGTTCCTGCCTCTAAAGATGGCATGCACTTTTCGGTCCGCGAACCCTACGGCGTGGTCGCACGTATCCTGCCTTTCAATCATCCCTTCCTGTTTGCGGCCGCACATCTGGCCGCGCCATTGATGGCCGGCAACGCGGTGATCGTGAAGACGCCGGAAACCAGCCCGCTGTCCGGCACCGTGATGGGCGAGATCTGTCGTGATGTGTTGCCGCCAGGGCTCGTCAATATCGTGCATGGGCCGGGGCTGCCAACCGGCGATGCGCTGGTCCGTCACCCGAAAATCTGGCGGATCGGTTTTACCGGCTCGGTACAGACGGGGCTCGCCATCCAGCGTTCAGCTGCAGAAGTTGCCGTCAAGCACGTCTCGCTGGAACTCGGCGGCAAGAACGCCATGATCGTCTGCGCCGATGCGGACCCGGCGAATGTTGCCGCGGAGGCGGTAAGGGGCATGAATTTCGCCTGGGCCGGCCAGTCCTGCGGATCCAACAGTCGCCTGCTGCTGCATGAGTCGCTGTATGACGAGGTCGTGGCACGCGTCGTCGAGCAGGTTTCGGCAATCCGGGTTGGCGACGCGCTGGATCCGGCTTCGCAGATGGGCCCGGTTAATTCCGCCGGGCATTACCAGCGTGTGCTGTCCTTTGTTGAATCCGCACGCCAGGATGGCGCGAAACTCCTCACAGGCGGTCAACGGCCGCCGGGTACTGACTTCCGTCGCGGCTACTGGATTCAGCCCACGGTGTACGGTGAGGTGAGCATGAATATGCGTGTTGCGCGTGAGGAGATCTTCGGGCCGATACTTTCGATCCTGAAGTGGCGCACGCAGGAAGAGGCGATCGCGATGGCCAATGCCACTGAATACGGCCTTGTGTCGGGCGTCTGGACTCACGATCTGAAGGTCGCGATGAGTTTCGTGCGGGCTCTGCAGGCTGGTTTCGTGTACGTGAATACCACCGCGCGGCATTTCGTCGGTACGCCCTTTGGTGGCTGGAAGAACAGCGGGCTCGGCCGAGAAGAGTGTCTGGGTGAACTGTTGAGCTACACTCAGAACAAGGCCATTCATATTTTCGTCTAGCGTGAGGCATCCATGAGTAATGTGTCCCCGGACCCGTCTGCGACGGGTCTGAAGTTCTGGTTTGTTGAGCTTGCACCGGGCGTCCTGCCGCGAAATTTCGGCACGTTGTTGTACAGCGCATTTACCACGATCGGCCTGCTGGCCTTCGTCAGTATCGGTACGCCCTATGTGCTCAACGTCTATTTGAAGATTCCGCTGGCCGAGCAGGGCCAGATCGCGGGTGACCTGGCGGCCTGGAACGAGATAGCGATGCTGCTGATCTTCGGTCCCTGTGGCGTGCTGGCCGATCGGATTGGCCGCAAGCAGGTGTTTACCCTCGGCTTTATCCTGATGGCCGTCGCCTATGCGCTATATCCGTTTGTCAGCTCGGTTGCTGAACTGACGGGATACCGCATGCTCTATGCGGTCGGTGTCGGTGCGGCAACTGCGGCGCTGCAGACGATTCTTGCTGACTACCCGGCCAATACGTCGCGCGGCAAGGCCACGGCGCTGGTGGGTACGCTGAACGGCCTCGGTGTCGTCATCTTGTCTGTGGGCCTCGGTGGCCTGATGAAGACTTTTGTTGATCGTGGCTACTCACCTGAGGATGCTGGCTACATCACTCACTTCATCGTGGCGGGGTTGTGCCTGTTCTCTGCGGTTGTGGTTTCGGCCGGACTCAAGAAGGGCACGCCGGTAACCAAGCTTGAGCAGCTGCCGATGCGTGAGCTGATCCGTAGCGGCCTGGCGGCTGCGCGAAATCCACGTATCGCACTGGCCTATGCCAGTGCCTTCATCGCACGCGGTGATCTGGTCGTTGTTGGTACCTTCGTCAACCTCTGGGGTACGAGCGCGGGCATCGAAGCCGGGCTGGATCCGGCCGAGGCGAGCGCCCAGGGACGCCTGCTGTTTGCCATCACCGGTATCTCTGGACTCTTCTGGCTGCCGGTTATGGGAATAATGCTGGACCGGATCAATCGCGTTACCGGTACCACGATCTGCATGGCGATTGCAGCGGCCGGCTTCCTTTTGGTCAATCTGGTCGACCATCCGCTGGCGCCAGGGGCGTGGATCTTTTTCGCGCTTCTCGGTGTTGGCCAGATCAGCGCGTTTGCCGGCGCGGCAACGCTGATCGGTCAGGAAGCGCCGCCTGCCTCGCGCGGCGCAGTTATCGGCATGTTCAATACTTTCGGCGCGATCGGCATCCTGTTCGGTACTGCCGTCGGCGGCCGGCTCTACGATTCAGTCGGACCGCATGCGGTCTTCGTCATGGTCGGCGGCTTGTCATTGCTTGTGGTCGGCTATGGTCTCTGGGTGCGCCGGACTGCTCCCGGCCCGCTGAAGGTTGGTCGCGGCCAGTTTATGGCGCACTAGCCGGGCTGGCAGATATAAACGCCAGCCCGCATCACTTTCTGCCATCCAGATCAGACAGCAATTGCAACTGTAATTCCTGAATCTGCACAAGGCGTTCCCATTGGTGGGAGAGCAGGTGATCGACCTTTTCATGCAGGTGTCGAATCTCCAGCTCAGCCTTGAGGTTTATCTGATAGTCGTGCTGTGCGCGAACCCGGTCTTTCGCCTCCTGGCGATTCTGGCTCATCATGATCACTGGCGCCTGAACTGCAGCAAGGCAGGAAAGGATGAGATTCAGGAAGATAAACGGATAGGGATCAAGCGGCCGCCAAAGCAGAACGAGCGAATTAATTGCCACCCAGACGAGCAGGAAAACCCCAAAGCAAATCAGAAACGTCCAACTGCCACCAAAGTCGGCAATCTTGTCTGCCAATCGCTCGCCGAATGACCAGTTCTGTTCCAATTCTTCATCGACGTTTGACGACAGAATTTCATGTTCTCGCAGGCTGCGAATGACCTCCTGGTCAAGAGACGAGAGTTCACCCCGTTCTGACTCAAGCATGTCGTGAACATATTTCCCCCTGATTTCTGTCAGATCCGGTCGGCAAATAAACGACTGCGATGACCATTCGGGCTGAATCTTGCAGATTTCTGCAGCCAACTCCTTCCGGATGATTTCTCCGGAGACAACGCTTCGGAGTGGAAAAGACTTGCCGCAGATGGCACAAATCTTCGCGGAGCTGTTCTGGATCATTCTTCGTGTCCGTGCTGATTCAACTCAGAGCCATCGTGTCCGGGCCGATTCTAGGCCAAAGTGGCTTCGCAAGGCGGTCAATCCGGGGTGTCGGCAACCATGGCGCCGCTGACGCTTGTGCCGTCGTCGCGGTGCAAGCCCCAGAAGCTCAGGGACGACAAGACAGTCACGACGGCGAGGACGAGAAAGGCGTGGTGTAGCGCCAGCGTCACGTCGGCCTGGTTGCTCTGCGGGGCGGCGCCGAGAAAGAGGGCGGTGATGAGCGATGCGCAGGCGAGGCCGAAGCTCATCGACATCTGCTGCAGCGTCGACGCGATCGTCGTCGCCATGCTCGTGTCAGCGTCATCGACGTCCGCGTAGGCCATCGAATTGACGCTCGTGAACTGCAAGGAGTTAAAAAGGCCAAGCAGCAATGCCAGGCCAACGATGGCCGCTAGCGATGTGCTGGCATCGATGAACCAGAAAGCACCAATCGTCAGGCCTTGCAGGACGGTGTTAACGATCAGTATCTGGCGGTAGCCGTAGCGGCGCAGCAGCGGCCGGGAGATGGCCTTCATCGTCATCGCCGCCGCTGCCGTCGGCATCATCAAAAGCCCCGATTTCCAGGCCGGCATGCCGAAGCCGACCTGATAGAGGAGCGGTAGCAACAACGGCATGCCGCCGACACCCAGTCGCGTCACGAAGCCGCCGAGCACCGAGATACGAAAGGTGCGGATGTGCAGTAACGAGAGCCGCAGCAGCGGATAGACGGCGTGCCGGGCATGCCAGGCATAAGTGCCAAGCAGCGCCAGCGATGTCGCCAGGGTCAGCGCCGCGTACGTCGCATCCATATCGTGTTCGCCGAAGACCTCGAGCAGCCATGACAGGAGCGCCACGCCGCTGCCGAACAGTAGCAGGCCGCGCAAGTCGAGCGGACGCGCCTGGTCGCCACGGTAGTCGGGCATGTAGCGGTGACCGAACCACAGCGCCAGCAAGCCGACCGGTACGTTGACGAAGAATATCTCGCGCCATGACAGCCAGTGCACGATCAGGCCGCCCACGGTGGGGCCGAGCAGCGGCCCGATGAGCGCCGGGATGACGACGAAGTTCATCGCGCGCAACAATTCGCCACGCGTGAAGGTGCGCACCAGCACCATGCGCCCGACCGGTATCATCATCGCCGCCGAGATGCCTTGCGGTACGCGCGCGGCGATCAGCAGCTGAGCGTTCGGTGCGAGTCCGCAGGCGATCGACGACAGCGTGAACATTGCCAACGCAACCAGGAACACGTGGCGGCTGCCGTAGCGGTCTGCGAGCCAGCCGCTGACCGGGATCGACACTGCCAGCGCGAGAACGTAGCTCGTTGCCACCGCCTTCAGGCTCAGCGGTGTCACGTCGAGGCTGGCGGCGATCGCCGGGATACCTGTATTGACGATCGTTGAATCCAGGCGCTCCATGAAGAGCGCCACGGCGACGACCCAGGGCAAGTAGCGTTTGGTGGTGTTGAGATCGGTCGTCTTAATGCTCCCGGCCGTCGATGCGTGGCCGAAGCAGCATCGGAATGCTACGCCAGGCGAGGATACCGAAGGCAATAAACCAGCAAGTCGCAGCCAGATCTATCCACATCCGGTAAGAAGCCGGGTCAAGCTGCGGCGTCACCACACGCAGGACCAGCGCCAGGATCATGATCCAGAGCACAGCCTTGTCGATGGCATCGAACTTCACCTTGCGTCCGGTGTGTCCTCTGGAAATACGGATGATCATGGCCGGAGCGATCAGTCCCATAACGCCAAAGCTGAACAGGTGTATGGAGAAATTACCGATCCAGGTGCTGTACCCGGTTATTTCTGAAGCTACGATCAGTAGTTGCCCGGCGATGGCCAGATAACCGAGATACATGATGCCGAGGTCGATTCGTGAGCAGGCCAGCAGTGGCTGCCAGAAGGCGAGACGCACGATCAGCAAAAGCGCCAGCACACCGGCGATGCCCGCACTCAGCAGCGGCGGCAGGAATCCGGCAAACACCATCGCCAGCCCCAGTATCTTGATTGAGCCGTCGAGCAGGAGGTTGCGCAGAATATCGATCTTGAAAATGCCGCGCATGAATTCGCTCAGCGTGCGTTCCAGCATGATCAGAAAACACAGGCGGAACAGGCCGAGCACCATCAGCAGGCCGGCCTGACCATAATCGGCACTGAGCATCAGTGGTTTGGCGACGATGAACAGTGGTAGCAAGACAATAAAGAACAGGTTGTCGCGCCGGTAGCCGTCCGCTTGCCGATGACGCAGCAGGCTCCATAGCAGCATGCCGACTACGCTGACCAGGAACAGCTGGTTAGAGAGCAAGAACAGCGGCTGTGGCCAGCTGCCACCAAAGGTCATGCCGATCCGCTCCAAGCACCACGCTGCGGTGAGAAAAACCAGCGCTCCACCGTGATAGCCACGGATCTTCACCCAGTTTTTGGTGGAGGTCAGCAGAAAGCCGCCGAGCAGGGCCCAGCCAAATCCGAAGAACATTTCATGGCCATGCCACTGCACGACGGAAAACCGGCTGTGCGGCAGGCTGATCGTGCCAGCGAACAGCAGTGCCCAGACGATCGGCAGTGACAGGCCAGACAAACAGGTAAGAATAAAGAATGGCCGAAAACCGGCCAGCCAGACAGGATGCTTGGAGAAACTCATGCCCCTATGATGCCAGCCGTTTCGTCGGTGTGCGACCCGCGTGCAGGCTCCGCTCTTGGCAGGCATGGCCGATGGCCATACTATGCTGTGCAATCGATACTGATCATACCGTGGCGGACTTGTCGATGAAAAAACTCAATACGGCACAGCGCTTCTGGATGCTTGGAGCGCTGGCGATGCTGGCAACGACGCTGGCCATCATCTTCATGCAATGGCCGCTACGTGATCCGGCGGTGATGGCCGATCTGCAGGCACCGGAGTGCAGCCAGTGGCGCGAGATGGCGCCTGAGCGGGTTTATGATGCGTACCCGATTACAGGCGATGCCTGCTTTGCCTTGCGAACGCTGATGGTCCGGGATCGTATTGTTATTTCCTCGCTGAGCGACTATGACGAGCACCGCAAGGCAACAGGTATCAAGCGCGGGACGAAGTCCCTGCTGACCTGGGCTTTGATCTTCGGCGGAATTTATGTGTTCGTCTGGGTGAATACCCGGATAGTTGCCAAGGTCGCGGAACTCAGATCCAGGAAGTCTTGAACAGGCGGCATCGCCGCAGCGCGACGTTTCCGGCTGCATCAACCACACTACAGGTACCCGCCAGATCATGTTAGCTGCAATCATTCTCGGGTACTTCCTCGGTACAGCCGCCGCCTGGTATCTGGGGAAGAAGTTGCTCGACCTGTTCGCTGACCGCTATACCTCTTCCCCCGTACAGAGCAGGTTCATGAAGGTGATGGGCGGGGTGCTGGGCGCAATAGCGATGGCGCCAGCGATATTCATCAGCGTGTTCCTGTCCAGCTACCTGGACCGGGAATTTACCTTGCCGGTCAACGGTGCTTTCTGGCTCCTGCACGCATTGGGCCTTGCGTTGGTAACAGTGCTGACGGTGCTGGTCGCTACGGGCATGGGTGCAGTGCTGGGTGTCATCGGTGCGCGCAGCCTGTATCCGGAGTCACGCAGTTGAAAGACTTCGGCGCAACTTTCACGGCATAGAGCCAGCCGGTACAGGAACCTGTCTCTACGCCATGGCCAGGAAGTCGCATACACCACGTTCGAATAACAAGATCATCGCTGGTGCACTTGCCGGCATTGCGAAGGCTATCAACCTTGATCCCGGCCTCGTCCGGCTGATGTACCTGTTTGGCGCTTTCTTCAGTGCGGTAATTCCCGCCGTAATCATTTACCTGGTTTTGTGGGCCTGGATGCCGCCACCTGCAAGTGGGGAGCCCCCCGACTGACAGTCTGTATACTCGTTCCCCATGGAAAACAGGAAGAAGTTTTACCGGTCGAGGAACAAGCTCCTCATCGGTGTCTGCGGAGGGCTTGCTGAAGGTTTCGGCGTCAGTCCCGATTTTGTCAGGTTGTTGTGGGTGATCGGTACAGCCGGCAGCATGATTCTGCCGGGTGTCGTTATCTACATCTTTCTCTGGACCTGGATGCCGGCCCCGTTGCCTCAGTCTGGCCAGACAGATTTGGGCGGTTCGTAGCGCGACAGCATCTGCAGATAATTGCCGCGTCCGAAAGCTACCGGATCCGGCGAGTTCTTCTGCGACAGGCTGCCCTTGAGCTGGCGCAACGATTCGTATTCACCGCGCTGCATCCACGCCAGCACACCGTCGTGCAAACGCTCGATCTGTCCGGGGCCGTTGGTCAGCAGCGCGCTGCACAGGTGCGTGACATCAGCCCCGCACAGCAGCATCTTCAGCGCATCCTTGACCGTGTGCACGCCACCGGTGGCAGCCAGCGACATATTCACATTGCCGTACAGCAGGGCGATCCAGCGCATGGTGATGAGCGCATCGCGCGAACTGGACAGACTTATGGTTTGTGAAATATCCATGCTGTCCAGATTGAGATCCGGCTGGTAGAAACGGTTGAATAGCGCGATGCCGGCCGCACCGGCGGCTTCTATCCGCTGCACGAGGTTGCCGAGCGAGCTGTAGTGCGGGAACAGCTTGACGCCCACCGGTATGCTCACCTGGCGCACCGTTTCACTGAGGATGTCGATCACGCGCTGCTCTACCGCAGCCGGTGGCTCGGTGAAATCCGCCGCAATGTAGTAGATGTTCAGCTCTAGCCCGTCGGCGCCAGCTTCCTGTATCGCTTTCGCATGGCGTACCCAGCCGCCGAGCGTCGTGCCGTTCAGGCTGGCGATCACCGGAATCTCGAGTGCATCCTTGAGGCGGCGGAGCTGTTCCAGGTATTCATCACGGCGTCCCGGATAGACCTCGCCCATGGGCAGATAGCTTGAAGCCTCGCCATGGCCCAGATCCTGTTCGTGGGCGAGCTGCAGTGCCTGTAGTTCATCTGCTTCGATGTCTTCCTCAAACAGCGAGTACATGACGAGCGCCGACGCGCCGGCATCTTCCAGCTGTCGCGCCGGGTCAAGGCGCTTTGTCAGCGGCGAAGAGGAGGGAACAAAGGGGTTTTTAAGCTCCAGTCCCATGTAGGTAGTGCTGAGATCCATTGACTCAGTAGCCTCCGCTGTTGTGTTCATCTGGCGAATCGTCGCCAGATGATGAGCCGTCATCGATATCGCCGCTGGCCGGGTAAATCAGGCCAGCCAGCTGCTCGTAATGGTCGTGGCGCTCGCTGACCTCGCGCTGTGCCTGCGCCAGCAAGGCCTTGGCCACTTCAGGGTGCGTGCGCATCAGGATGCCGAAGCGCATCTCGGTCCTGGCAAATTCCCGGTAGGGAATTTTCGGCTTGCGTGAATCGAGCGTGAGCGGGTTGTCGCCCGTTTCCCGCTGGCGCGGATCATAACGGAACAGGTTCCAGTGCCCGCTCTTCACGGCCAGATCCTGCTGGGTGAGATTGCGGCGCAGGTCCACGCCATGCGCGATGCACGGACTGTAGGCGATGATCAGTGACGGGCCATTCCAGGATTCTGCCTCGCGAAAGGCCCGCAGCGTGTGTGCATCCTTTGCGCCGGAGGCGACTTGCGCCACATAGACGTTTTCATAGGCCATTGCCGTCATCGCCAGGTTTTTCTTCGGTACCGACTTGCCGCCGGTGGCGAACTTGGCCACCGCGGCACGCGGCGTGGCTTTGGACATCTGGCCGCCAGTATTCGAGTACACCTCGGTATCGAGTACGAGGATATTCACATTGCGTCCTGAGGCCATGACGTGGTCCAGCCCCGAGAAGCCGATGTCATAGGCCCAGCCATCGCCGCCGATGATCCACACGCTCTTGCTGGTCAGGGCATCGGTGAGGCTGAGCAGATTCCTGGCCGCCGGTGAATCGATTCCTTCCAACAGCGGCTTCAGTTCTGCAATCCGCTCGCGCTGCGCGTGGATGCCGGCGTCATCCTGCTGGTCGGCATCGAGGATGGCGGTCGCAAGTTCTGCACCGACGTCCGTGCTTAGCGCCGTGAGCAGCTGTCGCGCATGGTTGATCTGTTCGTCGAGGCTGATGCGGATGCCGAGGCCAAACTCGGCATTGTCCTCAAACAGCGAGTTACACCAGGCCGGGCCGCGGCCCTCGGGGTTGGTGGTGTAGGGTGCGGTGGGCAGATTGCCGCCGTAGATGGACGAGCAGCCAGTGGCATTGGCGATGATCATGCGGTCGCCGAACAGCTGGGTCGCGAGACGGATGTACGGCGTCTCACCGCAGCCGACACAGGCGCTGGAGAATTCAAACAGCGGCTGTCCCACTACGGCGCCCTTGAGAGAGTCCCAGTTGATCTGCCGGCGGTCATACTCGGGCAGCGACAGGAAGAAGTCCCACTTGGCTTTTTCCCGCTCGCGGATCGGTTCGACCGGGTGCAGGTTGAGTGCCTTGCGGCTGCGGTTGGTCTTGTCCCAGGCCGGGCAGACTTCGACGCAGAGCGTACAGCTCGTGCAGTCTTCCGGCGCCACCTGGTAGGTGATCGCCATGCCCTTGCTGAACTCGGTGCCCACCACCGTGGCGTAACGGAAATCTTCCGGCGCATCTTTCAGCAGTGCCGGGTCGAACACCTTGCTGCGGATCGCACTGTGTGGGCAGACGAAGGCGCACTTGCCGCACTGGATACAAAGATCCGGTTCGAGTACTGGCAGTTCCGTTGCCAGTTGGCGTTTTTCATAGGCCGCGGTGCCCATCGGCCAGGTGCCATCGACAGGCATCTGGCTCACCGGAACGCTGTCGCCGTGGCCGGCCATCAGCTTGCTGGTGACGTCCTGGACAAAGGCCGATGCTGTTGCGGGGATCGGGTTGCGCCGCTCATGTGTTGCGCTGACCTGATCCGGTACCGGCAGGAGATGCAGATGCGACAGCGCCTGATCGATGGCTGCCTCATTGGCCTCCAGGATCCTGCCGCCCTTGAACTGATAACTGCGCTGCACCATGGTCTTGATGTGCCGGATGGCTTCCGCTTCCGGCAGCAGTCCCGACAGTGCGAAGTAACAGGTCTGCATGATGGTGTTGATGCGCGGACCGAGCCCGGCCTCACGCGCAACGCGGTATGCATCGATAACGTAGACCTTGAGTCGTTTGCTGATGATGTAGGCCTGGATATGCCGCGGCAGCCGACTCCATACCTGTTCCACAGGCCAGGGCGCATTGAGGAGGAAGGTCGCGCCGGGCCGGGCCTTGTCCAGCAGGTCGTAGTTTTCCAGGAAGGTGCTCTGGTGACAGGCGATGAATTCCGCCTGGTTGTCGCCGATGGCGTAGGTCGAACGGATGGGTGTGTCGCCAAAACGCAGATGGGAAACAGTGACGGCACCTGATTTTTTCGAATCGAAGACGAAATGGCCCTGGGCGTAGTAGCCGGTTTCTTCGCCGAGAATGGTAATGGTGCTCTGGTTTGCGCTGACTGTGCCGTCGCTGCCCAGGCCATAAAAGACCGCCGCGTGGAGATTCCGGTCAGCGCTGGTTTCGAAATGCGTGTCCCACGCCAGGCTGGTCTGGCTCACGTCATCATGGATACCCACGGTGAAATGATTTTTGGGTGGGCTGGCACGCAGATTGTCGAACACCGCCTTCACCATGCCCGGCGTGAACTCCTTGGAGGCCAGGCCGTAACGTCCACCGCTGATCCGCGGCATGGCGGTGAAGCGCTTTCCGCCTTCCGACAGATGCTCCGCGAAAGCGGTGATGACATCCTGATACAGGGGCTCGCCCGCTGCGCCAGGCTCCTTGGTGCGGTCGAGCACCGCGATATGCCGGACGGATGCTGGCAGTGCTGCAATCAGGTGCGCCGCAGAGAAGGGCCGGAACAGGCGCACCTTGAGCAGGCCAACTTTCTCGCCCGCGGCATTCAGCTCTTCGGTCGTGTCATGTGCGGTTTCAGCCCCGGAACCCATCATCACGATGACCCGGTCTGCATCGGCTGCGCCGACATAGTCAAAGAGCTGATAACGTCGCCCGGTGCTCTGCGCCAGGCGCTCCATCGCATCGAGCACGATCTGTGGAAAGCGGGCGTAGTAGGGGTTTAGCGCTTCACGGGACTGGAAATAGACATCCGGGTTCTGCGCCGTGCCGCGCATGACCGGCCTGTCTGGTGACAGGCTGCGAGCGCGATGTGCCTGCAGCCACTCGTCCCTGATGAGCTGCCTGATGCAGTCATCGCTCAGCGGTTCGATCTTTGCCAGTTCGTGGGAGGTGCGGAATCCGTCGAAAAAGTGCAGTACCGGTACCCGTGACTCAAGGGCAGCCGCATGACTGAGCAACGCAAAGTCATGCACTTCCTGAACGGAGTTGGCACACAACATGGCAAAGCCGGTGCTGCGGCAGGCCATCGCGTCGCTGTGGTCGCCAAAGATCGACAGGGCGTGGGTTGCGACAGTGCGGGCAGCGACATGAAAGACAGTCGGCAGCAGCTCGCCGGCGATCTTGTACATATTGGGGATCATCAGCAGCAGGCCCTGCGACGAGGTGAAGGTCGAAGCCAGGGCTCCGCGCTGCAGGGCGCCATGCACCGTCCCGGCGGCGCCGCCCTCGCTCTGCATCTCGATGACCTGCGGTACCGCACCCCAGAGGTTGGGTCGCGATTTGCTGGACCAGGTATCCACGAGATCACCCATTGGCGAGGACGGGGTGATGGGATAGATGGCCAGAACTTCGCTGAGCTTGTGGGCAATTGTTGCGCAGGCCGAATTGCCGTCAGTCGTGATCATCAGGTGTCCTGTCCCTTTTCGCCTGGCGGAGAATTGTTGCACGTTCCGGTCGCCGGGTATGCGGGCGGCTGCCTCCTGCGTATAAAATGTCGCAAATCCTGCTCCGCCGCCTGCCTCTCACAGGGAGATGCGACGTGCCCTTTGTCGTTACCGAAAACTGTATCAACTGCAAGCACACGAGTTGCGCAGCCGTTTGTCCGGCAGACTGCTTTCACGAAGGTCCAAACTTCCTGGTGATCGACCCGGAAACCTGCATCGACTGCATCTATTGCGTGCCAGCCTGCCCGGTGGGTGCGATCATGGAAGAAAGGGCGGTGCCCAGGAGTCAGCGGGCATTCATCCAGCTCAACGCCAAGCTTGCCGAAGTCTGGCCAAAAATAAAGGCCAGCAAGAGCCCACCGCCGGACGCCGAGGAATGGGACGGGGTCATGGACAAGCTGAAACTGCTGGAAAAATAGCGTCACCACGCTGGATGCGATAGCCGCCTAGCGCTGGTTTTCCGTGAAGTTGCGGCTTTCGAGCAGCAAGCCGTTCTCGTCGAAAAAGTCCCACAGGCCGAATCTGTCGCGCTGGCTGAAGCGACCCCGCTTTTTCAGCTGGCCACTCGGGTAGTAGTACTCCCAGTAGCCGTCCCGCTTGCCGTTCTCATACTTGCCTTTCTCGCTCAGCTGGCCATTTTGATGAAAGCGCTCACAGAGCCCGTCCTGTTCTCCGTTTCTGTAGACCGACCTTTCCACCAGGCGCCCGGTTTCGGAAAATCGTTCAAAGGCGCCTTCGGGCCGCCCGGCCTTTGAATTCCCGCTGACCATTACCCGGCCGTTCGCGTGGAACAACTCCCAGTTTCCATCCCGCAAACCGTTGCGGAAGCTGCCGCGAAATTCCATGGTTCCGTCTTCGCGAAAATATTCCCAGTAGCCGGTTTCCTTGCCGTTCTGGTAGCTGCCCTTGTGCTCAAGCTGACCGCTCGGGTAGTACCACTCCGTAAACCCGTCCGGTCGCCTGAGGCGGGAAAAAAAGCGCTTGATGTAAAAGACCAGCCTTGCCATGTCTGTAGCCGTTACTTGCGTACGCCCTTCTTGTGATTGCCGGATTCCCGCAGGCTGCCATCCTTGTTGTAGAGCTCGTATGGGCCATCCGGAACACCGGACCAGAACTGTCCACGCCCGTGCACCTGACCGTTCTCGTGGTAGGTCACATAGGGACCGTCCTGCTTGTCGCCGGCGTAGTGTTCGGTAGATTTCAGCTGGCCGCTTTCATAAAAGGATTCCAGGGTGCCCTCCAATAGATCGTCCTTGTAAACACCCTTCTGCTTGAGCTGGCCGCCGGGGTAAAACCACTCCCAGACACCTTCCTTGTTGCCGTCTGCGAAGCTGCCGCGTGAATCTGGCTGGCCATCTTCGTAGTGTGAAACATAGGCTCCGTTGCGCTTGTCCTGGCTGTGCGTACCCCTTGAGCGCAGTTGTCCGTTGCTGAAGTAAACCTCAAAAGGCCCATTGCGCAGACCGTCCTGGTAACTGCCTCTGGAGCGCAGTTGGCCATTCTGGTGAAACATCTCCCACGGCCCGTCCCTGACGCCATTTTTCCAGGTTTGTCTCTCGCGCAACTGGCCGTCTCTGTGCCGCCATTCCTGCGGGCCATCGAGGCGCGCAGCGACTTGCTCGTCGCGAGCATCGCACTGGTCGCCGGATCTGTCGGCCGCTTCTTCCTCTGACTCTGGAGAAGAATTCAGCCACGAAAGGATTTTGGTTTTCATTGCGTCGTTTGATCCTGCTGTCTGGAAAAATCCCGCCGGACTTTCCGGAGAGTGTTTATCACCCGCAAATTACTGCGCCGGAATTCTGTTGACAAGGAATTCTCTGCACAGCTCATGTATCCTGTGCGCCGGAGTAAAGCTTGGGGGCCTATCTCCGTTCAAACATCTCCATTACGAAAACCAGATTGCTGCAGTCATCATAGGTGTAATTACCTAGGGGTGATTGATCTGGGTCATTTACCCTTGCATTGATTATTCAGCAAGCTATCTCTACCTAGTTGGTATTCCGGCCACCTTTAAAGGAGCCTAAGTAAATGAGCACGAAGTCCGTCGAAAGTTCAGGTGGCCAGAATCTGGCGCAGTGGCTCCTGAACAAGAAGACCTGGACCACCCACTTCCTGATCGTCACGGCGATCAGTCTGGCTGGTCTGGTATATCTGGGTCAGCAGACCTATAGCGGTGCGCCACCGCTGGTAAATTACGTCTCGGCCGATACCGGGGAAGTCGTCGTTTCGCAGCAGCAGATCGAGCGTGGCAAGGAAGTTTTCCACCTCCGCGGCCTGATGGGTTATGGCTCCTTCTGGGGTGACGGCGGCGACCGTGGTCCTGACTTCACTGCCGATGCCCTGCATCGCACTGCAGTTTCGATGCGCGAGTACTACACCAAGGAAATGTTGGCGACCACTGGTGCCGCAGCCCTGACGGAATACGAACGGGATGCGATCGGTCAGCGCGTTATGCGCGAGATCCGCAACAACACCTACAACGAAGGCGCCGGTACCATCACCCTCAATGCCGCACAGATCAATGCGTTTGAGGAGCTGAATGTCCACTACACCCGGATGTTCACCGATGCGACCTACAAAGAACACATGGATCCGATCAACCAGGTCAACGGTGTCGACAACCTGCGTTCGCTGACCGGCTTCTTCTTCTGGGGTGGCTGGGTATCCGCTGCCAATCGTCCGGGCGAAGTCTACAGCTACACGCACAACTGGCCGTACGATCCGGAAGTTGGCAACGTTGCCACCACGGCCACCTTCATCTGGAGCATGGTCAGCATCTTCTGCCTGTGGATCGGTATCAGCGTTGTGCTGTACGTCTACGGCCAGATGAAGATCCAGGAAGTCGACGTATTCGATTCTTCGGAAGCTGGCGGCCACTCGCTGACCACGGCTGACCTTGAGAACGGTTACGTTCGCCCGACGCAGAAGGCCACCTACAAGTTCTTTGCGCTGGCAATTATTTGTTTTGGTATCCAGGTCTTCATGGGTATCGTCGGCGCCATGGACTTCGTCCGTCCCTTCGGCCTCAATCTCAACGAACTGATGCCGTTTACGGTTGCCCGCAGCTACCACACGCTGCTGCAGATCTTCTGGTTCTTCATGGCATGGGTCGGATATACGATCTTCTTCCTGCCCCGCCTAGCCAAGGTGCCGAAAGGCCAGCTGTTCCTGATCAACCTGCTGTTCGCGATGTCGGTTGTTGTGGCTCTCGGCGCTGTATTCGGTATCTATACCGGTCAGCGTGGCTACATGAACGACCTGATGTCCTACTGGTTTGGTAGTCAGGGTTGGGAGTTCATCGAGCTGGGCCGCTTCTTCCAGCTGCTCCTGCTGGCTTCCTTCGTGCTCTGGATCTTCATCATCTATCGTGGTGTGAAGCCCTGGGTATCCGCGAAGAATGTCTGGTCCGTTCCCGCCTGGCTGCTCTGGGGCAGTGGCATCATGGTGCTGTTCCTGTTCTTCAGCGTCCTCATGACGCCGGACACCAACTTCGCCATCTCCGACTACTGGCGCTGGATGACGGTGCACATGTGGGTCGAGGTGACCTTCGAGGTGTTCACCACCGTGATCGTCGCCTATCTGCTGGTACAGATGGGTCTGGTCACGCGCCTGATGGCAGAGCGGGTCATCTTCCTGGCCGTCATGCTCTTCCTGGTCACGGCGATCAACGGCATCTCGCACAACTTCTACTGGATCGCCAAGCCGACCGGCATCATCGCGGTTGGCAGCGTGTTCTCCACCCTCCAGGTGTTGCCACTGCTGCTGCTTACGCTGGATGCCTGGCAGATGCGTCAGGAGAGCGGCCGCGCCCAGGAACTCCGCGTTCAGGGCAAGCAGATGCACGTGATGGAAGCCGTCTGGCTGTTCATCCTGGGCGTCAACTTCTGGAATATCTTCGGCGCTGGTGTGTTTGGTTCGCTGATCACGCTGCCGATTGTCAACTACTACGAGCATGCGACCTACATGACGCTTAACCATGCTCACGCTGCAATGTTCGGTGTGAAGGGCAACGTCGCCCTTGCCGGTATGCTGTTCTGCTGCCAGCACCTGTTCCAGAAATCTGCCTGGAATGAAAAGCTGGTACGTACGGCCTTCTGGTCCCTGAACATCGGCATCGCCCTGATGATGTTCCTGGATATGTTCCCGGTCGGTCTCTACCAGATCTGGATCGTACTCACCGAAGGTTACTGGGCTGCCCGTACCAGCGACGTGATCCTTGGTCCGGTGTTCGCTACCCTGACCTACCTCCGTTCGATCGGTGGTGCGGTGTTCGTGCTCGGCGGTCTGCTGCCGCTGATGTACTTCGTGCTCTCACGGGGTGCCCGCATGAATCCGGAGACGGATACCGAGACGGACGAGTGGAAGGCCTACCAGGCCGAGTACGGCGACGAGTTCGGCCGCGAGTGGTCGAACGAAATGGAGCCGAAGGTCCGCAACTAGGGTTAAGGCCTTAGAGCTATCCGGCCGGGCCCCGGTTGGCCAGTCAACGAAGAGTTGGCTGGCTGACCGGGGCCCGGCCTTTTTTTGGCTTGCGGAAAGTAGCGGCGGTAGGAGCGGCTTCAGCCGCGATGAATCCCTGACAACAGCAGAGCCGGGTGCCGGCATTGCACCGGCACCCGGTTGCTATGACTTACTCGCGGGTGAAGTCGATGACGATCGCGCCGGGTTCGCGCTGCATGTACTCGATTCTGAGTGCATCGCCGTAGCGGTCGCGGGCCTGGGCGAGCAGCGGCAGCGGGTCATGGTCGTTGCAGAACCGCATCGTCTCGCCGGGCATGAGTGCATCGAGGGCGCCGAATATCGCGGCATGGCGGAAGCGCTTGGCGACACCGCGGGCGTCGAAGGGGTAAATCATGTCGTCTGACAGGTGCTGGTGGTCCATCGGTATCTCCTGAGGGGGTTTTAGAACATCCATATGGAATGGATCTTATGATACCGGCTGCCGGCAAAAACGGGAATCGCTCAGGAAAGCCTGTGGTCCGGGTTTGCCTGGGCCGTATCCCGCAGCGCGGGACGCCAGCGGCGCAACAGCAGTGAATTGCTGACCACGCTGACGCTGCTCATCGCCATGGCGGCACCCGCCAGCGCCGGGCTCAGATAGCCGAGCGCCGCTGCCGGAATACCGATCAGGTTGTAGATGAATGCCCAGAACAGGTTCTGGCGGATCTTGCGGAATGTCGCCCGGCTGGCGGTGATCGCAGCGGCCACCAGTCGCGGGTCGGGACGCATCAGCGTGATACCGGCGGTTTCCATCGCAATATCCGTACCGGTGCCCATCGCGATGCCCACATCTGCAACCGCCAGTGCCGGCGCATCGTTGATGCCGTCGCCGATCATGCCAACGACGCGGCCGGTGCGGTGCAGTTCTTTGATGACGTCCGCCTTGTCCTCGGGCTGCATACCGCCGCGCGCTTCATCCACGCCGGCCTGTCGACCGATCTCTGCAGCCACCAGTTCGGCGTCGCCAGACAGCAGCAGTGTGCGGATGCCCATATCGCGTAGCGTGGCAACCGCCGCGATGGCTTCCGGCCGTAACTGGTCAGCAATGGCGAGTACGCCGAGCACGCCGTCCCGATCGGCTACAAACACGGCGCTTTGCGCCTGTTGCTCGTGGTTTTCGGCTATGCCAGCGGCCGCACCTGCTTCGATCTGCTGTTCGCCCAGCAGACGCCGGTTGCCAATCATGATCTCGCGTCCGGCCACCGTGCCGATCACGCCGCGGCCGGTATGGCTGCGGAAGTCGCTCACCGTGCCCACGGCCAGGTTGCGGGCGATGGCGTAATCGACGATTGCCCGCGCCAGGGGATGTTCACTGCCTTGCTGTACGGAGGCGGCCAGTTGCAGCAATTCGTCCTCGCTGCCGCGGAGTGCATGGACGCTGGTCAGCACCGGCTTCCCGACTGTCAGTGTGCCGGTCTTGTCGAAGACGATGGTGTCGAGGCGATGAGCGCGCTCGAGTGCTGCTACATCCTTGATCAGGATCCCCGCACGGGCCGCCGCACCGGTGCCGGTCATGATCGCAGTCGGTGTCGCGAGTCCCAGCGCACAGGGGCAGGCGATCACCAGTACAGCAACTGCCGAGACCAGCGAGTGTTCGAAATCGCCGCTGACCAGCAGCCAGACGACGAAGGTGATGAATGCCAGAATCACGACCACCGGCACAAAAATCGCACTGATCTGATCCACCAGGCGTTGCACCGGTGCCTTGCCGCCCTGTGCGTTCTCGACCAGCCGGATAATCTTCGCCAGGGTTGAGTCAGCGCCGACTGCGGTCGCGCGTATCAGCAGCAAACCGGTACCGTTGATGGCACCACCAGTCACCTTGCCGCCAGGCTGCTTGTCGACCGGCAGGCTCTCGCCGGTGATCAGCGATTCGTCGACTTCGCTGCGTCCCGTATGCACCAGGCCATCGACCGGAATACGCTCGCCGGGCCGGACCACAATCCGGTCGCCGCTGCGTACCTCGTTGATCGGCATTTCCCGCTCGCTGCCGTCAGCCTGTCGCACGCGCGCGGTTTGCGGTCGCAGTTCCATGAGCTGGCGGATGGCAGCCGTGGTGCCGCGCTTGGCCCGGCTTTCGAGAAACTTGCCCAGCAGTACCAGGCTGATGATGATCACCGAGGCCTCAAAATACAGCTTGCCCGTCGCCGCGCTGAAGCCTAGTGTGGCCAGCAGGTAAAGGCTGTAGCCGTAAGCCGCTGTCGTCCCGAGCACGACGAGTACATCCATGTTGCCGGCCTTTGCGCGGACCGCCTGCCAGGCCGACCGGTAAAAGCGCGCGCCGATCACGAACTGCACCGGCGTTGCCAATAGCAGTTCCAGCCAGGCCGGCAGATGCCAGTGCAGCCCCAGGCTCATTCCGGCCATCTGCCACAGGAGTGGCATCGCCAGGGCTGCCGAGATCATAAGTACCGCGAGTTCCCGACGCAGCAGCGACTGTTCGCGAATGCGATGTGCATCTTCTGCGTCGGCCTGTGTTCCGGATTGCACTGCGATCACGGCGCGATAGCCGGCTGCGCTGACGGCTGCAGCCAGCGCCGGCAATTGCGTGATGCCCGCAGCGCCGCGTACGTCGGCACGCTCGATGGCGAGATTGACGTTTGCCTCAATCACGCCCGGTACCGCGCGCAGCGCTTTTTCGACGCGCCCCGCACAGTTGCTGCAGGTCATGCCCTCGACGGGGAAACTGAATCGTTCAACGGGCGCTGAGTCGGTGCTGTTCATTTTGAGACCTGCCTGCGTCGTGCGGGAACGCTTCGGGTTGCCGGTTCGGGATCCCCCGCTGCCAGTGAATCGAGTATCGGGCAGTCCGGCCGGCTGTCACCACGACAGTGGCCGATCAGGTGCGACAGCGTATCGGCGATGGCTTCAAGGTCTGTAATCCGTTCCTTGAGCTGCTGCAGATGCTCGACGGCCAGCCGTTTGACGTCGCGGGCCGGCCGCTGCCGGTTTTGCCATAGCGAGAGCAGTTGCCGGATTTCCGGTGTGCCAAATCCGACTGCGCGTGCGCGCCGGATAAACGCCAGACGATGGACATCCTCTGGCGTATAGCTTCGATAGCCTGCGTCGGTACGGGTCACGGCAGGTATCAGCCCGGCACTTTCATAGTGACGGATCATCTTTGCCGAAACTCCGGAGAGCCGTGCTGCGTGACTGATGTTCATGCCGGCTATGCTAAACCTTCCCATAATGGGAGGGTCAAGCCCGGCTGCGCTGTGCGCAGGCCGTGCTAGCGCGAGGGCAGGGCCACGCGCCTGTGGCGGCCCTGGAAAAGGCGCAGGAACTCACCAAAGAGCTTCGTACCGAGCGCCTGGGATTGCGCCACATGCAGCGGCGTGTCGGCCGCAATTCGTTCCGGGTCGATGCTGCCGCGCAGTCCTTCCAGTTCACGCACATTCACCGGGGCATGCAGCCAGCGGTGAATCATCGCTGCATCGACCTCGAGGTGAAACTGCAGGCCATAGACGTTGTCGCCATAGCGGAAAGCCTGGTTGCGGCAGTCGGGCGAGGCGGCCAGATGCACCGCACCATCGGGAATGGAGAAGGTGTCGCCATGCCACTGGAAGATCTTTTCGCTGGCAGCGAAGTGACGGAACAGCGGGTCGCGCTGGGCTTCTGCGGTGGGTGCCACGTCGTACCAGCCGATTTCCTTGACCGGATTGGCGGTCACGTGGCCACCGAGCGCGCGCGCCAGCAGCTGTGCGCCGAGGCAGATACCGAGTACCGGCTTGCGCGCTGCGACCGCTTCACGGATCGCGGCGATTTCGACCGCCAGATGTGGATGGTGGTGCACCTGGTCGCAGTTCATCGGGCCGCCGAGCACGATCAGGCCGTGGTAGCGGTCGAGATCCGGTAGCGCATCAGGTTGTCGCCCG
The DNA here is from genome assembly GCA_049290495.1 of Gammaproteobacteria bacterium. Classification (GTDB taxonomy): domain Bacteria; phylum Pseudomonadota; class Gammaproteobacteria; order Steroidobacterales; genus SHZI01. Next base: position 24,626 of record JBATNV010000195.1, on the reverse strand, counting down.
AAGTTCTGGTAGCGGATGCGGAAACCGGCATCCCGCAGCAAGGGGTCGAGGGTGCCGAGAATCTCGTGCGGTACGTGCTGGAAAACGAGCAGGCGATGCATGGCAGTTCAGAACTCGCGACCGGTGTGGCTCAGAGCCGGCAGAGGATCTCTGCGGCACGTTCGAGCGTAGACGAATCCTTGGCAAAGCAAAAGCGCAGCAGCCGCGTATCTCCCGGCAGGGCACAGAAGACCGATACCGGAATGCAGGCGATGCCCGCCTCGCGAGTCAGGCGGCGTGCATAGCCGAGGTCTGGTTCGTCGCTGATCGCAGTGTAGTCAGCAAGCTGGAAATAGGTGCCGGCCGATGGCGTGCAGCGCAGGCGCGACGGCGCCAGCAGCGCGCAGAAGCGGTCCCGCTTTTCCTGATAGAAGGCTGACAGACCGAGGTAATGATCCGCATCGCTGGCCAGAAAATCTGCCAGTGCGCGCTGCATGGGCGTGACCACGCAGAACTGCACGAACTGGTGTATGCGCCGGAACTCGCTCATCAGCGCTTTCGGCGCTACGCAATAGCCGATCTTCCAGCCTGTTGCGTGATAGGTCTTGCCAAAGGAGGAAATCACCAGGCTACGTTCCGCCAGGGCGGGATAGCGCAGCAGGCTTTCGTGCCGGCGGCCGTCGAACACCATGTGCTCGTACACCTCGTCGCCGAGTAACAGGATGCCGGTATCGCGCACGATCGCCTCGAGGCTGGTCATATCGGCCGGCGAGAGTACCGCACCGCTGGGATTGTGCGGCGAGTTAAGGATGATCATGCGCGTGCGTGGCGTGATCGCAGCGCGTACCCCGTTCCAGTCGATGCCAAAGTGCGGTGGCACCAGCGGGAGGTGCACGGCCTGCCCGCCGGCAAGGCGAATCGCCGGATCATAGGTGTCATAGGCGGGATCGAAGCACAACACTTCGTCGCCCGTGTGTACGAAGGCCTCGATGGCGCTGAACAGCGCCTCGGTCGCTCCCGAGGTCACCGTGACTTCGCTGTCCGGATCGAGCTGTCGACCATACAGCCCGAGCGTCTTTATCGCGATTTGTTCGCGCAGTGCCGGCAGGCCAGTCATCGGGGCGTACTGGTTGTTGCTGGCGTACAGGTGATGAGCGACGCGATCGAGCAGGCGCGTGGGCGGTGGGAAATCGGGTGAGCCCTGCGTCAGGTTGACCGCGCCACACTCGGCAGCCAGCTGCGACATAACGGTGAAGATCGTAGTGCCGACCTCCGGCAACTTGCTGCGTAGCGCGTAATTTAATGAGCTGCTGTGGTTCGGGGTCATCGGGGGCACTCCATCGGGGCGACGGGAAATTGGCGTTTTGTTTGACTTGGGTCAGGGCAGCCTTGATCATACTGGCCACTTCGACGCAGCACCGGGCATTTATCCGCTCCATATTGAATGAATGACATCAGGCAGGCCGCTGACCAGGCGGGCGCAGAGGGCACCGTCCCGGCGACAGGTCCAGTCTACTTTCCGACCGGCCACAGCGTCCGTATGGTCAATGTTCGTCGGCTCATCGAGCAGGTAGCGCCGTTCAATACCAGCGTGCTGGTCACTGGCGAGTCGGGTACCGGCAAGGAGTGGGTCGCCCGCTACGTGCATTTGCTGTCACCACGTGCCGACAAGCCCTTCGTCCCGGTGAACTGCGGGGCAATTCCGGCCGATTTGCTCGAGAGCGAGCTGTTCGGGCATGAAAAGGGCGCATTCACCGGCGCCATATCCGCCCGTATTGGACGTTTTGAGGCAGCCGAGGGCGGCACCCTGTTTCTCGATGAGATCGGCGACATGAGCCTGCCGATGCAGGTCAAGCTGCTGCGCGTACTGCAGGAACGGATCTATGAGCGGGTTGGCAACAACCGGCCGCGGGAATGCGATGTACGCATCATTGCGGCGACGCACCGCAATCTCGAAGCGGCGATCGGCAACAACAGTTTTCGCGAAGATCTCTACTACCGGCTGAACGTGTTCCCGATCGAGCTGCCGCCATTGCGCGACCGGCTCGATGATCTGCCGGACCTGATCGCCAATATCATCGAGCGTTGCCGGAGCGCCGGACTCTCGCCGGTACAGGTCACGCCGGGTGCCATACGCATCCTCAAGCACTACTCCTGGCCTGGCAACATCCGCGAGCTGTCCAATTTACTGGAGCGGCTGTGTGTGCTGCATCCGGGTACGGCCGTGGATATACCTCAGTTGCCGACGCGCTACACGGCTGCGGCACCATTGCGGGAATCAGATCGCCAGGAAGTGGCTGCGGCCCGCGCGGCCGGACCACGGCCGCAGGACATCGAGTTGCCTGACTCGGGATTGCCGCTCAAGGAATATCTGGAACAAATTGAAGTTGCGCTGATCCGCCGGGCGCTGCATGAAGCCAATGGTGTTATCGCGCATGCGGCGCAGAAACTGCAGGTCCGGCGCACTACGCTCGCCGAGAAGATGAAACGCTACGGTCTCTGAGCGCAGCGCGTCCTCTCTGAAGTTGTCAGGCCGCCTGCGCGTTGTGCAGGGTGTACCGGTCCCGCCCACTCTGCTTCGACTTGTAAAGCGCTGAATCAGCCGCTGCCAGCAGTGCCTGTGCCGTGTCAAACTGGTTCTGCGCATCGCAAGTCGCAACACCGAGCGACAGGGTGATGCCCACCTGCGTGCCATCGCTGATCATGGCCTTCCGGGTTCTTGCTATTTCGCAGATACGTTTCGCAACAGTGTTTACCTGGTCTGCATCAACGCCCGGCAGCAGCAGCACGAACTCATCACCACCGTAGCGGGATACGATATCGGTATCACGCAGTGTTTCGAGGAGCAGATCGGCAACTGCTTTCAGGACGGCATCACCAGCCTGGTGGCCGTAGCCGTCATTGACGGACTTGAATTTGTCCAGATCGATAAAGATCAGCGACAGTGGCCAGCCATAGTTTGATTTCGCACAAGCATCAAATTCCTCACCCAGCCGCTTTTCAAAGTGGCGCCGGTTATAGGCGCTGGTCAGGACGTCACGGATGGTTTCTGTCTTGAGCTTGCTGTGCTCCTTCTCCAGCGCGTGCTTTTCCTGCTGGACTTCCTCATTGGCATTGATCTGGTACAGGTTGCGGACGATCAGGATTTCCTGCGCAGCGTCGGTAATATCCTGCAGTTGCGAGGCGTCAAACAGTTCCATCTGGAACAGTTCTTCAGCAACCGGCAGTTGCTCGCGGACTGCATCGAACAACTCGCCGAGACGGTTGGGCTGGATACCGAGATAGCGGTGGGCCTGCTGGCCAACGCGGCGCAGGGCGACCTCGTTGTGCGAGCTGAGCCAGACATCGCTGAGTTCGCCGGACATCGCGACCGCACGGACGAATGCCCGTTCGTCGCCGTCCACGCCGGCAGCGCTCGGGTCATGGCTGTGCTGCACGGCGCGCACCAGGCTTTCCGGCATATTCCAGATGCGCAGTAAAGCAGCGCCGATCGAGCGGTGATCCGTACCGATGCAGTTCTGTTCATGCTGGCAGATGCGACTGTGCTCGATCTTGAACGGCGCGATCCCTTCGTAGACCTCCGGCCAGATCTTGTCGATCACCAGCATGCCCAGGTCCTGCAGCAGGGCAGCGAGAAAAATTTCTTCAGCATCGCGCCGACCCGTTTCACTGGCCAGCAACTTGCCCCATGCGGCGGCGAGAACGGTACGACGCCAGTAGGAATTGAAGTCAAAGCCCTGCGTGGTGTTTCTCTTGAGGGTCGAAACCAGCGTGAAACTGAGCGCCAGGGTCAGGGTCGCATTGAGCCCGAGCACAATCAGCGCCTGGCGCAGGTTGGTGCTCTGTCGTCGGCGTGAGTACATTGCCGAGTTGGCAATACGCATCACCTTGGCGGCGATGGCCGCGTCTGCGCTGACCGCATCGGCGACCTTGCTGAGGTCGATGTCAGGATCCTGGGCCAGTTGCAACACCTGCATCGCCACTGCGGGCGGGGTTGGAAAGCTGGTGCAGGTACGCAAGCGCTGCAGTATGTGTTCAGGAACCTGGCTCATCGTCGTAACTCCCACGTATGTGTGCTGGTCTGTCGTTGCAGAATCATCTGATACGGTGTCAGCCGGTTTCTTCAGTGCAGTTCTTCAGCCGCCGGAGCGCCTGCAGGCTGGCCATAGAGTGTCTGGATCAGGTGCGCTTCGCCTTGACTCAGTTCGCAGGTATCGATCAGCTGCCTGGTCGTCGCACCGTGTCTGGACAGGGCGATGGCCTGGCGCAAGCTGGTCTTTGCGTTGCTGCCCAGGGTGTTTTCCTGACGCATACCCAGTTGTTCGACGCGTTGGCGCAGCAGGCTGGCCTCACTGGTCGAAGCTGCCAGCAGGATCTCGATAGCCTGCAGGCGATCCTGTGTATCGTCGCAGCGCTCTTCCAGTAGCCTGGTATGGCGTTTCTGCCGGGCGACCGAGAACGCCAGCACAGTGAGCGTGACCAGTGCCAGCACTCCGCCGGCAAACAGTGCCACCGGATGAATCGTGGCCGTGCCAGCAAAGAAGTCGCCGAGCAGGCTGATATCAATGCTGCCTGGCGCAAAGTTGCCGATGTTCAGTGTGTCCAGAATAGCCATGGTGTGATTTCCTTCAGGCAAGTTCGTCAATGATGTGATTGCGGCCGTCGGAACCCGTTTCCGGCGGTTTCCTGTTTTCGCGGTGCTGCTTTTGCTCCCGTTCCGGCTTGCGACGCTTGTCGGCAATGCGCTCGATCCGGGTGGGTGGCAGGCCAGGGCCGATGCGGTCTACTGAATTCATGTCGCAGGCTCCACAGCCGGCGCGGCTGTCGATCCGACAGCAGGCTCGGCAGCAGCTTCGGCAATGCCACCCGGCATCGGGTCATCTGCGGCTGGCGGCTTGCCGAGAATGACGATGGTGACGCGCCGGTTGCGGTTTCGGCCTTCTGCGCTGCTGTTGTCTGCCAGTGGCCGGTTTTCGCCCATGCCGGCGACAACCATCCGGCTGGATGCGATGCCATGAGCTTCGAAGAGACGCACGATGCGTGCCGCACGTGCCGCCGACAGTTCCCAGTTCGATGGAAACTGGCTGGTCCTGATCGGCCTTGTATCGGTGTGTCCTTCAATGCGGATCGGGTAGGGACGTTCAACCAGGATGACAGCGATGCGATCGAGTACGGCAGTTGCGGAAGGCTCGATCTCGGCACTGCCGCTCGGAAAGAGAATATCCGCCTTGATCTCCACCTCGACCCAGGACGGCGCGCGCTGAATGCGGATCATTTCCTTGTCGATGAGCTCCTGCATCGCTGTTTCAAGGTCGTCGCTCATCTTCTGCAGATGACCCTGCAGGGCCGCATTCTCGGCCAGCGTTTGCTGGTCCTTCTGCTCCGCAGCCCGCTCGGCTTCCAGCTTCAATATCTGACCTGGCTTGATGCCGGCCACGGTATCGTCAGCTTTGGCCTTGGCCGGCTTGTCGCCGACGGGAATCGGTTCCATGGTGCGTGGCGCGCCGCGAAAGGCGGCATTCAGCGAGTCGGAAAGAACCTTGTACTTGCCCTCGTTGACTGACGAGGTCGCATACATGACGACAAAAAATGCCAGCAGCAGGGTCACGAGATCGCCGTAGGGTATGGCCCACGCCTCGTGGTTGACGTGATCTTCGTGTTCGTGTTTCCTGGCCATTGTCGCGGCTAACCGGCCTTAGCCGGCAAACCCCTTGAGCTTGGCTTCGAGGTTGCGCGGATTTTCGCCTTCGGCAATGGCGATGATCCCTTCGATGATCATTTCCTTGGTATGCGTCTGCTTGCCGATTACGTCCTTGAGCTTGTTGGCGATCGGCAGAAAGAACAGGTTCGCGAGTCCGATGCCATAGATGGTGGCGGTAAAGGCGGCGGCGATACCATGGCCGAGCTTGCTCGGATCGGCGAGGTTCTTCATCACCGCGATCAGGCCGAGCACGGCGCCGATGATGCCGAGTGTCGGCGCGTAGATGCCCAGACCTTCGAAGACCTTGGCACTGGCTGTATTGGCTTTCGCCTTGACCTCGATATCCATCTCCAGCGCTTCGCGGATCTTGTCCGGTTCCGTACCGTCCACCAGCATCTGCAGGGCTTTCTGCGCAAACGGATCCGGCTCTGATTCCAGGGCCGGCTCAAGGCCGAGCAGTCCCTGTTTGCGCGCGATCTCGCTCCACTCGACCATCTTGGCAATCAGCTTTTCGTGATCTTCCAGGGGTGGCTTGAAGATCCACGGTACGATCTTCCAGGCACGCATGAAGGTGGCTTTTGGCGTCTGGATCAGGATTGATGCGAAGGTGCCCAGAAATACGATGACGAATGCGGCTGGATTCAGCAGCGAGCCGACGCCGGCACCCTTGAGGATGCTGCCGATGATGATGGCAAAAAAGGCCAGCGCGACGCCGCTGATGGTCAATATGTCCATTCACGGTCTCGCGGTGTTGTTGTATTCATTTGTGTCTTTCCGGGCATGGCATGTTCAGGTGCCTAGTGCGACGCCATCGATTGCAGCATGCACGCGTGAGCGCACCCGGCTGAGGGCCTGACCGTGGATCTGGCAGACACGTGACTCCGTCACGCCGAGTACTTCGCCGATTTCCTTCAGGTTCAGTTCCTCCTCGTAGTACAGCGACATGACGAGCCCCTCACGCTCCGGCAGTGAACGGATGGCCTCGCCAAGCGCGGCACGAAATTCATCGGATTCGAGTTCAGCACAGGGTTCCGCATCCGGATCCGGAATCTGCTGCATGTGTGTGTCGGTGCTGCCGTTGTCATCGTCCTGGTCGAGGCTGAACAGGCGATGCGTCGTGGCAGCACTCACCATCTGGAAATAGTCCTCCAGCGAGATGCCCAGTTCAGTGGCGATCTCGCGCGGCTCAGCCGGTTGTCCTGTCCTGTTTTCCACTTTCTGGATCGCTGCCGTCAGTTCCCGTTGTCGTCGATAAACAGATCGCGGTGTCCAGTCGGTACTGCGAACTTCGTCCAGCATCGCACCGCGTACCCGGATGCTTGCGTAGGTCTCAAAACTCGCGCCTTTTGCCGGCGAGTACTGACGCGCGGCATCCAGCAGCGCAATCAGTCCGACCTGGATCAGGTCATCCAGGTCTATGCCATGCGGCAGGCGGCCACGCAGGTGATTCGCAATACGCTTCACCAGCGGGGCGTGCTCCTGCACGAGCGCGTCGGGCGAGTGCCCGGCGGCCGTTGCATAGCGGTTTGCCGGCGTCATGCCTGTGCCGTCTCCCGGCCTGGCTGTGCCCGGATCAGGCGCTCCACAAAAAACTCGATATTGCCGCGTGCCGCGCGGGGCTCCTCCCAGCTATCGGCACGCAGGGCGAGTTTCTTGAGTGCAGAGGCGGCGAGACTGGTAGGGAACGACGTCACAAATGGTGTCTGTAGTTGCACGGCGCGCCAGACGCGATCGTCGTAGGGAATACTGCCGGCATGGTCGAGCGTGACCTGCAGGAAGCGTTCTGTGACGCGCAGCAACTTTTCGAACAGGTGGCGCCCGTCGCCACCCTGGTGCGTCATGTTGGTGATGATGCGAAAACGTGAGACGCCACGCTCCATGCTCAGTACCTTGATCAGCGCGTAGGCGTCGGTGATCGAGGTTGGTTCGTCGCAGACCACCACCAGCACTTCGTTGCCGGCTTCGCAGAAGCGCAGCACGCTTTCGGAGAGGCCGGCTGCGGTATCAACGATCAGCGCATCCAGGTCTTCAGTGAGTTCGCTGAAGGCGTGCACGATGCCGGCATGCTGTGCGGGTGTCAGGTTGGCCATGTTCGACAGGCCGGAGGCGCCGGGGATCACGCGGATGCCGGCCGGGCCGACGACGATGACTTCCTCGAGCCGCCGCGTACCATTAACCACGTCCGCCAGTGAGTGGCTGGGTTGCAGGCCCAGCAGTACGTCGATGTTGGCCAGGCCGAGGTCTGCATCGAGCAGCATCACGCGGCGACCGAGCATCGACATGGCCACAGCCAGGTTGGCCGAGATATTGGTCTTGCCGACGCCACCCTTGCCGCCGGTAACGGTGATGACCTTGACGGGTTTGTTACTGCGCATGCGACGGAGACCGGCGGCCTGACCCGCGATGTCCTGGTGTTCAGGCGTAAGCATGGTTTGCAACCTCCGTAAATCTGCCGGCCATTTCGTCGGTACCGATCACCCGGTTTTCGCGGCGCATCAGCTCGACGGCCATCTTGGCCAGCCACGACTGCCGGTTACGCATCAGGTGTATGTCTTCAGGCACACGTTGGCCATTGGCGACATAGGCCAGGGCGAGCTGGCTGCGAATCAGCACCGACAGCGCACCGCCGAGCGACGTGGCCTCATCCGTCTTGGTGAGGATGCATGCCGCCGGTCCCGCAGTCCGGAACGCGTCCACAATTTCCTGCATCGCACCAGCATGGGCATTGGCTGGCAGTGCCAGCAGCGTGGTGATGCCAGACCGGGTGCCGCCCAGCCGGGCCAGCTGCTCGGGCAGCCGCGGGTCGCGCTGGCTGAGGCCGGCCGTATCAATCAGGATCAGTCGCCGGTCCTTGAGGGCATCAAGTGCTTCGCTGAGACTTTGTGCATCGCTGGCATGACTGACGGGTATGCCGATGATCTGTCCGTAGGTGTCGAGCTGTTCGCGCGCGGCCACGCGGAAGGTGTCGGTAGTCACCAGGCCGACGCTGTCCGGTCCGTACTGCAGCGCTGCCCGCGCGGCCAGTTTGGCAATCGTGGTGGTCTTGCCGACGCCAGTCGGGCCGATCACCGCGTAGCGCCCACCGTCACTGACCGGATCACGATCAGCTACCGGCAGTTCTTCGACGAGGGTGCGCAGTACGGCGGTCCAGCCGCCAGACGGATGCGTAATGGCAGAACGTTCGGCAAGCTTGCGGGCGATATCTGCGTCGAGTCCGAGCTGACTGAAATTGCGCAGCAGGCCGGCGATCTCCGGCGTCTGGCGTGACTGGTCATCCCAGATCAGGCGCCCGAGCTGGGCTTCGAGCAGCGAGCGGATGGAGCGCATCTCCGTGCGCATCTGTTCCATTTCGCTGACGGTCGCCAGTGCGCCGCTGCGCCCCGTGCCACCGATGATCACGCAGGGTCCTTCTGCGGTGTCGGTCGGGCTGCTGCGGGCGGTCGTCCATTCAGGACTGACTGCCGCTTCTGCCGGACCGCTGGCTGCATCGACTGCAGCCGAGATCTCCACCCCGCTGGCGCTATGCGCAGTCTCCAGAATGACGGCGTCTGCGCCGAGGGCATTGCGTACCTGGCGGAGCGCGTCGCGCATGTCCACGCCGGTGAATCGTCTGATCTTCATGCTCACATCTCTCCGTGAATCAGGTTCCAACTGCCGCAATCAACTTCACGCGCTTGCTGTCAGGTACCTCGTTGTAGGCCAGTACCTTGAGTGTCGGTACTGCAAACCGCAGGAAGCGCGACAGCCAGGGGCGCAGTGACGGCGATACGAGCAGAACAGCCGGTTGGCCGACAATTTCCTGGCGGTGGGCGGTATCCGCCAGCCTGGATTGCAGCTTTTCCGCCAATGTCGGCTCGATTCCTGCCGTATCTGCGCCTCCCTTGAGTGCTTCTTGCAAGATCTGTTCCAGCCGTGGATCCAGGGTGATCACCGGCAACTCTTCCTGGCCGTTGCTGGCCCGCTGCACGATGGCCCGGCCGAGCGCCACGCGCACCGCACTGGTCAATACCTCGGGGTCCTGGCTGCTGCGACCGTGTTCGGCGAGCGCCTGGCAGATGGTGCGCATGTTGGTGATCGGAACCTGGTCGCGCAGCAGTTCCTGGAGCACGCGCACGACGACCGATAGCGACAGGGTCTTCGGCACCAGTTCCTCGATCAGCTTCGGCGCCTGCTTGGCCAGCCGGTCGAGCAATTCCTGTGCTTCCTGGTGGCCGAATATTTCATGGGCGTTTTCGTGCAGTACCTTGCTCAGGTGCGTGGCAATCACGGTGGGCACGTCAACAACGGTATAGCCGCGTGACTGGGCTTCCTCGCGCTGTACGGGCTCGATCCAGACCGCCTCGAGGCCATAGGCCGGATCCTGCGCGGGAATGCCGTTGATGCGTTGTTCGATGTGGCCGGGATTGATGGCCAGTTCGCGGTCCAGATGTACCTCACCGGTGGCGATCGGTGAGCCCATCACGCTGATGCGATAGCCGCTGGCCGGCAGATCCAGGTCATCGCGGATGCGTACCGGTGAAACCAGGAAGCCCAGATCCTCGGACAGGCGCTTGCGTACGCCCTTGATCCGGCGCATCAGTTCACCGTCCTGCTGGCGATCGACGAGCGGAATGAGCCGGTAGCCGACATCCAGGCCGATGGCATCGGCTTCGCCGACATCGTGCCAGGACAGTTCGCGGCTGGCTTCGTTGTCGACCACATCGGGTGTGATCGGCAGTTCGGCTTCAACTTCCTCTGCATTGTCGCGACGGTCGAGCAACCACGCGCCGCCGGCACAGACGCCCGCCATCAGCAAAAAGGCGACGTTGGGCATGCCGGGAATAATGCCCAGCAGTCCGAGCAGGGCGGCGACCACACGCAGCACGCGCCGGTCGCCGAGCAACTGACTGAACAACTGCTTGCCCATGTCTTCAGAGCGCGACATGCGCGTGACAATCACGGCGACGGAGATGGCGAGCAACAGTGACGGGATCTGCGCCACAAGTCCGTCACCGATGGTCAGCAGTGCGTAGGTCGATGCCGCCTGGGCGAAACTCATGTCGTGCTGGAGGACGCCGATCAGGATGCCGCCGATGAGGTTGATGAAGACGATCAGCAGGCCGGCGATCGCATCGCCGCGTACAAACTTGCTGGCACCGTCCATGGAGCCGTAGAAGTCTGCTTCCATGCGCACTTCGCTGCGTCGTGCGACGGCTTCAGCCTGGGTGATGATGCCGGCGTTGAGGTCGGCGTCGATCGCCATCTGCTTGCCGGGCATGGAATCGAGGGTGAAGCGCGCACTGACTTCCGCGACACGGCCGGCGCCCTTGGTTACCACGATGAAGTTGATGATCAGCAGGATGGCGAACACCACGATGCCGACCGCGTAGTTGCCGCCGATCACGAACTCGCCGAATGCCTCGATGACCTTGCCGGCAGCATCGCCGCCGGTGTGGCCATTCAGCAGGACCACGCGGGTTGAAGCGACGTTCAGCGCCAGGCGCAGCAAGGTGGCCAGCAGCAACACGGTTGGAAATGCGGCCAGGTCCAGCGGTCGCATGACGTAGACCACCGCCAGGATGACGACCAGCGAGATACAGATATTGAAGGTGAACAGGGCATCGAGCACCAGTGGTGGCATCGGCAGGATGATCATGGCGAGCATGGCCAGTACCACCAGCGGCAATCCGGCGCTCATGATCGCCGTGTTGCGCACTGCGCTTATCCAGTTGCTGTTCTGTGCTGCCATGTCGATGTTCCGCTGTTCGGTGTTAAAGGATTAAGTCTTAGCGTCGCCGGCGTCTTCGCTGCTGCGGGCCGCTGGCCAGTTTCGGATCAACGTCGACGACCGGTTTCTCCGGCCAGGCACCGCCCTGCAGGCGCGCGTTGCGCAGGCGGTAGACGTAGGTCAGTACCTGGGCGACCGCCAGATACAGTGGCGCCGGAATTTCCTGACCGATGTCGGCGCTCCAGTACAGGGCGCGCGCCAGCAATGGTGATTCGAACAACGCAATCTTGTGGCCGGTGGCGACTTCACGGATCCGGGCAGCGGTCAGATCAGCGCCCTTGGCCAGCACGACGGGTGCACGCATGCGCTGGTCGTCGTAGCGCAGGGCGACAGCGAAGTGCGTCGGGTTGGTGATGACCACATCCGCTTTAGCCACATCGGCCAGCATCCGCCGCCGCGCGGTCTCCTGCTGCAGGGCGCGGATACGGCTGCGTACTTCAGGCCGGCCATCAGATTCCTTGGCTTCATCCTCGATCTCCTTGCGGGTCATCTTCATCCGCTGTGCATAGCTCCACAGCTGCCACGGTGCGTCGACTGCCGCGATCAGCAGCAGTGCTGCGCTGGAAACGACGAGTGCGAGCAGCGCCAGCCAGGTGGATTCAGCCATTGCAGCGTTGAAGGACTGCGCGCTGAGTCCGAGCAGTGAGTCGGTGCTGCCCATCAGCAGCGCGACGATGAAACCGATAATCACGCCAGCCTTCGCCAGTGCCTTCAGCACCTCGACCAGGCTGTTCATGCTGAACATGCGGCCGATGCCGGCGACCGGATCCAGGCGTTCGAACTTGAAGGACACGGGATCTGGCGTGAACACGAAGCCGCCGATTGCGACGGCGCCGAGCACTGCGGCTGCGGCCAGTGCTGCAAAAAACGGCGTGCACATGCGCAGTGCAGTGAAGGCCGCCTCGCCGAGTGCGGTGCTCATGTAGCCGGGGTCAGTGAGGGCTGCAGGATCGATACTCAGCGCGTTGGTCATGAGTGCGCGGGCACTGGCGGCGATGCCGGCCCGGTCGGAGTACAAGGCCATGCAGGCGGCAACCAGTACCACCGCCATGTTCAACTCGCGCGAGCGCGGGATCTGGCCCTTGCGCCGCGCATCGTCCAGACGCTTTGATGTGGCTTGCTCTGTGCGGTCTTCCTGCTGGCTCTGGTTATCCGACATGACTATCTGTTCCCCAGCATGCCGGTCAGCAGCGTGAAGCCTTTATTCATGTGTTCGAGCCAGACAGGTCCCTGCGTCTGCAGCGACATGACGAGGATTGCGAGGCCGAGCAGGATCGTGATCGGAAAGCCGACTGCAAACAGGTTGAGGGTGGGCGCGGCGCGGCTGATCACGCCGAAAGCCAGGTTGACCATCAATATGGCTACGACGGACGGCAAGGCGAGCTGGATCGCCCCGGCAAACATCAGGCCGGCAAATTCCACAATGCCGCGGGCGTCAGCCGGCGACAGTCCGCCGGAACCGATCGGGACCACCTGGAAACTCTGTGCCAGTAACGCAATCAGCGACAGATGCGCATTGGTCGCCAGCAGCACCAGTGAGGACACCACGATGTAGAAGCGGCCGAGCAGCGGCATGCCGCCGTTCTGCGGGTCGACCACGGTGGCGAAAGACAGTCCCATGCCGGTGGAGATGAGCTGGCCGGCGAGCAGCGCGGCTTCGGTGGCCAGGCGCAGCACAAAGCCGATCGCCATGCCGACAGCCAGTTCCTGAATGATTGCGATGATGCCGTCCGGGCTCAGCGGCTGAATGTCCGGCACCGATCCGGCGAGCGGCAGCATGGTCACGGCCAGCACGAGCGACATCGCGAGGCGAATCCGTCGCGGTACATACATGGCGCCCAGCAGGGGTGCGAGCATGACGACGCCACCGACGCGCAGGGCAGTCCACAGCACACCGAGGATGGTGTCAGCGATCTGTACGGTGGTGAACATGCGGGTCTCAGCCGAGCATGGACGGAATGCTGGTGAACAGGGTCCGTGTGTAGCTGGTGATCAGCTGCAGCATCCACGGGCCGGTGATCAGCAGCGTCAGCATCAGTGCCAGCAGCTTCGGGATAAACGACAGGGTCATTTCATTGATCTGCGTCGCGGCCTGCAGGATGCCGACCAGTACGCCGGTGACCAGCGCCACCAGCAGCAGCGGTGCAGCCAGCAGGGTGGTCACGGTCAATGCCTCGCGGGCGATGGTCAGTACGGTTTCGGGTGTCATCGGAGCAAACCTCAAACGTGTGGTGCAAAGCTGCTGGCCAGCGTGCCGATAATCAGCGCCCAGCCGTCGACGAGTACGAACAGCATGATCTTGAAGGGCAGGGAGATGAGCATCGGCGAGAGCATCATCATGCCCATCGACATCAGCACGCTTGATACCACCAGGTCGATGATCAGGAAGGGAATGAAGGTCAGGAAGCCGATCTGGAATGCGGTCTTGAGTTCGCTGGTCATGAAGCTCGGCAGCAGCACCGACAGCGGTACGTCAGCCGGGCTCGCGAAGCCGTCCTTGCCGGCCAGGCCGGCGAACAGTTGCAGATCCGGTTCGCGGGTCTGACTCAGCATGAATTCACGCAGCGGGACCTGTGCCTTGTCTGCCGCAGCTGTCATCTCCATGGTGCCGGCCAGATAGGGCTGCAGCGCATCTGCGTTGATACGGTCGATGACCGGCGCCATCACGAAATAGGTCAGGAACAGCGCCAGCCCGACCAGAATCTGGTTAGGCGGCGTCTGTGGCATGCCGAGCGCCTGGCGCAGGATTGCCAGCACGATGATGATCCGGGTAAACGAGGTCGCAGCGAGCAGCAGTGAGGGTAGCAGCGTCAGTGCCGTCATCAGCATCAGGATCTGGATGCTCACCGACCAGGTCTTGCCGCCGTCACTGGTGTCGATCAGTGAAAGTGCGGGAATGACTGGCGCCGAGATGGCCAGCGCAGGAACCAGCAGCAGTGCGGTGAGCAGGGCGCCACGGCGCACAGTGACGGAAAGAGCGGAACTCATGACTTGTTTTCCATGTAGCCGGAGAATTCTGTGTTGGTGTTCTGGCCGATGACATGCAGTGTGCGCAGACCCGAGGGACTGATGCCGACCAGCACCTGATCGCTGCCCACCTTGAGCAGCACCACGCGCTCGCGGTTGCCCAGTGACAGGCCGGTGATGATTTCGACGAGTCCGCCGCGCGCGCCAGCGCCGGCACGGAAGCGCCGCGATACCCAGGCGGTTGCGGCGAGTAGTCCGAGCACGACGGCAAGTCCCACCACCATGCGCAGCGTCGCCGAGGCGATATCGCCGGCCGCCAGGCCGCCGCCAGCTACGCCGGTTGCCGGTGTCGCAGCCAGCGTTTCAGCAAGAACCGGCAGCGTGCCCAGTAAGCCGCAAACGACCAGGCACACCAGTGTGCTGATCCGCCGGTGAAAAGTTTTGAGGCCACGCATTGCGGTGCTCAGCCCTGTGATCCGCTGCGCTTGCCAGGTGGCACCACGTCGGTCAGACGGATCCCGAACTTGTCGTTGACGATCACGATCTCGCCATGCGCCACAAGGGTGCCGTTGACCAGTACGTCGAGCGGTTCGCCGGCACCACGGTCCAGTTCAACGACCGAGCCCTGTGAAAGCCGCAACAGGCGGCCAACACTCATCTGGGCGCGCCCGACTTCCAGCGACAGCGTGACCGGCACATCGAGAATGACGTCGATGTTCGGGCGCACATCATTGCCGGTCACGGCAGTCGTTACAGCCGATCCGTCCAGCGCCGGGGCCTGAAAAGGCTGTGCTGTTGCCGCCGTGGCAACAACGCTGTCAGAGGTCTTCGCCTCGTCCATATTTCTCTCCTACGGTAATGCGGTTGGCGGGTTTGGTGATGCGTACAGCGTTGCGCCCCTGGCAGACACCCAGGGTGCCCTCGATCAGCGCGTTCTCGCCGGCATAGAGCGTGATGGTCGTTGGCGCATCGATGGCGATGATGTCGCCAGGACGGGCCTGGCTGATATCGCGCAGGATTACCTGGGTGCCGTTGAGTACGGCGCGCAGTGAAACGCTGGCATCCTGCACGTCGGTCTTGAGCCTGGCCTGCCAGCGTTGTGAATCAGCCTCGGCATTATTTGGTTGACCGGGGTTGCGCAGGCGACGCAGGGGCTCGATAAACGCCTGCGGAAGAATGAGTTCGAATTTAAGCTCATGACCGCCAAGCATCAGCTCAAAGCCGGTGATGCATACCAGCTCCGAATTGGCGGCAATTGCGGCGAAGACCGGACTGATTTCTGAATTGGCAAGCTGGATATCCACCGCCATGTAGGGCTTCCACGCTTCCTTCATGTCTTCGATGATTGCGGTGACGAACTTGCGCACCAGCCGTGTTTCCATCGGTGTGAAGTCCGGTGTGCCATCGGCACGCGAGGTTTTCCCGTCGCCACCAAAGAAAATATCGGTCAGCGTAAAGACGAAGTCGGGATCGAGCGTGACCATGCCCTTGAGCTTCTGTGTGCGGATATCCAGCACATTGAGACTGGTGGGTACTGGCAAGCGCCGGGCATAGACGCCCCAGCGCTCTACACGCCATCCGCGCGGTGTGACATCGACAGGACGACGAAAGAAACGGCGTGCCGTTATCTTCAGCAGGCCGCCCAGTCGCTCCGAGATCGCCTCCAGCGCCGGTGCGCGATCAGCTGCAATGCGCTCCCAGTGATCGGCATGCAGGTCCAGTACATGACCCTCGGGTGCCGGCCCCTGCGGGTCGACGTTGCCAGCGCCTTCGCGCAGCGCCTCGGCCTCGTCCTCGGAAATGATTTCCCTGGTGTTCATGCGCGGACCGGGAGCCGGTTACTGAACGACAAAGCTCGTGAAGTAAAGGTCCTCTACGCCGGCTTCGCCGGTATTGGCCTTCATGATTTTCTGCACTTCGGCCAGGGCCTGTTTGCGCAGAGATTCCTTGTCCTCGCGATTGGTGAGTGAGCTGACCGTTTGACCACCGAGCAGCATCAGCAGGTTGTTGCGGATCACCGGCATGTGCGTGCCGAGATCAGCGATGACCTTGTCATCGCGTGCCATGAGTTCCACGGTGACCTGCAGAAAGCGGATCGTGCCCTTGTCTTCAAGGCTGGCGACCAGCGGCGGGTCAAAGGCCAGGTACTTGGGTGGCGCCTTGACGACTTTTTCCACCGCTTTACCGTCTTTGCCGACGACCACTTCCGGGGCGGGACAGTTCGGTGTCATCGAATGCAGGAGCTTGCAACCAAGGATTGGTCCGGCCAGTTGCGTGATCAACATCATCAGGAACAGGCCGGTACCGAGGCCAATGACCTTGATCAGGCCACCGCTGCTCTTTGCGCTTGCTGCAGGATCGATGCTCGCTGCCTGGGTTTCTTCGTTTGCCATGAGTCCGGTTCCGTAATAAGTCCCGGAGACCTCAAAGCAAGACCCGTGCCAGCACGCGGGGGGCCTTGTAAAGACTTATAAATCAGTAGTTTGCGTACCGACAGATCCCCGTCGGGGGCGTCAACGCCTTGGCGGGGCGAGCGAAATCGTCAAGTGATTGGCGGCCGTGCGCTCAGGCCCAGGCATCGAGCAGGCGGTTTGCCGCCTGGCGCACCGGTGTGAGTGCATCGGGCAGGCTGCTTCGTGGCGATGCCTGTTGCCACCCATTCCGGCCGACTGGCGCTTCGTTGAAGCCCTGCTGCTGGTCGGGCGGACGCCGGTCCGTACCGGAATCTACCTGCGCATGGGCCAGGCGTATGCCCTGCTCAGCAAACATCTCACGCAACTGCGGCAGCGAGGCTTCGATGGCTTCGCGGGTGTGGCTGTGCTGTGCGCCGAACCAGACCTGTGCGGTGCTGTCAGCGATCTTGATCTCGATATCCAGCGTACCGAGGCTCTCGGGATGCAGCCTGAGCCGTGCCGAGTGCGTACCCGGGCCGGCCAGCGTCAACAGTCGATCGCCAAGTCCGGTTGTCCAGGCCTGGGCTGAACCGAGTGGCTGTAGCGGCGGAAAACCACTCAGGCTGCTGCGCACCATATTGCCGAGTCCGCTGCTGGCGGTACCTTGCGTATTGGCAGTTGTAGCGCCGGCTTCGCTGAACAGGGAGCTGCTGGTGCTGCCAGCGCTACTGAATACGGCGGAAAATGTTTCGCGGCTGCCACCCTGCGACAGGTTATGCACGAGTCGTGACAGGTCTCCGGCAGTCAGTCCGGCCGACTGCAGCAGTGTGCTGCCGGTTACGGCCCCCGTATCGGATTGCGGATCGCCTGTACTATCACTTGCGAGGTCAGGCACGGACGAGGGCGGAAGAGGCCTGAAGCGGTCGATCCAGGTCTTGATATCCGCCTGCACCGGTGCGGTGCTTGCCGCCATATTGAGCTCGCGGCTGTGCTCGATGTCGGCCAGTGAAATCCGTGTGGTCGGGATCGCAGCGCTCAGTTCCGCGTCAGCGGCAGGCGGTGCGCTAAAGGACTGTCCGGCGGCAGGTTCAGACGGCTCGGGCGGCAAACTGCTGCCGGTTGCCGGCAAGACCGTGCCGCTGGCAGGTATGGCGAGTGCTCCAGTCGGCGTTTGCTGACCCGGTACCACGACCAGCGCCAATGCCGGCAATTCCGCAGCATCGGTAGCGGAATCGGGCCGCAGCGCGGCGTCGACTTTGCTGGTGTCTCCGTCTGTGGCAAGCGCTGATGCGGTCGGTGCGGCCGGCTGCGTAGCCTGCAAAAAACCCAGCAAAAGCGCGGCAAAAGGCTCTGGACGGCCGTCTGCGTTGTCGTCAGGCTTTGGTGTGCCGGCCGGCTGGGAGGGCGCGATACCGTTCGCTGCCGGTCCGGCCGCCGGTGGGCGCAGCGCGCTCGCCGCAAGCGCTTGCGCGTCTGGCGGTGGCATGCTTATGAGACTCAGGTCACTCACTGGAGATACGTTGTTTTCATCTTGCCTGCTTAATTAGAGCAATCTCCATGCCAACCCGGCCGCCGCGAGTTCACGCTTTAGCCTGATGGGTGATCTCGTCGAGGCGCAATTGTTCGAGACGGTCGCGTCGCTCTCGTTCACGCTGCTCGATCCGTTCTCCCAGGCGCTCGAGCGCCAGGCTGCGGGCGCGCGCAGCGCGCCACTGTGCGGCGTGCTGTTCAGCCTGATGCCGCTGTATCTCGACATTGCCGCGCTGCTCGTCAACGGCATTGCGCAGACGTTCCATAAAACCACGGTTGCTGCGCAGGGCGCTGATGGTCATGGCCGGCGAACTGCCCTGGCTGCCGCCCGAGTAGTCGGCAAGATAACTGCGGATCTGTTCGAGGCGCTTCTCGTCGGCATCGAGCAGCTTGAGGCGTTCGGCAAGACGTCGTGAAGCTTCCGCTTCAGTGTGCTCGGCGAGCTTTTGCAGCACCTGCATCCGGTTGCGTCGGGCCATCGGGATGACTTATCGGTGTCTGTCAGCTGCGTGGGCGACTGGCTGCATCAGCCGGGTCACTGTGCAACAGCGTTTCGAGTTGCGCGATGCTTTCCTCGAAACTCACCGCCACCTGGGTGGACTGGCGAAGGAATGCTTCGACACGCGGCCACAGCCGGACAGCGCGGTCGAGTTGCGGATCCGAGCCGGCACGATAGGCGCCAACAGTAATCAGGTCGCGGTTACGCAGATAACAGGCGACGATCTCACGGAATTTCTGTGCCGCGCCCAGGTGCTGTGGCGAGGTGATGCGCGTCATCGACCGGCTGATCGATGACTCGATATTGATCGGCGGGTAAATGCCGCTTTCGGCCATATCCCGCGACAGCATGATGTGTCCATCCAGAATGGCGCGCGAGGCATCCACGATCGGATCGTTCTCGTCATCGCCTTCGGCGAGCACGGTGTAGAAGGCAGTGATCGAGCCACCGCCTTCGGAGCCGGTTCCGGCGCGCTCCACGAGCTGCGGCAGACGGCCGAATACAGAGGGCGGATAGCCCTTGGTTGCCGGTGGCTCACCGATAGCCAGGCCGATTTCACGCTGTGCCTGGGCAAAGCGGGTCAGCGAGTCCATCAGCAGCAGCACATGGCTGCCGCGCGCACGAAAGTGCTCGGCGATGGCTGTTGCGCGCCATGCGCCATGCAGGCGCAGCAGCGGTGAGCAGTCGGCCGGTGTCGCGACGACAACCGAGCGGGCGAGGCCGGCTGCACCGAGGTTGTCTTCTACAAATTCCTTTACTTCGCGGCCGCGTTCACCGATCAGGCCGACGACGATGACGTCGGCGCGTGTAAAGCGCGTCATCATGCCGAGCAGTGTGCTCTTGCCCACGCCACTGCCGGCAAACAGTCCGAGGCGTTGACCGCGGCCGACACTGAACAGGGCGTTGATCGAACGCACGCCCACATCGAGCGGTTGATGGATGGGTTGCCTGGCCAGCGGATTGATCGGCTCTGCTTCGAGCGGCGTTCGTGCTTCGCACTGCAATGGGCCGCGCCCGTCGAGCGGATTACCGGCGCCATCTATGACACGCCCGAGCAGGGCATCACCGACACCAACCTGCGCGACCGTGCGGCGCGGGATCACCCGCGCGTTCGGCATGATGCCGGCCATGGTGCTGGTCGGCATCAGGAACAGGCGGTCGCCGGAAAAGCCGACCACTTCAGCGTCCACAGAACTGCCGCCATTACCCTGGATCTGGCAGCGACTGCCTAGCGCAGCCTCGCAGCCGACGGCTTCAAGCGTCAGGCCGGCGACCCGGGCGAGCTTTCCTTCCACGATGACTTCGGGTTCATGCGCGCCGCTGCGCTGCCACGCCAGTCGCCGTGACCAGCGGTCACTGCGTTCTGCGGCCAGCCGTACGGCGGGATGGTTAGCCAGCATTGACACGTTCGTCCTCCAGCAGGCCGGCGATGACGCGCGCCAGTCGGGTTTCAAGTCGCGCATCGATGGTCGAGCGCGCCGAGGTAATCAGACAGCCGCCACGATCGAGCAGCGGATCAGCTTCCAGTCGCCAGGCGCGGTCGGTGGCGTTCTCGGTCAGGCAGCCGCGCACGATATCAGCATCGCCTGGATGCAGACGCACCGTGATATCACCGGCTGCCAGCGGCAATGCCGCCAGGCCCTCGCGAATCACACCGATGATGTGGGCGGGATCAAGATGTACTTCGCGCCGGATCAGTTGCCGGACGACGGCCTGTACCAGCGCCAGCAGTTCTTCCTCGACGCGATGATCCAGGTCCTCGAGCGGGCGGGCGAGCGCATCGAGTACCCTTTCGACGGCAGCGATGTGTGTGCCGAGCTCGCGGGTGCTGGCTTCGATGCCGGCAGCGCGGCCTTCTTCAAGGCCCTGCTGCCAGGCTCGCTGCTGTAGCGCGTTGAGATCAGCATCGTCGTTGCGCCGCAGACCGGCAGCACTGCCCGTTGCAGACACGTCGGGCGCCTGCCAGGCAACGCACTGTTCTGCGGCCGCGCTGCTGCGAATCAGCCTAGACAAAGTCGTCACCGCCGCTGCCCAGGTTGATGGTGCCGTCATCCGCCAGACGCCGCGCAGCCATGACGATTTCCTTCTGAGCCGCCTCGACTTCCGCCAGCCGCACCGGGCCCTTGGCTTCAAGATCGGACTTGAGCATTTCGCCAGCCCGCTTCGACATGTTCCTGAAGATCTTGTCCTGCAAGGCCTGGTCAGCACCTTTCAGCGCGATGACCAGCATGTCAGAGGTGATCTCGCGAACCAGAGCCTGGATGCCGCGGTCATCGACATCGATAAGGTTGTCGAATACGAACATGTTGTCCTGGATTTCCTGGCAAAGAACCGCGTTGTTCTCGTTCAGGGTGTCGATGATCTGCTTCTCTGTTTCCTTGCCGACGCCATTGAGGATGCCGGCGGCGCTGCGTACGCCCCCGATTGGCATCACCTTTGATACCGGTGTATGGGAAAACTTTTGCTGCATGATCTCGTCGAGTTCTTCGATCGTGTTCTGGGGAATCTCGGCCATGCGTGCGATGCGTGCCACGATGTCTGTGGCAAGCCGTACCGGCAACAGGTTGATTACCTCCGAAGCCTTTTTGGCATCCATGCCAGCCAGCACCACGGCAATCACCTGCGGATGCTCGCGACCGATGAATTCGGCAATTTCCTTCGCTTCAAGCAGCTGGAGCGAATCAAGTCCCCTGGGAGTTTCCTCGACGATGCGATCGATGACCTTGGTGGCTTTCTCTTCGCCAAGGGAACTGGTCAGCAAGCGCTTGATGGACGCGGTCGAGCGGGCGGCATACTGGCCGTCGCCTTCGACGCTGTCAGTGAAATGCGTGAGTACATTATTGGCCTGGTCCCGGCTCACCTTGCGCAGCGAGGCCATGGCCTTGCCCAGCCGCTGCACTTCGCCGACCGGCATATGCCGCATGATTTCTGCCGCTTCTTTCTCATTGAGCGACATCAGGAAGATGGCGGCGCGCTCACTCCCGGAAAAATCCTGTTGCTTCTCAGCCATCTGACTGTACCCATGCCCTGACGATCTGTGCTACGCGTTCCGGATTCTTGTCGGCCAGTTGCCGCGCCACGCTGACCTTGTCGTCGTAGCTCAGCGGGGTACGGGCATCGGCTGCGTAATTGCTTCCTGGTCCGGCAAGCGCTGTCTGACCGCCGGCCGTGACCGGCATGCCGCCAGCCAGTGCCCGCAGCAGCGGTTTCACCAGCACGAGGGCCACGATGAGCACCAGTGCTGCGGCGAGCCCCTGCTTTCCGTAGGACTGCACCGTGGGGCTCTGCAGGAAGCCGGGCTCATCTGCCGGAGCAGCATCATCCGGCGCCTGATAGAAGGCCATGCTGCTCACGCTGACAGTGTCGCCACGCTTTTCGTCATAGCCGACTGCATCGCGGACCATTTTCGTCATGGCTTCAAGTTCGCTGTCGCCGAGTTTTTCGGTAACCACCTTGCCTTCCTCGTCCGTGCTGGTCTTTTCAGCGACCAGCACCGCGATAGACAGCCGCTGTATGCCGCCAAAGGGCTGTTTGGTATGACTGAGGGTCCGGTCCATTTCGAAGTTGCGCGTGCGGCGGATGGATTCGTTGTCCGGCACCGCAGGCGCGGCTGCAGCGGTCTGTGCATTGGCTGCATCAGCCGGAATTGCCGGGTTTGGTGTTGCGGCAGCGGCCGAGGCTGGTGCGGGCGCCGGCGGCGGCTGATTGCTGAGTGCGCCAGGTATGCCGCCGAGCAGGCCGGTGCCCCTGGCACGTTCTTCGGCAACCTGCTCGCTGCGCACGATGGTCTCGGGATCGTAGAGTTCCTGGGTTTCTTCACGCTGCGTAAAATCCACCTCTGCAGTTACCGTGGCCCGTACACGGCCGGCACCGAGTATCGGGACCAGCAGGTTTTCGACGCGCTTGACGTAGCTGTCTTCGACCCGGTGTACATAGTCCAGCTGGCGTGTGCTCAGGCCGAGTTCCGTTGAGTCTTCCGGTGAATTGAGCAACCGGCCGGTCTGGTCGACGACCGTGACCTTGCCTGCTTCGAGTTCCGGGATGCTCGATGCGACCAGGTGCACGATGGCAGAGACCTGTGCATCAGTGACGCTGCGGCCGCCGTAAAGCTGCAGCAGGACCGAAGCGCTGGGCGTCTGCTTCTTGCCGAGAAATACCGTTGATTTCGGCACCGCGAGATGCACGCGTGCGGCCTGGACGGGCTGCAGGCTGCTGATGGTACGGGCGAGTTCTGTTTCAAGGGCATGTTGATAGCGTGCGTTCTCCATGAACTGGCTGGTCGAGAAACTGTTGCCGCCTTCCATGATTTCCAGGCCGAAGCCGGAGCTTTTCGGCAAGCCCTGCTCGGCGAGCTTGAGCCGCGCTGCGTGGACCTGCTCGGCCGGTACCGTGACCGCGCCGCTGTTGTTGTCGAGTTGATAGGGAATGCCGGCACTGCTGAGCGCATTGACGATCTCGCTGGCCTCCTTGTCGGAGACATTGCTGAACAGCACGGTGTAGCCGGGCTTGCTCATCCAGAACGCCGCGGTAACCCCGATGGAGATACTTGCCGCGAGGCCGACCAGGATCAGCAGCTGCCGCATGCCGGGCATGCGCGTCAGCTGTGCGAAGGGATTGACGAACTGGTTATTTGCTGTAGCCATGAATTACTCCCGAGAATTCCGCATGCCGATCAGATCGGCATGTTCATGATTTCCTGATAGGCATCGATCAGCTTGTTGCGCACCTGCGTCATGGCCGTGAATGACAGGCTCGCTTTCTGCATGCTCACCATCACTTCCGCAACGCTGGTGTCAGAGCTGCCGTTCTGAAAGTCGGTCATCAGGCTGGTGGCGACTGACTGCTGCTCGTTGACCTTGTCGATCGACTGCTGCAGTACCTGGCCGAAGCTGTTGTCGGTGGCTTTTGGTGCCGCGCCCGGCAGCTCCATCGAGGCAGAGAGTGCCCGCATCTGGCTCAGGACGTTGTTGATTTCCATATTACTCACGGTCTTGCTCCGGTGCGTGTTGTTCAGGCGGTCTGGCTGTGGCTGAGTGGTTCGCGGCAGCGCGGGATCGAAAAACCGATGCTGCGCAGCCTGGCGATCTTGTAGCGAAGCGTGCGCGGGCTGATGCCGAGGCTCGCCGCGGCCTTCTGCCGTGTGCCGGCACGCGTCAGTGCATCGACGATCAGCTGGCCTTCGACCGAGGCCATGTTCTCCTGCAGCAGCGTTTCCTGGCTGACAGGGTTGGTTGCCGGAACGTTGGCAGGCGTCCTGATACTGTTTGCCGGCATCTCGAAGCGCAGATCGCGTGCGCGGATCAGCGTGCCGCTGCCGAGTATCACCGCGCGTTGCAGAAGGTTCTGCAGTTCGCGGACGTTGCCGGGCCAGGAGTGAGCGATCAGTGCAGTGATGGCATCATCAGCCAGCACCGGTGTCAGGCGCGCATCGCCAGTGATGGTCTGCAGAAAGTGCTGGGCCAGCGGAATGATGTCGCCGGGACGATCGCGCAGCGCCGGGGCGATGAGCGGGAACACGCTGAGGCGGTAGTAGAGGTCTTCGCGAAACTTGCCGGCCGCAACATGCTGGCGCAGGTCGCGGTTGGTTGTGGCGATAACGCGCACATCGAGCGGGATTGGTGTGCGGCCGCCGATGCGTTCGACTTCGCGTTCCTGCAGTACACGCAGCAGCTTGGCCTGCAGGGCGATATCCATCTCGCTGATTTCGTCGAGCAGCAGTGTGCCACCCTGGGCCTGTTCGAATTTTCCGGGTCGCGCTTCATGCGCGCCGGTGAAAGCGCCTTTTTCGTG
>JBATNV010000194.1:0-25460 GCA_049290495.1 Gammaproteobacteria bacterium | reverse complement strand
CCGCGGTGCCCTGCATCGGGGCGTTGATCGCACTGCGTTCGGCGTACTGGCGTCGTGCTGCCTGCCGGGCACCGATATCGGGCAGGTACAGTCGCCGGCCGAATACCGTTTCCACATAGCCCTGTTCGCGGGCCTGGACACGGGTTCGTTCCATGTATGCCTTCACGCCCGGATAGCGCAGGAAGTAGAGCTCAACGTAGCGCGCCGCTTCCTCGCGGCTGATGCCGAGCTGGCGGGCGAGGCCAAAGGCTGACATGCCGTATATCAGGCCGAAGTTGATCGCCTTCGCCGAGCGACGCTGATCTTTCGTGACTTCAGCCAGCGGGGCATCGAAGACCTCCGCCGCCGTAGCCTGGTGTATGTCCCGGTCTTCGGCAAAAGCGCTGAGTAGCCCTTCGTCACCGGAAAGGTGCGCCATGATGCGCAGCTCAATCTGCGAGTAGTCCGCAGCCAGCAACACACAACCCCTAGACGCGATGAAAGCCTGCCGGATACGCCGCCCTTCTTCGGAACGGATCGGGATGTTTTGCAGGTTCGGATCCGATGAGGACAGGCGGCCCGTCGCTGCGACGGCCTGGTGATAGGAGGTATGGATACGTCCCGTGCGCGTACAAACCTGCTCGGGCAGCTTGTCCGTGTAGGTGGATTTAAGCTTGCTCAGCGAGCGGTAATCGAGGATCAGCTTTGGCAGCGGGTACTCATCTGCCAGTTCTGCCAGCGCATCTTCATTGGTGGACGGCTGCCTGGTCGGTGTGTACTGCCGGATGGGCAGCTTCAGCTCGTCAAACAGTACGGCCTGCAGCTGCTTCGGTGAATTCAGGTTGAAGGGATGGCCGGCGTCCTGGTGTACGGCCTTTTCCAGTGCCGCCATCTTTTCTGCGAATTCGCTCGACATGGTGCGCAACAGGCGTGCATCGACCAGCACGCCGGTTTCTTCCATCCGCGTCAGGACCTGCACCAGCGGTTGCTCGATGTCCTCATACAGTGCCACGAGCCCTGGTACTGCCGCGAGCTGCGGCCAGAGCTCGCGATGCAGACGCAGTGTGATGTCGGCATCCTCGGCGGCATATTCGCTGGCCAGCTCGACGCTCACCTGGTCGAAAGTAATCTGCTTCGCGCCCTTGCCGGCGACATCCTCGAAATGGATGGTGTCCACGCCCAGGTATTTCTTCGCCACCGAGTCGAGATCATGCCGGGTCGCCGTGCTGTCGAGCACATAGGACTCGAGCATGGTGTCGTAGCGCATACCTGCCAGCCGGATGCCGTGATTGGCGAGTACGTGCGCGTCGTACTTCAGGTGGTGGCCGACCTTGTGCGCGGCCGGATTCTCCAGCCACGGTTTCAGCATCGACAGGGTGTCTGCGCGGTCTAGCTGATCAGGCGCGCCGATATAACGGTGCGCAACCGGCAGGTACGCCGCGTCACCGGCGTCCAGCGCGAAAGACAAGCCGACGATTTCCGCCTGCATGTAGTCGATGCTGGTGGTCTCGGTATCGAAGGCCACGAGTTCCGCGCCTTCAATCCGCTTTAGCCATTCAGTCAGCTGCGCTGTCGTGACGATGGTCTGGTAGTTGCGCGTCACCGGATCGGGGAGCCTGGCTGCCGGCACAGCACTTTCCGTCGTCGCTGGCTCAGCGGCGTCTGCTGTGGCTGACAGGCCGTCACTTGCCGCAGTGACTTCGAAAATCGCCGTACCCTCAGCTGGCACGCCCCTGGCCTCAATGCCCCTCAGCAGGCTGCGGATCTCAAGCTGTTCAGACAGCCGTGTCAGCGCGCCCACATCGGGTGTGCCGAGCCGCATGTCTTCCGGCTTTCTATCCAGCGGCACATCGCAGTGAATCGTGGCGAGCTGGCGCGAGAGGGGCAGCTGCTCCAGATGGGCGCGAAATTTTTCGCCGACCTTGCCCTTGATCTCATCAGCCCGCGCGACGATGGCGTCGAGGCTGCCGTACTCCGTAAGCCACTTGGCCGCGGTCTTGGGTCCCACGCTCGGTACACCGGGAATATTGTCCGAGGTGTCGCCAACCAGCGTCAGCCAGTCGATCATGCGCTCCGGCGGTACGCCGAATTTCTCGACCACGCCGGCCGGATCAAGCATCCGGCCGCTGATGCCGTCGAACAGCCGGATGTGCTCGTTGACGAGCTGCGCCATGTCCTTGTCGCTGGTGGCGATCAGCGTATCGAGGCCTGCAGCGTGTGCGCGCCTCGCGAGCGTGCCGATCACATCGTCAGCCTCGACGCCGGATTCGCGCAGCAGCGTGATACCGAGCGCCTTCACCATCTCCATCAGCGGCGGAATCTGCGCCTGCAGGTCGTCGGGCATCGCTTCGCGATTGGCTTTGTAGAGTGCGTAAAGCTCGTCACGGAAGGTCGGCCCCGGCGCATCCATGACCACAGCGATCAGGTCCGGTGCCTGGACCCGCTGGATCTGCCGCAACATGTTGAGAAAACCGAAGATTGCGCCGGTGGGCTGACCTTTGGCGGTGGTCAGCGGCGGCAGGGCGTGAAAAGCGCGATAGAGATAGGAGTTGCCGTCGATCAGGACCAGGCGGCGGGGTGCAGACATGCCCGGCGCCACCTGCTCAGCGCGACAGTGAGGGATCAGGCGTGGCCGGGATCGTCTTGCGCTCGCCCTTGTCGGACTGGTCAGCCTCAGCCTGATCCGACTCAGCGGGGACGGGTGCCGCAGTGCTCGCAGCCGGTGTTTCGGGCGGCAGATAGAGGTCACCCTTCATGCCGCAAGCGGTCAGGGTGAAAGCCATGGTCAGCGCTATGCCCGCACGCAACATGCACGCAGTATACGGCGACCGCTGAGCGAGTACGGCGCGCATCACTGCTGCCGTTTCTTGTTCAGATCCGCCGCCACGCGCAGGTAGGCATCGCGAAAACTCAGGCCTTCTTCCAGCACCAGGCGATTGGCCCGTCCGGCTGCGTGGATTGAATCGTCGAGGCGGATGTTGTCCGGCAGAAAACGCATACCCCGAATCAGCTGCGCCATGACGCGCGCCGAATCGCCCGCGAGGTCGATGGCCCGGAACAGCGGCGCTTTCATGCGCTGCAGGTCGCGCTGATAACCCGAGCCGAGCTTGGCCGGCAGACTGAGGATCTCGAGCAGTGCGGCCTGCAGCGTCGACCCGGCACCGCGCACCAGTTCGAGCACGTCCGGGTTGCGCTTCTGCGGCATGATCGACGAGCCGGTCGTCATGTTGTCCGGCAGGCTCACGAAGCGGAACTCCTGCGTATAGAACATCAGCAGGTCAGCGGCGACCCGTCCAAGATCCTGCGTCAGCATGCACAGCTCAAAGACCAGGCCAGCTTCGGCCTTGCCGCGCGAGATCTGTACCGCCGTCACGGGCTCATGCACCGTGTCGAAATGCAGACTACGCCGCGTGGCTTCGCGGTCGATGGGCAGGCCCGGCACGCCGTAGCCGGCTGCACTGCCGAGCGGATTACGGTTGATCCGTCGCCGGCTCGCCTCAATGCCCGCGGCATCGTCACGCAGTTCGGCGGCGAAACCGCCGGCCCACAGCGATACTGAGCTCGGCATAGCCTGCTGCATGTGGGTATAGCCGGGCAGCTCGATGTCGCTTTCGCGCGCTGCGAGTTCGTCGAGCGCGACGGCCACATCCTCGGCAGCCTCAGCGATGCCAGCCGCGGCATCACGCAGATAAAGTCGCAGCGCTGTCAGCACCTGGTCGTTTCGCGAACGGCCGAGATGCACACGCTTGCCGGCCTCGCCGATCGCCAGGGTAAGGCGCCGTTCGAGCGCGGTATGGCAGTCTTCTTCTTCGAGGCTGATCTGCCATTCGCCGGCCGTATGCGCCACGCCGAGCAGTTCCAGCCCGCTGACGATGGCCGACAGGTCGGCATCGGACAGCAGCTTCTGTGTGTGCAGCATCTGCGCATGGGCGATGGACGCCTGTACGTCATAGGCGACCAGTCGCGCATCGAGCAAATGATCTTCACCAGCGGTGTAGCGCAGGATCCGCGCATCCAGCGGCTCGCCCTTGTCCCAGAGACGTTTCATGGCAGGCACCTCGATGCAGCGCTCAGGCGCCGGCTTCCTGTTCTTCAGGTGTCAGCGTGTCGGTGTCTTCCACAACCAGCGTGCCCGTACCTTCATTGGTAAAGATTTCGAGCAGCAGGCTGTCGCGGATCTTGTAGGAAATCAGGTGCACGCGCGGCACGCCGCCACGCACGGCTGCTTCGATGGCGGAGGCCTTGGGCAGCATGCCCTCGGCCAGCGAACCGTTCTTGCGCAGTTCCTGCAGATCATCGAGGTCCAGGTAGGAGACCAGCGAGGAGGGGTCCGTGCGGTCTTCGAGTATGCCCGGCGCGCCCATGGTCAGGATCAGCTTCGAAGCACCGAGTGCCGTCGCGAGCGCCGCCGCCACCGTATCGGCGTTGATGTTGAGCACTGTGCCCGCATCGTCTGCCGACAGCGGGCTGACAATCGGCACCAGTCCGTTGTCGAGCTGGGCCTGTATCACGTCCGGGTTCACGGAGTCGATGTCGCCGACAAAACCAAAGTCCACGGGACCATCGTCGTACCCTTCCACCGTCATCGGCGGACGCTTGTGCGCCTTGATCAGTCCGCCATCGACGCCGCTGATGCCAACGGCCGGCAGCTGTAGTTCCCGGCAGGCGGCGAGGATGCGCGTATTGACCTGGCCATTCAGAACCATGGTGCTGACATCGAGCGTCTGCTTGTCGGTGACCCGACGGCCAGCAACCATGCGCGTCGGCACGCCGAGCGCCTGGGCGAGTTCAGTCGACTGCGGACCGCCGCCGTGCACGAGCACGACGCGGATGCCGACCTGGTGCAGCAGTGCGACCTGCTCGAGCAGATGATGCGTGGCCGAGTCCGACGCAAAGACTTCGCCGCCCGCCTTCAGGACGAAGATCTTCTTCTTGTACAGGCGGATATACGGTGCCGCGTGCTTGAGGGCGGAGACGACAACGTCGCGCTCGTGAGTGTTCTGCATGGTCATGTTCCTGCTGGTAGCTGTTGTCAGGCGCCGGGGCCCATCATCTGGTAAACCACGGCCATCTGTCCCCACATGCGGTTCTGGGCTTCGTGGATCACCACGCTGCGTGGACCGTCGAGGATGCGGTCGGTGACGGCGACGCCGCGTCGTACCGGCAGACAGTGCATGAAGTGCGCATCGGCCTGCGCCGTGGCGAAGCAGGGCTCATCGACGATCCAGTCCTGCAGCTGCTCGCGCAGCTTCTGGTCGCCGACGCGGTCGCCGTAGTGCTGTGTCGATGCCCACTCTTTCGCGTAGATCACGTGTGCGCCTTCATAGGCCTCGGCGCGCTCATTCGTTTCGCGCACGGAGCCGCCGGACAGCTTCGCCGCCTGTTCGGCCTTGGCCATAATCGAAGGCGGCAGTGCAAAACCTTCAGGGCGCACCACGGTTACGTCCATGCCGCGCATCGCTGCCATG
Source organism: Gammaproteobacteria bacterium (assembly GCA_049290495.1). Taxonomy (GTDB): domain Bacteria; phylum Pseudomonadota; class Gammaproteobacteria; order Steroidobacterales; genus SHZI01. The sequence continues at coordinate 20,013 of JBATNV010000194.1, read as the reverse complement.
TGCAGCGTTGCGGAGGGCACGGCCAGCGGCAAGGCTTTCGGGTGCCAGGACCAGGACAGCACGAACTTGCCGCCTTTTTTCGGGATACCGAGCTCGTCCATGGTCTTCCAGTCGGCAAGGCTCTGGCAGGGATGCTGGATTGCCGACTCCATATTGATGAGCGGCACGTTCACGAGTGCACGCATCGCCATGAACTCCTTGTCGGCCAGGTCGTCAGCGAGACTCACCCGGTTGGCAAAGGCGCGGATGCCCAGCGCATCGCCATAGGAGCTGATGACCGGAATCGCTTCGCGCAGGTGTTCTGCGGCGACGCCGTCCATGACGATGCCCGAGCGCGTTTCCAGGCCGTGTATCGACATGTCCGGCGAGATCACGAAGGAGCCGCCGCCAAGCCGGATCATCGCCGCCTGAAACGAAGACAGCGTGCGCAGCGATGGACTCAGGAACAAAAGCGCCAGCACCTTGCCAGCCAGCGCCTGTGGCTCGGGCTTTGTTTGCAGGCGGCGGGCGAGCTTGAGCAGAGCCTCGACTTCCGGAATGCCCAGTTCGGCTAGATCGTTGAATACCTTGAGCGCCATGGATGTTCCCTTGTTCAGCGTATGTCGGCGAGCGCTGCGCAGAGTGTCTGCACATGCTGGCGCTCGAGTGTCAGCGGCGGCAGCAGCCGGACCACAGCCGGATCCGAACTCGTGCCCACCAGTATGTCGCGCTCCAGAAGCGCCGTCTGTATGTCTTTGGCCGGCCGGTCGCAGCGCAGGCCGAGCAGAAAGCCGCGGCCCTGCACACCGGTAACCGGACCGGTGAGTGCAGATTTCTGCAGTTCAGCCGAGAGCGTGTTGACGTTTTCCAGCAGCCGGTCGCGCTTGATGACTTCGATCACCGTACTGACCAGCGCACAGGCCATCGGTCCGCCGCCGAAAGTCGTGCCGAGATCGCCGAACTTGAGCTTTGCCGCCAGCTCCTCGGTAACAAGTAGCGCACTGCAGGGGAATCCGCCACCGAGCGCCTTGGCAGTAGTCAGCATGTCCGGCTGCACGTTGTAGAGCTGGGCAGCAAAGGGCGCGCCGGTTCGGCCGACACCGCTCTGCACTTCATCGACGATCAGCAGCACACCATGCCGTTTGCAGGCGGCAGCGATCGCCGCGACAAAGGCCGGGGCCAGATCGAAAGCGCCGGCCAGGCCTTGTACCAGCTCGATGATGACGGCCGCCGTCTCGCCGTTAATCATTGCCTCAGCCTGCGCGATATCGTCGCGCGGGATGAACTCCACATCGAAGGGCGCGCGCGGAAAGCCGTACCAGCTCTTCGCGGCACCCCAGGTCACGGCGGCGCTCGCAGCCGTGCGGCCGTGAAAGCCGTGCTCGAGTGCGAGTATCCGCGAGCGACCGGTGGTCCGGCAGGCAATGCGCAGTGCGTTCTCGTTGGCTTCTGCGCCGCTGTTGACGAAGAACACGCGGTTCAATCCGGGCGGTGCAATGCTGACCAGCGCATCGGCAGCCTGGGCACGAACTTCAAGTGCCACGGCGTTGCTCTGGAAGTACATGCTTCCCGCCTGTCGGGTCAGTGCGGCGAGCAGATCCGGATGCGCATAGCCGAGTGCAGCCACCGCATGGCCACCGTAAAAATCGATGATCCGCCGCGCTCCGCAGTGCAGGTATACGCCCTCGGCCGATTCGGGTTCGATCGGCAGCTGCGCATAGACCTGCAGCAGATGCCGCGCTTCAGACTGTTGTGCTGTGTTCATGTTGTTCAGGTCCAGCCCGGTGCGGGGGCATCGAGCCCGACCGTTTCCGGCCAGCCGAGCAGGCGATTCATCCACTGGACTGCGCCGCCGGCAGCGCCCTTGATCAGGTTGTCGATAGCCACCATCACGGCCACGCTGTTGCCTGAGCTCTCCACGCCGATATGACAGTAGTTGCTGGCAGCCACGTCCTTTATCCGTGGCATGCCATCGACCACCTGCACGAATTCACAACCGGCATAGAAGCCGGCCAGCTTGTCGCGCAACTCGTCGCTGGTCTGCGGCGTTTTCAGTCGGGCCTGCAGCGTCATGTGTATGCCGCGCGCAAAAGGTCCGGAGTGCGGTACAAAATTGAGCTCGGGCGCGACGCCGGTGAGCTGCGCGCAGATCTGCACGACCTCCGGCGCATGCCGGTGCCGGAGCGCGTTGTAGGCAAACAGGTTTGCATGCCGCTCGGGGTGATGCGTGGTCGGTGTCGGTGTGCGGCCCGCGCCGGTGCTGCCGGTGATGCCAGTGGCATAGATCTGCGGCTCGCAGAGATCCAGCTTGAGCAGCGGCACGGCACCGGCCAGCATCGAGGTCGCGAAGCAGCCTGGATGGCCGACGTGCGGGCCGGGAATCCCGCTAACGTGTTCAGGCATCGCACAAGTAAAGAGTGGTAGCAGTTCCGGTGCACCATGCGGCGTCTTGTAGACGGCCTGAAAGTCGATCGCGTTCCTGAAGCGGAAGTCGGAAGACACATCGACCACCGTCAGCTTGCAGTGCCTGGTCTCGGCGGCCTGCAGGAGCGTGGCGATCACGCCTGCACTGACCGCATGCGGTGCGGCGGCGAACAAGGCCATCCGCGGCGCTGTCATGCGCGCGGCGAGATCGGCCTGGGTGATGAAGCCCTCCGCTTTCAGGAGCCGCGCAAGATGCGGGAACGCGGCACTCACCGCCGTACCGGCTGCCGTTTCAGAGGACACGCCGTGCAGCTCCAGCTGCGGATGGCCGGCAACCAGGCGCAGCAGTTCGCCGGCTACATAACCGGTTCCGCCGACGATCAGCGTCGGGATTCGTTCGCTCATGTCAGCTTCAGGCCCAGGTGACGGGTGACCTCGTCACCGATCTGCATGGACTCTGTTACCGCGTTGATGGCCTTCACGCCCATGCGCTGCGTGATGATGTCCTTGCCCACGTCGTTGTCGGTGGCAGGACCCGTGACGATGTGCGGCTCGATACCGAAGTCTTCGCGCAGCAGCTTCACGCCGCCCCACGCTGCGACCGGATCGTTGGCGCAGAGCACGAGGCTCGACAGCGAGGCGCTGATGCCGGCATCGCGCAGGATCGCCTCGACCCCATAGGCACCGAGGATGCCATCGCCCAGCTCGAAGACGATGCAGTCGGGTTTCTGTGCAGCCAGCCGGTTCAGCATCATGCGCGTGACCGCCGGACCGTTTTTGCCGGTCGTGCAGGTGACGCCGAAGTCCGAGAAGATCAGCGTCGAGCGCGCGCCGGCATCTTCCATGGCGAGGATGTCACGCCGCAGCGCTACGCCCGTGGCCTTGAAGGCATCGACGATGTGGCCGTGATGCCGCAGCCGGCTCACGATCGCACTCGCCGCAGCCGTCTTGCCCGAGTTCATGCAGGTGCCGGCGATGGCAACTATCGGAATACCCAGCGTATCCAGCGGCGGCTCAACGGCCAGCTTTTCCATACCGATCCGCATCGGTACGCCGATACGCTGGCCGAGATACGGAAAACCGAGCACGGCGCCAAGCACGCGCACATCGAAGGGCTGGCCGAAACTCGCGTTGATTGAGTCACAGGCACCGATGACGCCGCCCATGTTCAGGATCTGCAAGGTATCGCCGACGGCGACCTTGTCCGGGATGTGCCCCGAGTAACCGAACAGCGCCTTCCGGTGGCCGATTGCACCCACCACGATATCGCCGCGCTTCACCACCGCCATCCGGCCGCTTGTGAGTTCCAGCTGGTTGTAGGTGCTCTTGTTGTTGAGCACCTCGGCGGCAATCAGCACGCCTTCCTCGCAGGGAATGTCCGCGCTGACCCGCACCTCACGCTTGAGATTCAGGTGCTGGGCGACCGAGGCGATCTTGTCGGCGGTGATGGTTTTCATGTTGTGCTTAACCCTTGCCGCCGGCAGCCCGCGTTTGCAGGATGCCGGGCAGAGACAGAATCCGTGAATAGCCGAGCGCATCGGCGGGCGTCCATTCGCCGGCCTTCTCGCCGTACACACCCTTGGTCGCAGCCATCAGCGAATGCGGCGAGATCACGCCTTCGATGAACAGGTTGCCGGGCCGGAGTACGATCTTCACTTCGCCGGTGACCCGCTGTTGCGAGGACGTCAGCAACGCCTCGATGTCGCGACACACCGGATCCAGCTGCTTGCCTTCGTGCACGAAGTCACCGTACTGCGTGGCGACCTGGTCCTTGATCCGCTGCTGCGGGCCAGAGAGCACGAGCTTCTCCAGTTCCCGATGCGCGTTCAGCAGGATGTCGGCTGCCGGCGCCTCGAATGCCACCCGGCCCTTGGTGCCAAGTACCGTATCGCCCACATGCACGCCGCGGCCGATGCCGTAGGCACCGCCGATGGTTTCCAGGGCTTCGATCAGCGCGACTGGATCCATGGCCTTGCCGTCCAGCGAAGTCGGTATGCCCTGCGTGAAGCTGATGGTGTGCCGTGCCGCCGGTTGCGGTTTTTCCAGCGCATTCGGCGACAGCACCCACGCGTCTTCCGGGATCGACTCCCGCGAGTCCAGCGTTTCCCGGCCGCCGATGGTGACGCCCCACAGGCCGCGATTGATCGAGTACGAGGAGCCACGCACCGGTACGGGCAGCTTCCGGTCTTCCAGATACTTTTGCTGCTCGGTGCGGATGAAGCCTTCATCCCGTACCGGCGCCAGCACTTCGAGGCCCGGCGCGATGGTGCGCAGCGCGACTTCGAAACGCACCTGGTCGTTGCCGGCGGCCGTGCAGCCGTGACCGACGGTCTGGCTGCCGCGTGCCCGGGCAAGTTCGGCGAGCAAGGTGGCCTGGATGCCGCGTTCGGCACCGACGCACAGCGGATACAGGTGCCCGCGTCGGACATTGCCGAAGATCAGGTACTTGATGACGCGCTCGAAAAACACCTGGCGGGCTTCGACCAGCACGTGTTCAACCGCGCCCAGCTGCTTCGAGCGCAGTTCCAGGTCCTTCACAGCTGCGGCATCGAGGCCACCGGTGTTGATCGTCACCGTGACTACCGGCCGGCCCAGCTGTTCCTTCATCCACGGCACCAGGAACGAGGTGTCGAGCCCGCCCGAGAAGCCCAGGATTATTGGCGATTGGTTTTTCTGCTGTGTCGTCATCACTCTCTCCAGGTGCCGGATCTAGTTGCCGGTACCGCTGCTGAACCGGGCCCGCAGTCTTGCCACGAGCCGTTTCTGGTTGCCACCGCTGCCGGTGGCTATAAATATGGTGTCGTCGCCGGACACCGTGCCGACGATCTCCGGCCAGCCCGAGCGGTCCAGTGACAGCGCCACCTGCTGCGCGCCGCCTTCCACCGTCTTCACCACCGTCTGATAGGGGCCGGCCGTCCGGATCTCCTTCACAAAGTCCGCCAGCACCGCCATGTCCCGGCCGGTGTCCGGCTCCTCACCCTCAGTCACTGGCCGGTATTCCTGGTCCAGCTTGGAAATCCCCAGCTGGCGCAGATCCCGGCTGATGCTGGATTGCGTCGCCTCGATACCGCGCTTGTGCAACAGCTCGACCAGTTCGTCCTGCCGCGAAACATGCCGCTGCCGCAGGATTTTCAGGATCGCCTGCTGTCGTTCCTCGCGCTGTTCGGCGCTAACCGGCATCCAGAACCTCATGCGCATAGACGAAGAAGGATGCGCATAGTATCCAGATTGGGGGTGGTGTCAAGAGGGGCGGTGTGAACTGTTCCGCGCCAGCACGAATCGACTGGTCGAAGAGTGACTGGAGCGACCGATTGGTTGGTTAGTTGCCAAAGTGCGCCCGGCCACCAGAACCTTATGGCTCTGCGTGTTGTTCTGGATGAATAACATTTCTGATAGACATGAAAGGCCTGTGGTCGTCAAAGCTAATAATCGAAAAATCCCGCCCTAGTTTTGCGGTCGTTCTGCACCCGCGAGAAATCTCTGATTCGGTAGAAACGTCGCGCACGCTAGAGCAGGAGACAAATACGTCCGGCCAAGCGCTTAACTCGACAGATAAATGTGTATATGCGTATCGACTTTGCGGGAGGGCATGTCGCGTGTAGTTTAGGCAGCGACCGCCGATCTTGAATATTCCGGGCATACTCTCATCTATTCCTGAGCCTGCGCACTTCTCGCCATAGATCGGCGCATTGGAAAATTGGTAGAAGCCTGGTCCTTCGATGGCAGTCGGTGTGTTCCGGACGGGGATGGCGTATTCAATCTCCACATACTGAAACGGACCGTAAGGAGCCAGCTCCGAAACCACATCAGGTGTGTCGCTATTGCGGCCCATGTCGAGCAAGAATCCAGCTGCCACTATCGGTTCGCTGGCGGTAAATGATCGAAAGCGATACTGGTACAGCAGCCACGCCCACTCCAATTAGCGGGCGAATCCAGGGCAGCAGAACCAGGATGGTCACTGTCCACCGGAATGCGCGCCGTCCACGTTCCTCCATCGCGATCGTCTTGCCATCGACGCTACGATCTCGGCTGGCGAAGCGCTGGACCAATCGGGCCCCACCCCAGCATGCGAGCAGGTAAAGGAGAAAGAGTGGCATTACAACTATGCCCATGCAGGATTCCCCAGTTGCTCATATGTATGGCTCATCAGCGATCCTGAACCCGTGAATCCCAATAGCCAGGACGCCGCGACTGATGTGCCACCGCGAAAATAACAATGCCAGCGGTGACTTCGCGATAGACGAGGGAGAATGGAAAGCCCTGGAGCAAAACCCGTCGGGCATTTGCCGGGGCCGGTGAGCCGGCGCGAACCGGGCTGATTTCACCGAGACAGGCGCCGCGCTTCGGCAAAAACGTCTTCCGCCGCGTAGCTCTGCGTTTCGCCACGGTCATAGGCGGCCACACGTGCCTCGATCTCGCGATCCCAGAGCGCTTCGATGTCTGATAGCGGCGGGATCTGCAGAGACTCAAGAAGGGTTTCTGCAAGCTGGGCACGCTCCTCAACCGTAAGGGCGCGGGCCAGTTGCGTTACGTTTTTCAGGGAAGTGTCCATGTTCTAGCCTCCCTCATCGATGCGGACAGTCTACGTCGCAATGCTGCGATCTGTCGCGGACTGTTAATGACTGTTATGGAAACAATCACAGCATCCAGTCAGGCGCCTAAATCATCTAAGCTCCTCAGTTACTTCCGCTGCCAGGTCCTGTTCACGACCCTGATCAGGCCGTCGAGCATACGGATCACATAGCCCTCTGGCAGCAGGGAAACCGGAACCAATAACCATGACGCTCGAACTCGATACCACGCAATTGCTCGCCATCGCCGCCGCGCTCGGCTGGGCGAGCGGGCTGCGGCTTTACCTGGTCGTATTCCTGACCGGCATGGCAGGTGCACTCGGTTGGGTCGAGCTACCAGGCGGGCTACACGTGCTGCAGCATCCAGCGATGCTCGGTGCCAGCGGCTTCATGCTCTTCGTCGAGTTCTTTGCCGACAAGATCCCCGGTCTCGACACGCTGTGGGACCTGGTGCACACGCTGGTGCGCATTCCGGCGGGAGCGGCGTTAGCCGCCGCGGTGTTTGGAGCGGACCATGAAACCTGGATGGCGATGGCCGCACTCATGGGCGGTACGCTGGCAGCCACCAGCCATGTCGCCAAGGCCACCACGCGCGCGGCGCTCAATACATCGCCCGAGCCGTTTTCAAACGTTCTGATGTCGCTGGCGGGCGATACGGTGGTGCCGGTCGCCTTGTGGCTGTCGTGGACACATCCGGTGGCATTCTTTGCTGCGCTGGCGGTAGCGCTGGTGGTGATGCTGGCGCTGATCTGGATGCTGGGTAAATTCCTGCGCGCACTGCTGCGTCGTGTGTCTAGATGGTTGCGCTGCGGTGAGCCTGCCGCCTGAAAGCCTGCTTCAGAGAAATAAATCTGGCACCAATTACAGGGAATTGGACAACGATAAGCGCATTCCAGAGAATCGGGTTGTCGGCATTACAGGAGTCTGAATCGTGAGCAAAAAACGGCTACCACGGCAGGTTGCCCGGTTGCGCACAACCAGAAAGTCATGACGGCCGGGCCACGCGGCCCGCAATTGCTGCAGGACGTCTGGTTTCTGGAAAAACTGGCGCACTCTACGGCAAGGGTATTGCTGATGCGCTGGGTATCCCGGCCGCTGATATCACCTGAGCAGTAGTGACGGAATCCATGGCGGGCGACTTTCCTGGAGTCGTCCGCCATGGTCCACAGCGGTCAGAGTGCGCTGAAGACCTTGCGGGCCAAGCCAGTTGCCGCGCCCAGCGGATCCTTGCGCATTGCCTTCTCCTGCTCGCCGATCACCAGGAACAGGCCATCGAGAGCTTTGCGGGTCACGTAGCTGTCAATGTTGGCATCGTCGGACTTCACGAGGCCCAGCTTTTCACCCTGGCCGGCTAGTTCGTTGTACTGGCCGGCCAGCTGCACCTTGGCGGTTGCCTGCTGGACGATGGGCAGAAACTTCTTCGTCAGCGTGTCCGAGGTGGTCTTGCGAAAGTAGTCGGTCGCTGCCGTATCGCCGCCGGTGAGGATGCCCTCTGCGTCCTTGATGCTCATCTTCTTCACAGCGTCCACCAGGATCGGGCTCGCTTCTTTCACGGCCATTTCGGCGGCGTGGTTCATGCTGGTGACGAGCTGATCAGCTTCGTCGCCCATGCCCATGAACTTGAGGCCGCGTTCGATCTTCCGGAGTGAATCTGGCAGTGGGATCCGGACCTTGGCATTGTCGAGAAAACCGCCGGCCGCACCCAGCTGGCTGACAGCCTTGCTGGCGCCCTGGGTCAGGGCGTCTTTGAGACCGCCGACGGTGTCGGCATTGGAGAGGCTGGCGAGACCAGCTGTGAAGCCGGGCTGCGTAGCCGACAACAGGCCCAGCAAGCCCAGGCTCATCAGAAAAGTTGAGTAGCGCATGGCGCGATCCTACTCGCATTATGCGAATTGCCAATCCCGGGGGTCGCCGCCAGACTGTAGTCCACGCTGTTGACCCGGAACCCACTCATGCGCCACCGCAATTGCCTCTTTGCACTGCTTGTCCTTTGCACCACCTTGCTCGCGGGTTGCGCCAGCCTCGCACCCGGTGATCCTCTGCAGGTCACGGTCGCAGGCATAGATCCGCTGCCCGGCGAGGGACTGGAACTGCGGCTGCTGGTGAGGCTGCGGTTGCAGAATCCAAACGACGCGGCGGTGGACTACGACGGCATTTACCTGCAGCTCGACGTGCAGGACAAGACCTTCGCGACCGGCGTCAGCGACAAGGGCGGCACTTTGCCCGCCTTCGGTGAGTCGCTGATCAGCGTACCGGTCAGCGTGTCGGCAATGCGCATGGCGCGGCAGTTCACGGGCATGCTCGACGGCACGCCGGTGGACAAGATCAGCTACAAGCTGACCGGCAAGCTCGGTGGCAGCCTGCTGGCGACGCGCCGATTCGAAACCCAGGGCGAGTTCGCGCTGTCAGGGGTGACAGCCAACTAGTCGGTGCTCTGATACAGCAAGGACGCGCAGATAGCCGGCCACCTTAAGATCGTCTAAAGAAATCTTAACTCTCGACAGCGGGCTGGGCCGGTTGACAATCCGGCGCCTGCCCTCAATCTTTCCTCTATCGCGCTTGAGCGCGTTCGACATGGCCCTGGCCGCCATGTACCCGTGCTCAACACGCGCCGGTGCTGAGAAGTATTCAGGCCACTTGTTTACCAGCTATGGAGAATCTGCGCCATGACCGCACTCGTTGATCCAGCCGCTGTTTCACCGGCCGCCAGCGGCACCTTGCATGCCAGGTTCCAGGCGCTGCGTGACTTGCTGTCTACCGCCATCATCGGCCAGGCCGCGCTGGTTGACAGCTTGCTGATCGCGCTGCTCGCCGACGGACATCTGCTGGTCGAGGGTGCGCCGGGTCTTGCCAAGACCACGGCGGTCAAGACGCTCGCCTCGCACATCGAGGCTGATTTTCAGCGCCTGCAGTTCACGCCGGACCTGTTGCCCTCGGATCTCACCGGTACCGACATCTGGCGGCAGCAGGAGGCGCGCTTTGAATTTCAGCCGGGACCGCTGTTTCACAACCTGCTACTCGCCGACGAGATCAACCGCGCACCGGCGAAGGTGCAGTCCGCATTGCTGGAGGCGATGGGCGAAAGACAGATCACGGTGGGCGGAAGAACCTATCCATTGCCGAAACTGTTCCTGGTGATGGCCACGCAGAATCCGATCGAGCAGGAAGGCACCTATCCCTTGCCCGAGGCGCAACTCGACCGCTTCCTGATGCTGGTGCGGGTCGGCTATCCGGATGCTGGCGCCGAAATGGAGATCCTGCGGCTGGTGCGCAACCAGGCGCGCGATGCCTTGCTGGCCGCACCGGCGGTTCCGCAACGCCTGACACAGGCGGAGGTGTTCGCTGCACGCACGGCGATTCTCGACGTGCATTTTGCCGCTGCGCTTGAGCAGTACGTCGTTGAACTCGTGCTCGCGACGCGCGATGCCAGCCCCTACGACAAGACGCTCGCAAGACGCATCGCCTGGGGCGCGAGCCCGCGTGGCTCGATCGCGCTGGAGCGCTGCGCACGCGCACGTGCCTGGCTGGCTGGGCGGGACTTTGTGACGCCGGAGGATGTACACGCGGTTGCCAGGGATGTGCTTGGTCATCGCGTGCTTCCCAGTTACGAGGCCACCGCGGAGGGCTGGGATGGCCCGCGGCTCGTGGACGAAGTGCTCAAGCACGTGCCGCTGCCGTGACCGGACGAAGCGATGGCACGGGAACCACTGCAGCCTGAGGGCTATGGCATCCGGCCTGCGCTGGCCGAGCTGATCGCCTTGCGCGCCAGGGTCCTGGCATGGCCGCCGCCACAGCGCGGCAGTGCGCCGCAGGACGGCCCGGCGCTTTCGCCCTTGCGTGGGCGCGGGATGGACTATGCCGAATCACGACTCTATGTGCAGGGCGACGACGCGCGGCATATCGACTGGCGCGTTACCGCGCGCACTGGTCGTGCACACACCAAGGTTTTCCATGCTGAGCGCGACCGCGTCAGCTTCATCGTCGCGGACACGGCGCCGACGCTGTATTTCGGTACGCGCCAGTGTTTTAAATCCGTGCAGGCCGCTCGCGTGGGCGCGCTTGCTGCGTGGGCAGCACAGCGCAGTGGTGATCGAATCGCGGCCTTGCGCGGCACGCGCAGCGAAGCACCACGGCCGCCGACTGGTGGTGCTCGTGGTGCGCTGCGTGTGCTCGATGCGCTGGCGCGCTGGTATGCAGAGCCGCCTGGCGACGATGCCGGTCTCGACTTCGCGCTGCAGGCCGTGCGCAAACTCAGCAAGCCAGGTTCGCGCATCCTGGCGCTCGCGGATCCACGCAGTATCGAGGTGGTGGCCGATGCGCGGCTGTCCGCGCTGTCGGCGCATCACGACGCAATCGCCGTGCTGCTCGTAGACCCGTTGGAGCTGGCACCACCGCAGGCACAGCTCGCCTTCGCAGCCAGTGGCGCGCATATCGAACTCGATCTCGCCGATCGTGCCGGCCGCGAGCGCTGGAACCACGCCTTCGCGGAACGTTTCAGCCTCACGCAAGAGCGCCTCAGGCGTCTCGGTTGGCGGACGCTCACGATCCGTACCGACCAGGCGCCTGAGCAGGTACTCGCTGCGCTGCTGCCGCGACGGCGGGAGGCAGCATGAATACCCAGCTGCAGCTGCGCGATATCCATTTGCCGCCGGAACCCTCCTGGTGGCCGCCGGCACCCGGCTGGTGGCTGCTGGCGGTCCTGCTGCTCATCGCTGCGGTGTTGCTGGCGCGCTGGCTATGGCATCGCGTGCGCGCACGCCGTCGCCTCGCCCGCTTGATGGCCGAGTTTGATGCAGCGGCCGGGATCACTGAGCCCGGCGCGCGGCTGGCCGCCATTTCGCAGCTGCTTCGCCGCGCGGCCCGCCTGCGCGATCCGCGCGCTGCTAACCTGCAAGGCGAGGACTGGCTGCGTTTCCTCGATCAGGTCGATGACCAGCCATCGCCGGCAACAGACAGCTGGCGTGTTTTGCTCAACGGACCGTATCAGCCGCAGATCAATCCAGCCGCAGTGGAGGCGCTGATCGACGTCGCGCGAGCGCGCTTTCAGAGCCTGGTGACTTCTCCATGAGCGAGGCTTACGCGAACCTGGTATTTGCGTGGCCGTGGCTGTTGCTGGCTTTGCCGCTCCCCTGGCTCGCGGCGCGCCTGCTGCCGGCGGTTCGCACCGGACTCGAAGCGGCGCTGCGCGTTCCCTTTGGCGACGAGGTCCGCGCGCTGCAGACGCAGGCCGATCGTGCGCCCGGCATGCGCTGGCCGCTGCTCTCGTTACTGGCCTGGGCGTTGCTCTGCGTGGCGGCTGCCAGGCCACAGCAGCTGGGTCCTGCCGTTCAGCCACCGGAGACAGGCCGCGATCTGTTGCTGGCAGTCGATCTGTCGCAGAGCATGGGCACCGAGGACATGCGTCTCGGCGCCTATACCGTCGATCGTCTTACGGCGGTGAAAGCGGTACTCGGCGACTTTCTGGATCAGCGTGTGGGCGACCGTGTGGGCTTGCTGTTGTTTGGTGAGCGCGCCTACGCCGTCACGCCGCTCACCACAGATCGTGAAGCGGTTCGCCAGCAGCTCGACGACAGCGTGGTCGGCCTGGCTGGCGCGCAGACGGCAATCGGCGATGCGATTGCACTGACAGTGAAGCGGTTGAGCCGGGATGCCGGCGGTGACCAGGCACAACGTGTGCTGATCCTGCTGACCGATGGCGTCAATACAGCCGGCGCGGTTTCACCGGAGCAGGCCACGCAACTCGCGGTCGATGCAAAGGTTCGCGTCCACACCATCGGCTTCGGCGGTGAGCAACAAGAGCTGGGCATGTTCGGCTTGCGGCTCCAGCAAGCTGCGGAGATCGATGAGGCAGCGCTGCGCTCGATCGCCGCGAAGACCGGCGGTCGTTACTTCCGCGCTCGCGATACCGATGAACTGGCTGGTATCTACGCCGAGCTGGATCGCATCGAACCGTCGCCCAGGCCGGGTCAAATACAGCGTCTGCGTATCGAGCGTTATCCATTGCCGCTGGCGCTTGCGCTGGCCGTTGCGGCCTTGGGTTTCGCGCGGCGTCATGTCCGCTTTGGCGCCCGGGCGCCCGTGAGTAGCAGCCAATGAGTGCCGACTTTATTTTCCTGCGTCCCTGGTGGCTGGCCGCGCTGCTGGTCGTGCCCGCACTGTTTATCCTGCAGCGTGTCCGGCGTGGCGAGCGAAACGCCTGGCAGCAGGCGGTCGACCCGCATCTGCTGCCGCACCTGATCGAGACGAACGGCAAGGATCCGGCCTCACTACGTTCCTGGCTGATTCCACTGGGTGCGGCAATCGCCATCATCGCGCTGGCCGGGCCCTCGTGGCAGCAGCAGAAGGCACCGCTGTGGCAGCTGAAGGCACCGCTGGTAATCGCGATGGACCTTTCTTCGGCCATGCTGGCTGCTGATCTCGCGCCCTCGCGTCTGCTGCAGGCACGCGCGAAAATCAGTGCACTGCTCAGGCAACGACGTGGTGGCGAAGTCGGCCTGGTCGCCTGGGCTGGCGATGCGTTCACCGCTGCGCCAATGACGCGTGATGCAGCGACGGCAGAGGTCGTGATCGACAGCCTGACGCCTGATCTCATGCCGCTCGATGGCCAGCGTGCCGATCGCGCCATCGAGCATGCCGTGAGCATCATGAAGAGCGCGGGTTTTGAGCGCGGCGACATCCTGCTGGTTACGGACCACGCAGATGCCCAGGCGGAAGCGGCGGCCGCGCAGGCGCGCGCGCAGGGTTTTCGCGTGTCGGCGCTCGGTGTTGGTACGGCAAGTGGTGCGCCGATGACCAGCGCCAGCGGCTTTGTCAGCGATGCGAGCGGCCAGGTGCAACTGGCGCGCCTTGATCTCGGCAGCTTGCGTGCGCTCGCAGCGCGCGGTGGAGGCACGGCAGTTGCGCTGACCGTTGATGGCCGCGATCTCGATGCACTCGGCGTGCTTGATCCGCAGGGTCCTGCCAGTCAGGCGATAAATCCCGGCAGCGCGGGTCCGGATGGCGAGGCTGCGGCGAACGCCGCGATGGCCATGCAACGCAGTGACGATGGCTACTGGCTGGTCCTCTTGCTGTTGCCGCTGGCGCTGCTCGGTTTTCGTCGGCAGCAGGCGCTGGCGATGTTGCCATTGATACTGACGCTGGCGGTCCTGTGGCAGCCGGTACCGGCAGAAGCTGCAACGCCTGCCCTGGCCAGCCCGGCCGCTGATGCGTCAACGCCAGCATCGTCGCCCTCGGCCTGGTATTCCGCCTGGCAACAGTTGTGGCAGCGCAGGGATCAGCGCGCCCGCGCTGCGCTTGCATCAGGCGATCTCGCGCAGGCGCGCGCACTGGCACCCGACCCGTCCTTGCGCGGTGCAGCTGCGTATCGCAGCAAGGACTACGCGGCTGCGGCTCAGGACTTCGCCACTGGCGACAACGCGGACGCGCAGTACAACCGTGGCAACGCGCTCGCCATGGCCGGCGACTACGAGACGGCGCTCGCCGCCTATGACAAGGCACTCGCACAAGAACCGGACATGGCTGATGCGCTCGCCAACCGCAAAACCGTGGAGGATGCGTTGAAGCAGCGGAAGCCGCCGAAGCAGGACCAACAGGGCAAGCAGGATCAGGACAAATCAGACCAAGGCAAGCAGGGCGAGAGTCAGCAGGGTCAGGACAAGCAGGGTCAGGCTAAACAGGATCAGGATCAGCAGGGTCAGACTCAGCAGAATCAGAACACAGCGCAGGACAAGCCGGGCGAGAGTCAGCAGGAAAAGCACGGCCAGGGCAAACCCGACGACAGCCAGCAAGGCGCGAACCAGCAAGACAACAGCAAAATGGATCAGGGTCAGCAGGATCAGGCGCCCGAAGCCAAACCGGCTGTGTCGGCCGACGCGCAACGTGAAGCCAACGCAGCGGCAAAGCGCGAAATGCAGGAGGCGCTGGCGCGCCAGTCCGGACGTGAGCAAAGCAGCCAGCCAGACCAGACCGCGAAGGCGGCTGCCGGGCTGAGCGCCGAAGATCGTGAGAGGTCCGAGCATCAACAGGCGCTGCAGCAGTGGTTGCGGCGTGTACCCGATGATCCGGGTGGCCTGCTGCGCTGGAAGTTCGCGCTCGAATACGAGCGGCGCCAGGAAAAGGGAGAAGTGCCATGAAGGGCCGTGCCGCCTGCTGCATGCGCCTGGGCGCATCACTCTGCCTGCTGCTGGCAGGCGTCAGCGTGTCGGCGGCGACACCGCGCGCCTGGCTGCAGCCGGAGCGCATCGCACTCGGTGAAAGTACCACGCTGCATGTGGAGGCGGATGGCGACGGAAACATGGCGCCGGACTTCAGCGCCTTGCAAAAGGACTTCGATCTCCGCGGCCAGTCCAGCAGTACCAGCATGACCCTGCAGAACTGGCACACCGAGTCGCACATCAGCTATGAGGTCATCCTTGAACCACGTGCCTCCGGCGTTTACACCATTCCTCCGCTCAAGGTCGGTAACGGCGCGACGCAGGCGATTACGCTTGCCGTAACTCCTGCGACTCCGGGCTCGGCACAGCGAGGCGATCAGATCTATTTCGAGTCTGAACTGGCGACGCACGATCCCTATGTACAGCAAGTCGTTAGCTACACCGTGCGCCTGTACTACGCGGTGGCGCTCGTGGAAGGACAGGTCGACGTCAATGCGCCAGACAATGCCAGTCTCGAGCAGGTTGGCAAGGATCAGACAACCGAGCAGTTCATCGATGGCCAGCGCTTCCGGGTACTCGAACGCCACTACCTGCTGACGCCAGAAAAGAGCGGTCCGATGACGCTGCCGCCGCCGCGCTTTAGCGGCCGCGCGCGCAGCAGCAACGGCATCGGCTTCTTCAATAGTCTCGCTCCGGTCAGCCAGGTCGGCAGGCAGGAAACGCTTGATGTGCAGCCGCTGCCGGCGGCTGCGCCCACGCCCTGGCTGGTCGTCGACCGCCTCAGCCTTACGCGTGCAGATGTCGCCGGCGAAGTACGCGCCGGCGAGCCGCTGATGCTGGAGTACAAGCTGTTTGCCGAGGGCGCAACGGCTTCCCAGCTGCCTGAACTGCAACTCCCGGCGGTACCCGGCGCGCAGGTTTTTCCGGAGCCGCAGCAGAGCAGCGATGACATCGTCGATGGCCGCCCCGAAGCGACGGTGACGCGTCGCTTTGCAGTGGTACCCGCGCACGTGGGCAAGCTGCAAGTGCCGGACATGAGTGTGAACTACTGGAGCGCGAAGACTGATCAGGCTGCGACCGGGACGGTGCCGGGAATGGCGGTCAATGTCACACCCGGTGTCGTCAGCCAGCCGGGCAGCAGCACACCGCCCCTGGCTGCGCCGGCTTCGCCGGTGTCTACGCTACCCACAGTTGCCGCGCCTGACGGACACGCAAATAAAATCGCTGCAAGCAGCGCCGCAGCCGATGACGTTCAGGCCCTGCGCCTGTGGCAGGCCGCGACTGCCGCGCTCGGCCTGGGCCTCGCTCTGACACTGGCCTGGGGTTGGCGCCGCGGCCGGAGGCCTGTATCTGCAGTCACCGCTGTACAGCCACCCGGCACGCCGATAGCAGATTCCGCACCTGACTTGCAGCGCGCACTCAGCCGCGGTGAGCTGCGCCAGATTGCTGCCGCGCTACGCGCCACGACTTCACCAGCGTGTGCGACCCTCGGTGTACTGCAAGCGAAGTTGAGTGATCCGCAACAACGCGCTGCTGTCGAGGCGCTGGAGCGGAGTTTGTGGGCCAGTAGCGGCAACGACAGACAGCAAACCCTCGAGCAGCTGCGCCAGGCATTTCGAGCAGGCCCGCAATTTATCGCCGAACGGACGAGTGCAGGTCAGGACGGCTTGCCGCCGCTGTACCCACCGCGAAACCAGTCAGCGGTCTAGTCGACCTGGTCGAGCCAGGGCACCAGCGATGGATGCGAGCGCTTCAGCTCCGCGAGCAGTCGGTCGGTGTGATGTACGCCGCGAATGGCGCGAACGATCAGCCAGACACCCAGGATCACCAGACCGGCGTTGATTAACATGACCGGGATGAAGAGATGCAGCACCTTGCCGGGATCGTAGTACTCAGAGGTGGCGATCAAGGCGCTGATGGTGGCAAGTGGCAGCGCAAAAACCGCGATGCCGGTGCGCATCAGCGACAGCAGCGTGCGCTTTTCGGACAGTATGAGCTGGGCGGCGCCAACGACCAGCGTATCGTTCTCTTCAGGAGTTGCCACTGCTGCACAGAATAACAGCTGATACCCGATGACTGCGAACGCTTTGGTGCTGGTCTTTGCACTGCTCGGCGGATTCGTGCTGCTGCGTCCGCGCACCTTGCGTTCGCCACTCTGGCGCGCGACGGTCACACCGCTGGCCTCGATTATCGGCAGTGGCTTCCTGGTCCTCGCTCCGCTGCTGGTGCGCGAGTTCGGTACGCACGCCGTTTTCGTGATGGCGGCGTTGTGCGGTATGGCTTATCTCATCGGTGCAGCGATTCGCTGGAACATCGGCCAGATTCGTGCGCGTTTTCAGCCCCATGACAGGCTTGTACTCAAACTGGAGCGTATCTCGTCGTGGGCGCTCGCCTTCGCTTACGTGATTTCGGTCTGCTACTACCTCAACCTTTTCGGTGCGTTTGCACTGAGTCTGGTGCTGCCCGACTCGCCCTTTGCAGGCAAGTTGCTGACCAGCGTCACGCTGGCTGTGATCGCGATCATCGGCTGGCTCCGCGGCCTTACGGGCCTGGAGCGTGCGGAATCGCTCACCGTTGCGATCAAGCTCGCGGTCATCCTGGGCATGCTGGTGGGCATGGCGTATTACGCCTGGGGGCTCTTCGATCGCGGCGCCCTGCAATCGGCCAGCGGGCATTTAAGCGGTAATTCCCTGCGTATGGCCCTCGGGCTGATCATTACGGTGCAGGGCTTCGAGACCTCGCGTTATCTGCGCGAAGCCCATGATGCCGACACACGTATCCGCACCATGCGGTATGCGCAGTGGCTGTCGACCGCGATCTACGTGGCTTATATCGGTTTTGCCGGTGTCTCCTTCGACGCGTCGACCGTGCCCCTGAAGGAAACCGCCGTCATCGCGATGACCGCACCCGTTGCGACTCTGCTGCCGATGTTGCTCGTGCTCGCCGCGCTGGCTGCGCAGTTCAGTGCGGCGGTGGCCGATACCAATGGTTGCGGAGGCCTGGTGCAGGAGATGAGTCGCGGCAAGGTTCCCTCGCGCCTTGCCTATGTGGGACTTGCAGTGCTGGGCGTGGCGATGACATGGACGGTGGATATTTTTGCAATCATCAGCTACGCCTCACGCGCTTTCGCCTGCTACTACGCCCTGCAATGCGCGCTGGCAGCGCGATTCAGTTACCTGCGCAATGGCTGGAGGCTGCGCACAGCCGGATTTGCCTTGCTCACGGCGCTGATGATTGCGGCTGCCATACTTGGTCTGCCTGCGGAATGAGCTAAGGTTGATCCGTTCAGGCAGCATTTTCACAAGCGCGTCGAACGTGGCATCCTCGACCAGGAAGGTGGCGCATCTGTTGTGACCGATGCTGCCAGGCATCAGCCGTATAGACCGGAGGGTAATCGTCATGCAGCAAAGAACAGGCAGGTGGGTGCTGAGGGGGCTGCTGCTGGCGGGGGTGCTGCTGGTCGCACCAGTGAGCAGTTTCGCGCAGCATCAGCATGAGCACGACGATGCAGATGCCGGTGTGCTGATACGTGAGCATGGCGAAAAGTGGGCGACCGATGCGCCACTGCGCGCTGGCATGGAACAGATCCGCAATCTGATTGCGGTGCCGCAGGCGACGGTTGCGTCCGGCGCCTCCTTGACCCCGGCAGATGCGCGAGCGCTCGCCGACGGAGTACGTCATCAGGTCGATGAACTGATCCGCAACTGCAAGCTTGAGCCGGAGGCCGATGCGGCACTGCATGTGTTGATCGCTGACCTGTTGCAGGGCGCTGCAGAGCTTGTCGGTGAACCGCCGTCTGCCGAGGGACTGGCGCGTATCCAGAACGCCATCGACCAGTACCCACGATATTTTTCCCATCCGGGATGGGCAGCCGGCGGTATTGCGGAGCCAGCGGCGCTGGCTGCACAGTTTCAGCAGGAACTGGCCGGAAAACTTCAGGCGGCGATGCAGGCCGGTGGCCCGGTCAATGCCATCTCTGTCTGCCGGGACGAGGCGCCAGCCATCGCGAGTCGCCTGTCGCGCGGGAGTGGCTGGCAGGTGAAGCGTGTCGGTACCCGCGTGCGCAATCCGCTGACCGGTATGCCTGATGCCTGGGAGCAGCGCGAGTTGGCGCAATTCCAGCAGCGATTGCAGGACGGTGAGGCGGTAAACCGGGTCGATACGCTGGCGGTCATAGATGGCCCGCAGGGCCAGACTGTGCGTTATATGAAGGCCATCGTCATGGCGCCGCAGTGCCTCGCTTGCCATGGGGCGCGCGAGGACCAGCCGCCGGCACTGCGTACTGCGCTTGAGCGCGACTATCCGCACGATGCAGCCATCGGTTATGCAGCGGGCGAGTTACGCGGTGCTTTCGCCCTGCAGCGCCAACTGTCGTCGCCATAATCAACCGTGCTCGGGAGCCTTGCCATGCCTGCAACTGTTTTTCCGGATTTCTTTGATCGCGCGCCAACGATCGTACTGCGCGATCCGCTAGCCGACTTCCTGGGCGCCGCTGTCGATGGTGTCCTCGAGTACCACTACGCTGATGCTGTCCGCTATGCCGGCCACAGTTGCCCCACAGTCGCGTCCGCCTTCCTGATGACGCGCACGGCACTGGCCGCGCTGTACGGCGGTAAGCTGCCGGTACGCGGCGAGATCCGCGTGGACCTCGTCGAGGCCCACGATGCCGGTGTAGCCGGTGTGATCGCCGGTGTGACCACGCTGATTACCGGTGCCACGGCCGACACCGGCTTTCGTGGTCTCGCCGGCCAGTTCAACCGGCGCAACAAGCTGTACTTCAATCAGCCGCTGACTCAAGGCGAGCTGCGCTACACGCGGCTGGACAGCGGTGCGGCAGTGGAGGTTGGTACCGATATGTCAGCCATTCCCGGCGTTCCGCACATGGG
>JBATNV010000193.1:0-11558 GCA_049290495.1 Gammaproteobacteria bacterium | reverse complement strand
ATGTCACGAATATCGAGGCCGTGACAGACCCCAACGTAGACCGTTTCGGTATCCCCGTGACTTTCCAGATCCTGCCCGACTCGTTCAAGGTCATGTCGCCTGAAGGCGAGCTGGTCAGCTTCGCCCGCGCCGGACATAGCCAACTTATAGAGGAACTGATCAAGCGTGGCCTGCGGACCAAGCTGGAGACCGAGAGCTTCGTCACCGGGCAGTTGCTGATACAGCTGGATTTTTACCCGACACTGCCGGCCGTGTTTCGTGGTGTGAAGCCACGATACCCGGAGATCCCCAGCGTGCCGTCGGATATCCAGCAGGTCCTCGAGCGTCTGCAGCGCTTTGCCAAGGCCATGAGCGACAAGGTGGACTCCGATCAGCTGATTGCCGACGTCCAGGGCCTGCTCACCGGCCTGAACCGCCTGGCAAATTCACCAGATCTCGACGCTGCCCTGGCGGGCCTGAACAAGCTGGCAAATTCTCCTGATACCCAGGCACTACCAGCAGACTTGCGCCGCGCGACTAATTCCCTTACTGCAACGCTGGATGAAACGCGGCAAGCGGTGGCGAAACTGGACCCGCTGGCCAGTGATACGCGTCAGGCGCTGGCTTCGCTGAACACAGCGCTGGAGCGTACCTCGGCTGTACTGCAGGAGGCCGAGGGCTTGCTGAGCCAGGAAGGTGCGGCCAAGGTTGAGTTGGGCCGTACCCTGAACGAGGTGCAGCGGGCGGCGCGCAGCCTGCGGCTGCTGGCTGACTATCTGGCGCTTCAGCCCGAAGCGCTTATCCGGGGTAAACCGGACCAGGAGGAAAGCCCGTGAAGCCTGATTGCCGTCTGACCCTGCGCTGTATCGTCCTGCTCACAGCGATTGCTGGCCTGTATGGCTGCGGCACATCGGCGCCGGCACGCTTCTATACCCTGAGTGCCGATGCAGTTGCGCCGGCAACGCCACCACTCGCTGGCCGGCGCATCTTCGTCGGTCCCTTCGACTTGCCGGAATACCTTGACCGGCCGCAGATGGCCATCCGTGGCACTGGCGGTGAGATCAGGTTTCTGGAGTTTCAGCGCTGGGCGGAACCGCTCGACGCAGCGTTTATCAGCACCTTTACCGACGATCTCATCGTTGCTGCGGGCACCGGGCATGTCATCGCTGTGCCGGTGCCGCAGCAATTGCCGGTGGATTTCCGCGTGCTAGCGCGAGTGTCGCGATTTGACGTAGATACCGGAGGCCAGGCGATGCTCGTCGTTCAGTGGTATGCCTCTGACGAGCAGAGCAAGGTCGTGGTTCCGCCCCGGCAAAGCACCTACAAGCGAGCGGTCGCACTGCCTCTGAAGCCCGAAGCCAGTGCCGCAGCGCTCAGCGGAACCGTCGCGGATTTTGCTGCCGATGTTGCACGGGGCCTGGCGACGGTTCCAATTAGCAAAAGCCCGTAGCTGAAGGTTTTTCAGCTACGGGCCCGGTTGGGTGTGTGACCTGCTGCGGGATTACTTCTGGCCGTAATTCGTCGCTGCAAAGTCCCAGTTCACCAGATTGTCGAGAAAGACTTCGAGAAACTTCTGGCGGAGATTCTTGTAGGTCGGATAGTAGGCGTGTTCCCACACATCGGCGGTGATGATCGGCTTCGCGCTGCCCTTGACCGGTGTATCTGCATTGGCCGTGGTGACGATCTTCAGCTTGCCCTCCGCAAGCACCAGCCACACCCAGCCTGAACCAAACTGGCCCACACCGGCGCTGATGAATTCCTTGCGGAAGTTGTCATAGCTGCCGAAATCGCTGTCGATGGCTGCGGCCAGCGCACCGGACGGCTTGCCGCCACCCTTCGGCTTCATGCTGTGCCAGAAAAAAGTGTGGTTCCAGATCTGTGCCGCTTGGTTGAACACGCCGCCGACGCTGGTTTTTACCAGCGCTTCGAGCTTGGCATCGCTGGCGTCCGGCTGCAGTTCGTTGAGCTTGTTGACATAGGCTGCATGGTGCTTGCCGTGATGCAGCTGGAGATTTTCGGTGGAGTAGTGGGGTTCGAGTGCATCGACTGCATAGGGCAATGCGGGGAGTGTCACTGACATGGTTTGTTCTCCTTGTTCTGTGTTGATCGGATGCCCATTACGGGGCATTTCAGCTGCTGTGTTTAACCTTACCATGCCAGGCGACGCTGTACAGATCATGGCGGCGGTCTTTCAGGTTCAGAACGGTGCCGGTTTGCCGCGCCTCGCGCAGCGCACGCAGGCTGAGGTCGGCAAAGGCCACCATTTCCACATTCGGTGTGGTGTCTGCTGCAATGCCATCGCGCGAGAATGGGAAGTCACAGGGTGTCAGGATGCAGCTCTGTGCGTAGTGGATGTCGATGTTCTTGACGTTGGGCAGATTGCCGCAGCTGCCTGACATGACGACGTAGATCTGGTTCTCGACCGCACGCGCCTGGGCACAGTAGCGCACCCGGCAGTAGCTCTGCCTTTCGTCGGTCAAGAAGGGTACGAACAGGATATTGATGCCTTGATCCACCAGGTGGCGTGACAGTTCGGGGAACTCCGCGTCGTAGCAGATCAGTACGCCGATCGGACCGCAGTCGGTGTCGATCAGATTGAGTTCGTCGCCACCCTCGACATTCCACCAGTAACGCTCGTTGGGCGTCGGATGGATCTTCTCCTGCATCGCGAGCGTGCCGTCGCGGCGAAACACATGGCAGACATTGCGGATGCTGTCGCCGCGCAGTGCCGGCGTCGAGCCGCCGATGATGTTGATGTTGTAGCGCACCGCGAGTTCGCTGAACATCGAGATGATCGCTTCCTCGTGGCGTGCGATGGTGGCGATCGACTCGTGCGGCTTCAGCTCCTCACTCTCCAGCGACAGGAGCTGTAGTGTGAACAGTTCCGGAAAGACCACGAAGTCCGCGCCATAGTCACCAGTGACGTCGACGAAGTAGGTCACCATCTTCCGGAATTCGTCAAAGGAAGTGATGCGCCGCTGCTTGTACTGCACGGTGGCTACACGCACGCGGTTGAGCGCTGCGCGCTGGAACGGTTTTGGCCGCTTTGCGGTTGCAACAGGTGCCGGGGAGTACTGCGGGTTGTACCAGACCAGCTGTACCGCGTTGCCGCCGGACTCGCGGTCCATCGGCAGATAGTCGCGCAGCACCCGGACAGGTTCGAAGCCCATACGAATCTGGAAACCGAGTACCGGATCGTTAACCTGCTTGTTACGTACAGCTTCGACGTAGGCTTCAGGCCCGTCGAAGCGGCGTGCGTTACGGGAGTAGCTGGGAATGCGTCCAGCGATGACGATGCCCTTGAGGCGCTGATATTCAGCCAGGCGTCGACGTTCACGGTAGAAGCGCTGCCCGATGCGGTAGCGACGCATTTGCGGATCTACGCAAACCTCGTAGCCATACAGGTACTCACCGGTCGCATCGTGCGTCGAGCCGTAGCCGCCACCGGTTACTGTCCGCCAGGTGTGCTCACCGAGCGCCCTGTCTTCCTTCAAACGAATGGTGGCGCAGTAGCCAACAATATCATCACCGAGCTCTGCAACCCACACGCCTTCCGGAAAAGCATTGATTTGCCCACGCAGCATCGCATCGGGATATGGCGGCATACCAGGATACACGCGTTCCACGAGCCTGCTGACAGCGGGCACATCCTCAAGGCTGGCTTCGCGAATCTTCAGTCGGGCAGTGTTTTTTTCTGTTGTGTTCATTAGCCGTCACGCTCTTTTTTTGCAGCCCCAATACAAATTCACGGTCTACCTCCGTAATCCCGCGTTCCTGGCATTGTTTCTCAATGCCCTTGAGCGCCGTTCAGATGAAGGGTATCGGCACGCCGACTAGCTCGAAGGGAAAGCGAGCTGGTACGGCCACGATAGTGGTTTCGCCCTGCTCATCGATGGTGTGCAGGTGACGACGGAAGATGTCTGAAAGCTTCAAAAGTGTTCCACTGTGCTTAAGGACCGGTTGCCCGGCGCAGCGCTTGGCGCAGACGGGTCTTTGGTGACTCGTGATGAAAGATAACCACCACCCGATGTTGTCGTCGCTCACCGAGCGTGGAGCCCACTGGTACTGAATGCAGCCGGGCCGCAGAGATCGGAATGAGCTGGACCGGCTTTGCGCCCAGCAGGACCAGCAGATCAGCTACGGCTGCGACCCGTGCGCCAGCCAGGGCTTTGGCTCCTTTGGTCCAGCCGCGATCGTTGGCATGGCCGACCACTGTCACGCATTCCGTACGATGCCGGGCCAGCCAGCGGGCGCACTGATACATGTTCTTGAGGCTCGCGGGTCCCGGCGTCGGGCTACCCCGTACGAATTCGACCACTACCGGAAAGCTGACCGGATCTGATCCGTCCGCCGGATCTCCTCCGTTTGTGCCCTTCTTGCGCCGTGCCGGGCGTATAGCACCATTGCGTCCCACAACCTTCAGTGGTTGCCCGCTCTTTCCCTGTTTGCCGTTCTTCTTGCTGCCCATGTGCCCGCTCCGTGCTCATCTGTCGGGTACAGCTAATCAGAGCCCGTAGCGCTGCGCAAGCAGAATGGACAGCGTGACCAGCATGAGTGCGACCAGTGGCAGGCCGGCACGCAGAAAGTCGCCAAACTTGTAGCCGGCAGCATTCATCACCAGCAGATTGGTCTGATAAGCCATCGGCGTCGCAAAGCTCAGATTGGCACCGAACAGGATTGCGAGCACGAAGGGCTCAAGCGGCGAACCGAGTTGTGCTGCCGTGGCGACAGCGATGGGTGTGCCGACTGCCGCCGCCGCACTGTTCGACACGAAGTTGGTGAGCACTGCCGAGAAAGCCATGAAAATCGCGAGCTGCACCGACGGAGACGCCCGTTCGACCATGAATGAAACGCCGGTCGCGATCCAGTCGGCAGCACCCGTACTGACCAGGGTCGAGCCCAGCGCGATGCTCGACGCAACCAGGAGTATGACGGCCGGACTCAGCGCTGAACCGAGTCCCTCCAGCTTGACGCACTGGGTCACCAGCATTGCGATCACACCGAAAAATGCGGCGACATGAATGGGCAGGATTTTCGTCGCTGCAGCGATGATGACCAGCAGCATGATCAGCAGTGCGCGCCATGCCAGCGGCGAGCGTGGCAACTGCAGGCTGCTGTCCAGCATCAGCAGGTGTGGCTCGCTCTTGAGTGCTTCCAGGCGCTTGTTCTCGCCCTGTACCAGCAGCACGTCACCCGGCGCCAACGGCACCTCGCCGATGGGCCGGCCGTCGCGCAGGATCTGCTCGGTTCCGCGCATCACGCCAACTACTACGACGCTGAACTGCTCCGAAAAGCTGGCGCCAGACAGGGTGCGCCCGATGAGACCGGAATCCGAGCCGATGACGACCTCGGTGAGGCTGACATCGCCGTTCGGTGCGTCGACGCCGGCAAAGCGTCCTTCACCGTAGCGGTCGAACAGGTCCACGCGCAGAACCGCAGCAATTTCCCGCAAACCGGCCGGCGTATCACGCAGGATCAATACGTCACCCACATCGATCTGTTCGATCGTGCTCTTGTCGACCGGGTGCCGGTTGCGAATGATTTCTACCAGTGGCAGCGCTTTGCCTAGCGTTTTGGTGAGTTCATCGATCGTGCGTCCGACCAGGCGGTCATGTTCGGCGCCGACCACGATGCGCGCCTCAAACTGCCGCCGCAGCTGTTTGCTTTCTCCCAATGTCCCTGGCAGCAGGCGCGGTGCGATCAGCCAGAGGTAGGGCATCGCGACCAGCAGCGCGATGGCAGTGATCGACGTGAAGTCAAACAGCCCCATCGGCTTCATGCCGAGGTCCGTGGCGATCGACAGGACCAGGAGATTTGTCGAGGTGCCGATGCTGGTGAGCATGCCGCCGGTCAGGATCGCAAAGTTCACTGGCATGAGGGTTTTGGATGCAGGGTAACCGGTGCGCTCCGCAAGGCTCAGCAACATCGGCAGCATGAGCACCAGCACCGGTGTGTCGTTGATAAAGCCGCTGGCGACTGCGGCCAGAATCAGGGTGAGCAGCAGGCCCAGCCAGCGGCTAAGAGCCCAGACTTTTGCCAGAATGCGTACCACCGGTTCGAGCGCACCGGTCATGGTGAGCCCCCGGCCGAGGACCATCAGGGAGCAGATCGCGACCAGCGCCGGATGACCAAAAGACTGCAGAACTACCGTTTCGGTGATCCGGGCCTGCGATGTTACGTACGGAAATACATAGAAAATCGACAGCAGTGCGGCGAGCAGCAGCAGCGACACCAGCTCCATGCGGATCCAGCTGCGCGTGTACAGGTAGAACACGAGGATCGTGACGATCAGCACGGCAACGGCATGCGCGTTCGGCAAGGTCAGGCCCTCTTGTCGGGTTTCCGCCATGTTGCCAGAAGCCGGCGCGCCGCGTCAGCCGGCGCTTCGGCTGCGTCCCTGGTCTGGCTAAAATGGAGGCCGGGCAGAGGCGGACAGGGTGGCGAACTCCGACGGGTACCTATATGTTGACGAGGGCATGATGTGAGGAATTCCGTGTGACCACCGATCAGTCCATTGGCTCTTCCTGGCGACAGCGCCGCAGGTTTGTCCATGATCTCTACTACAGTGCCAGCCCTGCCGGCGTTCGCTTTCAGGGTTTCATGCTGGTACTTGATATCGTCCTGATCGCTTTCTTCATGGCGTCGCCATTTCTCGAGCATGGCACCCTGTTTCTCATCATCGACTACTGTATTGCGGCCGTGCTGGCGCTTGATCTTCTGGCGCGGGGCTGGTGTTACGGCAATCTGCGCCGCTGGATCCGGCGGCCGCTGGTGTGGGCGGATTTTGCAGTGCTGATCTCGCTGGTGATTCCGGTCTACGCTGCAAATCTCGGCTTCCTGCGCATCCTGCGCGCCTATTCACTCGTTCATGGTGATGCGTTCTGGCGCATCATCGGCGGTGGCCGGTGGGTCAACACGCAGTTTGCCGAGTCGACGAAAGCCGTCGCGAACCTGTTCGTGTTCATCTTCGTCATGAGCAGCCTGGTCCATGCCGGCTTCGCTGCGCGGCTGCCGACGGTTCGGTCTTTCATGGACTCCCTGTACTTTACCGTGACGACGCTGACCACGACTGGCTATGGCGATATCGTCCTGCCGGGGCCAGGTGGCCGCCTGTTGTCGATCGTCATCATGATCGGTGGCGTGTCACTGTTTTTTCGGCTGGTGCAGGTCACGATCCGTACGCCGAAGGTGCGCTTCAATTGTGAGGGTTGCGGGCTGCAGCGTCACGATGCCGATGCCGTGCACTGTAAAGCCTGTGGCGCACCACTGAGGATTCGTCATGAGAACGACTAGACGCGCCACGGTATGCGCCATGATTTTGCTGGCTATTTCCGCGCTGACAGCCATCGACGGCCGCGCCCAGGGCTTTGATCCCGGCAAGGTGGACTGGGTAGCGCTCAGCAAGATCCCGATGAAGGATCTTTTTATCAAGAAGTTCAACGACCAGTGCGGTGCCTGCCACGGTGAAGACTTGCGCGGCACGCCACTGGGCAAACCACTGGTCGGCGTGGAGCTGCTGCGCGGTGATTCGGTTAAGGAGATTGCGCTGAGCATTGCCAACGGCGCACCCGACAAGGGCATGCCGGCGTGGTCGGAAACGCTCGATGAGAAGCAGATCTGGAACCTTGCGCTCTATGTAGCCGAGCAGCGGCAGGGCACCACCATACTCGACAAGCGGGATGCCATTCCGCTGGCGATCCCGGCCGGGCCAATAGCCACTGAGCAGCACAGCTTCCGCATCGAGCCGGTTGCAGAGGGCCTGGACCCGCTGCCCTTTTCGATCGCACTGCTGCCGGATGGACGTTTGCTGCTGACCGAGCGCATGCGCGGGCTGTTCATCATCTCCGCGGACGGCAAGAGGTCCGCACCGATTCGCGGCACACCGCCGGTGTATGACGATTCCAGCGTATTTCTTGGTCAGGTCATGGGGCTCGGCTGGATGCTGGATGTCGCCCTGCATCCGCAGTATGCGAAAAACGGCTGGATCTACATCCACCACACCGACCGCTGTACTGACTGCAATGCGCTGAGCCGCAAGACCGGACGTCCGGTATCGATGAACCGCATCATCCGTGGCCGCATCAAGGACGGTGAGTGGGTGGATCAGCAGATCATCTGGCAGGCGGATAAAGAGGCCTATACCGATACTTCAGACCTGACTGCCGGTGGGCGCCTGGCCTTCGATGACCAGAACAACCTGTACTTCAGCGTCGGCATGAAGGCGCCGCTCGAGTTCATGGGCATCCAGAATCTCGATCTGCCCTATGGCAAGGTTCATCGGGTGCGGGATGACGGGCAGATCCCGGCCGACAATCCCTTCGTCAACACGCCGGGCGCACTCAAGTCCATCTGGACCTACGGACATCGCAGTATGCAGGGGCTGGAATGGAATCCCTGGACGCACGAGATGTGGGCCACCGAGATGGGCCCACGCGGTGGCGACGAACTTAACCGTCTGCAGGCCGGCCGTAACTATGGCTGGCCACTGTTCACCAACGGCATCAATTACGACGGCCGGCCGGTGGATGTTGGCCGCACTCTCGGCATCACGCTGGATGCAAAGGATGTCGAGTTTCCAGTGCTGGACATGACGCCGTCACCGGCGCTCTCAAGCTTTGTGTTCTATGACGGCAAGGCCTTCCCGAAATGGCAGCGCAACATCATCGTCGGTACCTTGCGTGCCACCGACCTGCTGCGCATGGAACTGAAGGACAACAAGGTCGTGAAAACCGAAATGCTGCTCAGGGATCTGGCACGGTTTCGCGATATCGAAGTCGGTCCACAGGGCGAGATTTACCTGCTGCTTGAAAACGCTGCCGGCTCGCGGATCGTCCGCATGGTGCCTGAAGGAGGCTTGCGGTGAAGAAAGAAGCGAAGATCCGCCCGTTCTGGTATTCGGATGTCTGGCTGTTCCCGAAGCTCATTACCATCATTACCAGCCTCGACAAGAACGGCAAGATCAATGCTGCGCCCTATTCGCACATCATGCAGTACGATGTGATGGCGAAGAATCCGCGCATGATTGTCGGCTTCCGGCAGGGCTCGCACACCTTTCAGAACATCTGTGATACGAAGGAGTTCGTCGTCAACTGTCCGTCTGCTGATCACCTTGATGACATGATGGAAACGGCGCGCTTCTATCCGGAGGGTGTCAACGAACTCGAACACACGCGCTTCACGATGATCCCGTCACTGCACGTCAAGCCGCCGTCCATCAAGGAATGTCCGCAGATCGCCGAGTGCGAAGCGGAGGAAATCGTCAGGCTGGAAAAGAGCAGCGGCATCGTTATCGCGAAGATCAAGGCGCTGGTGTTCGACGAGGAACTGATCGACATGGGCCGCGAAGCGCGTATCCGCAAGATGAATCTGCCGATCGGTCTCGGTGACGAAGATCGGCAGGACTATTTCCACAGCACGCTCGGCCACATTTCCATGCACAAGCTCGGTGAATCCCCTGATGCCTTCAAGGGCAGCGAGATCAAGCTGGGCATGGCCTGGGATCCAGATGCCCTGCAGGCACTGATGACGATTCCGCCCATGGTGCGCACCATGGTGACCACCCAGACAGAGGAATACGCCGGCTCGAAGGGTGACGGGAAAGTGAGCCTCGCACGCATGAACGAGTTCGCTGCCGAGCAGGGCATGACGCCCGAGTTCATGGAACGCTTCCAGAAGAAGCGGAAGTAAGAGGTAGTGGGGACGCTTCCCTTATCGGGTAAGGCTCTCTTAACTGCCTAACGGTCCGCTCCAATAAGGGAAGCGTCCCCTTTACTTTTTGAGCAGGCGGTCAAGTGCTTTCTTCAGCGGGTCTTCCTTCTTCGCCGCTGCCGGCGCTGCCTGTTCGGCGTCAGCCGGTGCCTCGCTGTCCGGTTTCGGCGTCGGCGCCGGTGCTTCGTCCGGGGCGCTACCGATGCCGAACTTGTCGAAGAGCTTCTTCCGCACCGTCTCTTTCAGTGTTTCGGCAGCTGCGCCTTTCACCATCTTGCCAAGATCCACCCGCACCTTCGGGTCGGCCACCGGGCCGCTTACCGTAAACGGAATCCGGACGTTTTCGAGTTCGGCGAGGCTGGTGCCATCGGCAAACACCGGCTTTTCATAGACCAGCGCTTCCAGCTCACTGGACAGGGTTTTCGCCTGCACCTCGACTGCGGCTTTGCCTGATACCCGCAGGAAAGGGATCTCGGCGATGAGCGTATCGGTATTGAATGTGCCCTCGCGCAGTTTGCCGCTCAGTCGCAGCAAATCGATCGGCGTCTCTTCAGCGCCGCTGCGCGCTGGTGCCGGAGTGCGCTTGAGTATCGCGTGCGCACGCCGGATCTCGTACCAGACATCCATGCCGCGATAGACACCCTTGTCCATCGCGAAAGACAGCTCAGCAGCGAGGTTATGCATCAGCGCATCGCCCGAGTTGCCGGCCGACGAGCCCTTGAGGCTCAGGTTCATCGTGCCGCTCAGGTTTTTCACTTCGGCGAAATCAGCCAGCAGCGCGCCCATGTCGACCCTGGTGAGCTTCTGGTCTATATCCATGCGCAGCGGATCAGCTGAAGCGTCCAGCCTGACCCGCCCCTGTGCTTCGCCGCCATATAGACGGGCATTGAGCGGATCGAGTCTGATCCGGCCCTTCTCCGCACTGACACTGATATCGGTATCGCTGAGCTTCAGGCCATCGAACACCAGCTGGCCGATACGCAGGCGCCCCTCAAGATTCAGGCTGCGTAAAGGGGAGGCTTCCCTTGTCGGCGAAGCGTTGCCTTTGTTGTTCTCCGCGACAGGCGAGGTGTCCCCTTTACTGTCGCTACCCAGGTAGCGATCGAGATTGAACTGGTCGATGCCCAGGTCAAAACGAATTCGTGGCGTCTGTGTGCTTTTTGCTGGCAGCTGTTGACGCGATACCTCGCCGCTGATGTGGGTATCGTCAAGTTTCAGGTCGATCTTCCTGAGTCCTGCCGCCTGATCCTCGTAGAACCACTCGCTGCTGCCGGAAAGCGCTTTCAGCACGTTCTGGTCAGTCGTCTCCGGTGGCCCCTGTTTGAGCCGAGCCAGCAGTTCGCGCGGTGAGAACCCGGCAAGGCGCAGATTACCGCTGAGTCTGGTGGTCTTGCCGAAGCTGCCCTTACCGTCGATGTCGAAGCTGGCGTTGGCCAGCCTGGTTGTGCCTGAAAACGAGCCTGCCGTGCCGGTGGATGAATCGGGATCAAAGGCCAGATCTTTCAGCCTGAGTTGGGCATGTATGCCGTCGTCCGGGAGTGCGCTGGCATGCACTTCAATCTCTGTATCGAGATCGTCGGCTGACACCACGCCGGTTTGCCCAAGCACTACCAGCCCACTCAGCCTGAGCGTGCCGCGGCTGTTGTCGATGAGATCTGTGGCTTTAAGCGAGGCCTGTAGATCGACAGGCGCATCACCGTGGATTGTTCCTGTACGGACATTCAGTTCGTCAATACGATAACGACTGCCGTCTGCTTCGTCGCTATAGCTCAGCGTACCGTTCTTCAACTCGATGGCTGCGACGGAAAAGTCCGTAGTCTCGCGTACCCCGCTGGTGCTGTCCGGGCTGGCAGTCGCGTTGACATCAAAAC
>JBATNV010000192.1:0-5281 GCA_049290495.1 Gammaproteobacteria bacterium | reverse complement strand
TTGTCAGACGGCACGCCGTCCTGGGATACGCTCCTTGATCCGCCGTCGGGCCGCAACGAGATTGAGCGGCTGGCAGATATCAATGCGACGGTGCGTTCGGTCGGTGAGGACCTCTATGTCGTCGGCTATCGTGGCCAGACCAATGCGGTGGCACTGGAGTCCGGGCAGACCCTGTGGGCCCAGGATGTTCCCGGCTATGGCGGGCTCACTGCGGATCTGGAGAACGTTTATATCTCCGGTACGCACAGCGAGTTGCAGGCGCTGATGCGCCAGACCGGCAACGAGCTCTGGAAGCACGAGTTACTGAAGAACCGCGATATCACCGGTCCCACGGCGTATCAGAATTCCGTGGTCGTGGGCGACTTCGAGGGGTATGTGCACTTTTTCGATACCGCGACCGGCACGCCGCAGGCCAGGGTGCGGATCGACAGCAGCCGCGTGACCTCGCCGCCGCTGGTCGTCAATGACTTGCTGTACGTCCAGTCCGACGGTGGCGAGATCGCAGCCTTTCGCCAGGTTGTGACGAAATAGCGCACAGGAACACTTGAGGTGCTACCTGTATTTGCGCTCGTTGGCCGGCCGAATGTCGGCAAGTCCACGCTGTTCAATACGCTGACCGGTACGCGCGATGCACTCGTCGCTGATCTCCCCGGCCTGACGCGGGATCGCTTGTACGGCTACACCACTGTCCAGGGCCGCGCGGCGATCGTCATCGATACCGGTGGACTGGCTAACACCAGCGATCCGTTCAGCCTGCAGGTCGAACGCCAGGTGGCTTACGCCGTCGGCGAGGCCGACGTGATCGTATTTCTCGTTGAAGCAGCAACCGGGCCTTTGCCGGATGATCACTTGATCGTTGCCCGGTTGCGCAAGACCGGCAAGCCGGTGATTCTTGCCATCAACAAGGCTGAAGGCCGTGCGCCGCTGGAACTGGCCTCTGCCTTCTATGAGCTCGGCCTCGGCGACCCGGTGGCCATCTCGGCACACCACGGCGACCGCCTGGCGTTGCTCGGCGAGCGCATTCTGGCTGCGTTGCCGTTGCGGGAAGATGCAGGCTCGCAGTCCGACACTGCGGCGCTGCTCGGCACGCGTATCGCTGTGATCGGCCGGCCCAATGTCGGCAAGTCCACTCTCATCAATCGTCTGCTCGGTGAAGACCGGTTGCTGACCTCCGACCAGGCTGGTACGACCCGCGACAGTATCCGCGTGCCTTTTACCCACGATGGCCATGCGTTGGTGCTGGTGGACACCGCCGGTATCCGCCGCAAGGCGCGCGTCGACGAAGTCATCGAGCGCTTCAGTATCGTCAAGTCGCTGCAGGCGCTGGAAGAAGCCGACGCTGTACTGGTGCTGATCGATGCGCGCGACAGCCTGACCGAGCAGGATGTGTCGCTGATCGGTCTCGTGCTGGAGCGGGGGCGGGCGCTGGCCATCGGTGTCAACAAATGGGATCACTTGCCGACCGATCAGCGTGAGCGCGTGCGTGAGGATCTGGACCGGCGTTTGCCGTTCCTGGATTTCGCCGACATTCACTTCATCTCGGCTTTGCATGGCACGGCGGTCTTTGATCTGCTTGAGAGTGGCCGGCGTGCGGCGCTCGCCGCAGTCCGCGAACTGCCTACACCAGATCTGAACCGCGCGCTGAAAGACGCCGTGCAGGCCTATCCGACGCCGATCGCCAATCACAGCCGGATCAAGCTCACCTATGCGCACCAGGGTGGCCGGCGGCCGCCGCTGATCATCATCCATGGTAATCAGACCTCTGGCATGCCGGATAACTACCGGCGGTACCTGATGGGATATTTCCGCAAGATATTTCGCCTGCGGGGAACGCCGATCCGCGTCGAACTGCGCGACGGCAAGAATCCCTTTGCCGGCAAGCGGAATCGCCTCACCCCGCGCCAAGTCAAGCATCGCGCCCGACTGCGCTACCGGTAGCGGGCCATATCCATATAACCAAACGGTCGGGTTGCGGCCGTGCATCGCCACGCATAATCATCGCTTTCCGCTGCACGATGGGCCCCAAGGCAGTGACCACGGCACGCAAACTATTCCAGCTACCCGGCAGCTTCGAGATGCACCGCGGTGGTGTGCTGGAACGCCCGGTGATCGCCTATGAAACCTGGGGTCAGCTAAATGCTGCGGGCGATAATGCAGTACTGATTTTTACCGGTATGTCGCCATCGGCTCATGCCTGTTCCTCGCCGGAGGATCCCTCGCCAGGCTGGTGGGAAGAAATCGTCGGCCCCTCGCGACCGATCGACACCCGGCGTTACTTCGTTATCTGCATCAACTCGCTGGGCAGCTGCTTTGGATCTACCGGGCCGGCTTCCGTCGATCCCCTGACCGGGCAGCCCTACCGACTCAACTTCCCCGTGTTGACGCTTGAGGATGTCGCCAACGCCGGGATGCTGGTGGTGCAAAATTTCGGCATCAGCCGGCTGCATACGGTCGTTGGACCGTCGATGGGCGGCATGACCACGCTGGCTTTTGCCATCGCGCATCCGGGCATGACGCGCAATCTCGCGCTGATCTCAACGGGTGCGCGCTCGCTACCATTCTCGATTGCGATGCGCTCCCTGCAGCGCGAGATGATCCGCCGTGATCCGGCCTGGGAGCATGGCAACTATGTGGCTGGTGCCGGACCGATCACCGGCATGCGCATGGCGCGCAAGCTCGGCATGGTCACCTATCGCTCGGCCAAAGAGTGGGATCAGCGCTTTGGCCGGGAACGCATCGGCGATGAGCACCAGGCCGGTGACGCCTTCGCGCCGGATTTCGAGGTCGAAGGCTATCTCGAAGCCCATGCGCAGAAATTCACCGGTCAGTTCGATGCCAACAGCTATCTCTACCTGTCGCGTGCCAGCGACCTGTTCGACGTAGCCGAGCACGGCGGCGCAGTAACGGCGGGTCTTGCCAAGGTGCGCGCCGAGCGTGTGCTGGTGGTCGGCGTGGATACCGACATCCTGTTCCCGATTGCGCAACAGCGCGAACTTGCGACCGGCCTCGATGCGCTCAACCGGGAAGTGCACTTCGTCGAGCTGCCCTCGATCCAGGGCCACGACTCCTTCCTCGTCGACATGGACCGCTTCCGGCCGGTGCTTGAAGTGTTCTTTGCGCGCTAGCAGGTTGACACTGCTTTGCCATCAGATACTCCAACCCGGCACGACCAGCACGGCCGCTACCCCAAAGCGACATCGGTTGAAGATTTTGTGCACAACCTTGCCGCGATCCGGGAGCGGATCGCGAGCGCCTGCCTGCGGGCAGGGCGCGATGTGTCGAGCGTACGGCTCCTGCCGGTCAGCAAGACGATCGATGAGGCCACCATTCGTCTGTCGTATGCAGCGGGTTGCCGCATGCTGGGCGAAAACAAGGCGCAGGAGGCCTTCCGTAAATGGGAATCCCTGGCTGATTTACCGGACCTGCGCTGGTCGGTCATTGGCCATCTCCAGACCAACAAGGCCAGGCTGGTAGCGCGCTTTGCCGCGGAGTTCCAGGCGCTCGACAGCCTGCGCCTGGCTGCAGCCCTGGACCGAAGTCTGCAGGCCGAGGGTCGTTCTCTGGATGTGTTCGTGCAGGTCAACACCTCGGGCGAAGCGAGCAAGTACGGCCTGCCTCCCGAAGACGTGGCCGCTTTTTTGCGTGAGCAGCCGGCATTTTCCGCTCTGCGCGTGCGCGGACTCATGACCCTCGCGCTACTGTCGGGCGAGGCCGATCGGGTACGGCAGTGCTTTGTGCGACTGCGCCAGCTGCGTGAACAGCTGCGTCAGGACGGGCCTGCGTGCATCGACCTCGATGAACTGTCGATGGGCATGTCCGGCGATTTTGAGATCGCGATCGAAGAGGGCGCCACCGTGGTACGAGTCGGCCAGGCCATCTACGGTGCGCGTGCAGTTCCAGACAGCTTTTACTGGTCGCCTGTGAGCTGACGCCGGAAATGGGACGGTTCCCATTGTTGACGCTGCGGGGACGGGGCACAGAATTCAAATGGCTTGCTGTCGCGGCCGATGCCCTAACCCGCTTTTCTGAGTTGATGCTCTTCGCGGATCCCGAGCGTCTCGCGAAACTGTT
Source organism: Gammaproteobacteria bacterium (assembly GCA_049290495.1). Classification (GTDB taxonomy): domain Bacteria; phylum Pseudomonadota; class Gammaproteobacteria; order Steroidobacterales; genus SHZI01. The sequence continues at coordinate 1,210 of JBATNV010000192.1, read as the reverse complement.
CAGACAAGCTGTCCAGAGAGCCTATCAGCGCGGCGGCGGGCAGGGCCGGTGACAGGAGAAATCCCTGTATATAGATGCCAGATTTATTGACCAGCGGGACCAGCTGCTCCGGCCGTTCAACGCCCTCGGCAGTAATTGCCAATCCGAGTCCCTGACACATACTGATAATCGCCCGGGCAATCGCCAGTGAGCGCGGATTGGTATCGATGCTGGCCATCAGGCTACGGTCCAGCTTTACGCGTGTCAGCGGCAGTTGTTCAAGCGATGCCAGCGACGAATATCCCGTGCCAAAGTCGTCCAATGCGATACCGAAGCCGGCGGTCCGCAGTCTTCGAAGGCATTCGATAGTGGTCACTCCGGTCTGCAGCACATTCTCAGTCAGCTCGATCTCAATGCAATCAGGCGGCAGGTGATAACGTTGCGCAAGCTGCTGCAGCATTTCAACGAAGCCACTGTCGAGGAGCTGGCGGGCTGAAACATTGATGGCAACCCGTGCCTCAGGCCAGTGGGTGGCGCGCCAGCACGCAATCGTGTCGAGTGCGGACATGACAACCCACTCGCTGATGCGATTGATAAGCCCGGACTCTTCGGCAACTTGCAAAAACTCTCCCGGCAGGACACAGCTGCCATCCGGGAGCCGCCAGCGAAGTAAGGCCTCAACCATATCCATGCGCCCGGTTTCCAGGCAGACCTCGGGCTGGAAGAACAATTCGAACTCATTTCTCTCACATGCGCCGCGTAATCCCTGTTCAGTCGCAAAGCGCGATTCCGCTGCTTCCAGCAGATTCGGGCTGAAAACAGCGATGCGGTTACGGCCCAGCGATTTCGCCTGGAATACCGCAGCGTCTGCGGCCCTCAGCAGGGCTTCTGCGTCCCTCGCGTGGTCGGGATATATGCTGATACCGATACTGGCGCTCAGGGCAAGTTCCAGGCCATCCACGGATAGTGGCGTCTGCAAGGATTCGATGATCGTCCTCGCCGCAGCCAGGATCTCATCTGGCGACTGCGCCGGAGACACGAGTATTGTAAATTCGTCGCCACCGAGACGGGCAGTCACGCCGAAAGCCTCGCTGCAGTCGACAAGCCGCTGCGCAAGGCTCTGGAGAACCCGGTCTCCGAACAGGTGACCCATGCTGTCGTTGATGGTCTTGAAATTGTCGAGATCAAGAAACAGGATACCGACGCAAGCGCCGTCAGTCTTCGCCGCTGC
>JBATNV010000191.1:0-6427 GCA_049290495.1 Gammaproteobacteria bacterium | reverse complement strand
TCCACGTGGCCGATCGTGCCAACGTTTACGTGGGGCTTCGTACGCTCAAATTTCGCTTTCGCCATGACCAGCTCTCTCTTCGATCTGTTTGTGCTTCTGTTACATCCGCAGTCACGGCCTTGGCCGCAGCCTGCCCAATACTTTTATGCACGACTCTTGGAGCCCACAACCGGAGTTGAACCGGTGACCTCTTCCTTACCAAGGAAGTGCTCTACCAACTGAGCTATGTGGGCAAATCACATCTCCCATACTGGAGCGGGTGATGGGAATCGAACCCACGTCATCAGTTTGGAAAACTGAGGTTCTACCATTGAACTACACCCGCCACCTCCAAGGCACCTCAAGCCATGGACGGCAGCGAAGGGGCAGCAGGCGCACAACTTCAGCCGCTTGGGACAGAGGGCCCGCCTACACACGCCCTCCCGATGTTCGTGGTGGAGGGGGTAGGATTCGAACCTACGAAGGCGTAAGCCAGCAGATTTACAGTCTGCCCCCGTTGGCCGCTTGGGTACCCCTCCGCTCAATCAAGCAGAGTATTGTCTGGCGACCGGCTTCCGCTGTCAACCACAAGTGCTATGCCGGAAGAGGGACTTGAACCCCCAACCTACCGCTTACAAAGCGGTTGCTCTGCCATTGAGCTATTCCGGCCCATCATTTTTCTGCGCGGGCATTATATATACGGCTTACTCCGGCGCTACGGCCTTGGGCACCCGGTCCGCTAAAACGGGACAGGGCAAGCTTTCTGCGCGGAGAATGCGATCGGGGCCGGTCGCGAGATCTCTGAGCACTGACTGCTGGCCACTCGTTGGGCCAGAAACCAGCCAGTACTCAGGCACCACTCGTTCCCGCTCGTTCATTACAGCCTTGACTCCGGCCCGGCGCGCTGCTTCGATGACGCTCCTCGCACGGCCTTCCTCACGAAATACGCCCAGGCTGATAATTGTCACCAGGCCGTCAGGCATTAAATAGGCGTCCAAAAGTCCTGCCACAAGCAACCGCTGACGAGTGGCCTCTGCCTGCTCCTTGTCTATAAAGCCCTGAACCTGCACCCAATGGCCCAGCCACTCGCGCCCCTCCCGTATGACTGGTTTTCCCTTGATTTCTATCCCCCGGTCCGCCAAGGTCGCTGCCAACTTCTGGGCTGCGCCGGCGTCCGGCACTGGACCGATATAGACACACTGCGACGATGGGTCAGCAGAGCCGGGCCCCATAGAGGCACGGGAGTTCGACTGTCCGTACACCGCCAATTCATCGGCGCCAGCTGTTTGCATAGCAACCTGTGGCTCAGGATCAACCCAAAGCGTCCACCCCAGCAAGAGCAGGTTGGCGAGCAATAGAATCAGGAAGATATTACGCACAGGTGACCTGTACTCAGGAAGCGGAATAGCAGGCCGGCTCAAGCGCCAGGCCCTCTAGAACCAGGTCAGGGTCAAAGACTGCAGGGATATCGATCAGTCGGGCAAGCTGTGCGCCATCACCCCCCGTCATCATTAACCTTGTGTCCGCGTTTAGCGCGTCCAGACAGTCGGCAACCAGCGCTGCAATTGCACGCATCGCCCCCAAGCGGATCGCGCTGGAGGTATCCGAGCCTAACGAATATCTGTCCCGTGTGCCGACTGTCAGCATATCGGCCGACTCCCGGCCAGCCAACCGATCCAGATCGCCGGTGTCCTGACGCAGCGCTGCTGCCATCAAAGACATGCCCGGGAGGATCAGCCCACCAGAGTGGGCCCCATCTGCCGTTATGACGTCTATCGTGACAGCTGTACCCGCATCGACGACGCATAGCGGACCAGAAAACTTCTGCCATACGGCGCACATCGCCAGCCAGCGGTCGACACCCAGCTGAGCTGGATCGCGATAGCCATTCCTGAGACCGTATGCAGCATCGCGCGAACGGGCAAAAACCGCGCTGCGTCCAAAGCGCGCAGATACGGCCTCTGCGACCAGTGCGGCGGCGGCAGGCCCAGCAACATTTGCGACTCGCACCTCGTCGGGAAGCGCGCAATTGCGCAGCAGATCAGCCAGCACCTCTGAAAGACCGTCCTTCCGATGTGTCGCGTGTCCGGACCCGACCAAGCCATCGGTCGATAACCAGGCCCATTTCAACCGGCTGTTGCCGACATCCAGCAACAGTTTCATGGCTCCCGCCGCAACGTAACGTCTGCAGAAAAAACCGGCATCAAAACGCCGCTAACTTCGACCAACAAGGCGCCATCATCGGCGATTCCCTGCGCAATTCCCGAGAATCTCTGCGATCCACTCGATATAGTCACAGACTGGCCCCGCAAATAGTCGCTGGTACGCCAACGCGGCGCAAACGCCGTAAACCCTGAACCGGCAAACTCACCCAGGTTTCGATACAGCGCATTCACCAGACATCCGGCCAACTGATTGCGAGACACCGGCCCGTCCGAAACAAGGGCATCAATCGCCACGGGCCGGAGATTGCCGCCGTCTGCATCTACCTCAGCGCCCAGGCTCGACGATACATGCACATTGATGCCAATGCCGATCACAACGCGCAACGGACCGCCGCTCTCGCCAGCCACGTCGACCAGAATACCGCCGAGTTTGCCGCCATCCGCGACGATGTCATTGGGCCACTTAAGCTCAACGGCTGCGGTCGGGACGACCCTAGTCAAGGCCTCGACAACGGCGACCCCGATTACCAGTCCCAATGCGGCCAGATCCCGCGGCGCGACTTCATAGCACCAGGATACCGATAGACACAAACCATGCCCCAGCGGAGAGAACCAGCGCCGGCCGCGGCGACCGCGCCCACCAGATTGATACTCGGCGACGCAGGCCAGCATCGTGCCGGGCGGCGGCGCTGGCAGTGCAGTCAGGAACCCGCTCGTGGATGGGGTTGTCAGCAGCACATCGAGACGGGTCAGCGCAGCCTGTGCCACAGGGTCCAGACAGGCCCGAATGGAGTCTTCCGCCAGCAACTGGAGCGGAGCACCCAACCGGTAACCCCGGCGCCGATCGGCAAGGACAGTAAGCCCGGTATTCGTGAGTGCCCGAACCTGCTTCCAGATTGCTGCCCGGGAAAGACCGAGAGCTGCGCCGAGTCTTACACCCGTGTGCCAAGCGCCATCCGCCAGCAGCGCAAGCAATGCGTGTCGCGAATCGTCCACGGCTAGCGCGAACGTCGCCGTAACAACATAACCTTCTCAATACGGTTCTCATTGCCGGCCAGCAGGCGACGAATGTTGGCGCGATGCGTGAACACAATAAACAGGGCAAGACCGGTCAGAAACACGAGTAGCGGCAGCTGCCCGTCAAGACCGTTAATCAACAGCCAGATCGGCAGAGCCACGGCCGCCAGCATGGTGGCAAGACCGACGAAGCCGGTCGTGATCAGGACAATCACCCAGACCAGCACACCGGGGAAGGCGAGCCATGGCGCAATACCCAGCAGCGCCCCGATTGCGGTTGCCGCCCCCTTGCCGCCAGCAAAGCCGAACCAGACGGGGTAGCAATGCCCGATCACTGATGCGCCGGCACAGGCCAGCATCAACCAGGTACGGGAAAGCTCAGGGTCAAGAAAGACGCCCGGCACCGCGAGCGAGGGCAGCAGCCACGGCGGTACAAAGCCCTTAACGATATCAATCAGTATGACGCGCAGGGCAAACCACTTTCCCTGGGTACGCAAGGCGTTGGTTCCGCCGGCATTGCCGCTTCCCTGCGTACGAATATCGATCCCACCGGCCAGCTTGCCAACGATAAGCGCGCCGGTCAGCGAACCGATCAGATAACTGATCAACACCTTCAGACCAAGCTCAAGCATTCAATCCAAGCCAGCTGTCACGGCGTGCAACGGCATCGGCATCCGCTTGCGGGTCAAGGCCCAGATAGCAGGTATCGCGCGGTGCAGGCATGGGGGACAGGATGATGCTCATCAGCCGCTGATCGCGAAATATATAACAGCTGCATTCGCCATCGAGCGGCAAACGGTCAGCCAGGACCTGGAGATTATCGGTCCCCACGCGGCATCCATTCAGCGCGACCAGCTCGTCTCCGGCATGGATTCCGGCGAGTTGCGCAGGACCGCTTTCTACTACATGACTGACCATTGCACGACCATCCGCATTCTTGAGCTTCATCCCCAGCCAGGGACGGGCCTTGCCTTGGTGGCGTCCGGGCCGGCCGCCAGAATCACCTTCACTATCCCGGCTACGCATATGCAGAAGAACACCAAACTGGGCGAGCAGAATACCAAGCGGCGGATCGATGGTCGTCCTCAGGTTCTGATGAAAGAACGCAGCAAGGTCGAGACCACAGACCCGTCCTGTCAGGCGCTCGAAATCTCCGTCGGTCAAGCCGCTGCTGTCATCACCGCCAAATTCATGCCACAGCGCCTGCATCACAGTGTCCAGAGAGTGGCTACCACCGGAGCGCAAGCGGATTTCCAGATCCAGCGCCAGCGCTACCAGTGAGCCTTTCAGGTAATAGCTGACGGTGGCGTTCGGTGAATTCTCGTCAGGCCGGTAGAACTTGATCCAGGCATCAAAGCTCGCATCTTCCAGCGTCTGATGACGGCGACCACTGGTGCGGTATAGCTTGGTCAGACTTCGCCCAAGCGACTCCAGGTATTGCTCCTGCGTGATCAGCCTGACGCGCAGCAGCGCAAGCTCATCGTAATATGAAGTGATGCCTTCGAATATCCAGAGCTGGCGTGTGTATGCCTCCCGTGACAGGTCTGCGCCAATAAATTCTGCCGGCCGGATGCGTTTCACGTGCCAGGCATGAAAGTATTCGTGACTGGCCAGCCCGAGGAACCGGCGATACCCGGCATCTGTATCTCCGGTACCGGCCCGTGGCAGATCATCTCGCCGGCAAATCAGCGCCGACGATGCGCGGTGCTCCAGCCCGCCGTAACCCTCGGCAACTGCACGCAGGAGGAACAGGTAGCTGGCCATCGGTGCGGGCCGATCAAAAAAGTCGATATGCCAGGCGCAAAGATGAGCCAGGTCCATCTGCAGTCTCGACAAATCGACATCGCCATGCCCGATCATGGCCAGGGCATGAGGCGTACCGGCCGCCTCGAACTCGATCATCGTCAGCTTGCCCATGAGCACCGGATGATCGATCAGGTCTGCATAACCGGACGCAAGGAAGGCACCAAACTCACCTGTCGCGCCGGTCAAACGCGGCAGACTGGTTGCCAGCTGCCAGGCGATATCGGGAGGCAACTCCGGCGGATCGATATGTACCACGCAGGCGTCCTGCTCCTGGCCGCATACCTGCAGAAAAAGGCAGACCCCGTTGAAGAAGCCGGAACCACCATCCAGCCAGGCACCACGCACCGAGGAATCGGCTGCGTAAATCACTGCTGTCACCAGCAAAGCCCCCGTCACCGGAGCCGCCTGCCAGCTGTGCTTGTCCAGCTTGCACAGTGCGATCGGTTCACCATGGCTGATCGCGTCGATCCGCACGATGTGGCGCGCGTAATCACGGATCAGGTAACTGCCGGGTATCCATGCCGGCAGCCTCAGTATCTGACCGTCCGGATCCGCGTGCTCGATGCGACAAGTCACCTCATACAGGTGAGCGCCGGGATTGAGGGGGCGCACGTGGTAGACAACAGTGGTCTGGCTGACTGAAATATTCATGAATCCGGATGCTGCAACAAATCTCTCGAAGTCACACTGGCCGGAAGTCTAGCTGAGCCGAACGCGGCAGGTAGATCTCAGCCAGCATGCAACGCACGCTCCCGCCCCCCACATGCTCGATGGTTGTGACATCCACCGGCAGCAGTGCAGTGTGCCGCTCGAGTACACGCCGTTGCGCTGGCCGCAGGCTGCGCCGTGCGGTTTCGGAAAGCACCAGCAACGGGCCACCCGGGGCGTCCACTTCCAGGCAGTTTGCAGCGAACTCCTGGACCTGACTAGCGGTTAGGATGAGCATCTGGCGGTTCGACGCAGCCAGTTCAGTACATACGGCCCGGCGCTCTGCCAGATCGCCGATCGAGTCACTGCATAGAACCGCGAGCTGTCGCCCGAGACTCATCATGACATTTGTATGGTAGACCGGCTGACCGGCGCCGACACTGGCATTAAAAGCCACGACCCTGTAGCCCGTGAGGCGGGCAAATTCTGCCAAGGCATCCGCGTGCGTACGGCCGGAGCGGGCGGCGAAAGCAATGCCGTGCAGCCGATCGAGTACCAGACTACCAGTTCCCTCAAGAGGCATACCGGACTGCTCCAGCCCGGAGAGGTCAATCACCCGACGCACCTGAAACCCGCCTTCCAGAGCAAGCCTTTCCAGAATATCGGGGCGACGCTCTGCACGCCGGTTGAGGCTGTAGAAAAACCCCTTTTTCGAGTCGCAGCGGTCGGCCTGAGGCTGCTGCTCCCCAGCTCGTTGATTGCGACAGCGGTTTAGCGACGGATCGTGGTGACGATCAGCTCGGTGCGCTGCC
>JBATNV010000190.1:0-1866 GCA_049290495.1 Gammaproteobacteria bacterium | reverse complement strand
ATCGGCGCGAGGTGATTTTTGCCATCGGCTCACGCTGGCAGCCGTATCCGGCCAGCGAGATCATCAAGGATGCCTTTGGCCTGCAGACCGACCCGAGCCAGGCGAAGTACACCCGCACCAGCAAGATAGTCATCGATGCGACCCGGCAGCTGGCTGCCGAGGGCGGCCGGGAGGTCTTTCCGGAAACCAACCGGGCGCTGCTGGAGCAGGGGGCGCCGGGCGTCTTCGAGCATGTCGACAAGCTCTATGGTGAGGCGCTGCGCAGCTGGAAGCGGGTCTGAGCGCAGTCATGGATATCGATATCGTCCTGGATTCGCAGCTGCCGTCGGCGCAACTGACCGAGCTCGGCCTGCTGGCCGAGCGCCACGGGATTCACGCGGTCTGGTGTGCGAGCTATCTGGATGGCCGCGATCCCTTTGGCAACATGGCGGAGCTGGCGCGGGCCTCCAGCCGGATCCGTCTCGGTCCCATCGCGCTCAGTCCCTATGAGCTGCATCCCTTCCGCATCGCGATGGCCTTATTGACGCTCAACGAACTGTGCCCAGGCCGTGCGCAGGCCATCATCGGTAGCGGTGGTGAAGTGGTGACGGCGCTGGAGATTCCCCGTCAGCGCCGGGTGCGCGCCGTAAGCGAGGCTATCGACATCGTGAAGGGCGCGACCACGAATCGGCCCTTCAGTTATCACGGCGAGATGTACAGCATCAACGACTACGATCCGCAGTGGATCACGGCGGCCGTGCCGCCCACGGTCTTTGCTGCCGCCAATCGCCCGCAGATGCTGCGCATGTCAGCGCGCGCTGCCGACGGCCTCATGTTGAGCGATTTGTCTCCGGGGCTGACCCGTGCTGCAGTCAATGCGGTGCACGGCCATCTGCGGGACTTCGGGCGCGACCCAGCAACTTTCCAGTTCAATAACTTCATGGTCTGGTATGTCTACGACGATCTGCAGGAGGCGCGCCACGAGGCGAAGCGCTGGATCGGTTTCCGTGCGGTCTTTCGCGAATACCTGATGCGCGAATTCATGAGCGCTGAAGACTTTGCGGTGATTCTCCAGTACATCCCGCAGATCTACGCCATGGCCGCGAAGAATGCGCACTCGGTCGAGGGCCTTCCAGACCGCTTGCTAGATATGTGCGTGGATCATCTGACGCTCACCGGCACGGTGAACGACATGGACCACGTCATCGCGCATCTGCAGGCGCTGAAAGCAGCGGGCTGCACGCAGGTTTCCCTGGAGCTGAAGAAGCACCAGGCACATGGCATACGGCTGATCGGTGAGCGTGTGATACCTGCGCTACGCTGATTTGTTGTAGCTGTATTCGTTCCAGGTCTCAGGCAAGCTTGCGAACCCGAAAGCGGCGACCCTTGATCTTGCCGGCACTGAGCGCACGCAAGGCGTGGTCTGCCGAGCGACGGTTAATGGCTACGTAGGCGCGCGTCGCGAAAATATCGATCTTGCCGATCGCATCGGCAGCGAGACCCGCATCACCGGTCAGCGCGCCGAGCAAATCACCGGGGCGCATCTTGTCCTGCCGCCCGCCGTCGATGATCAGCGTCACCATGCCGGCGGTCAGCGCCTTCTGTGTAGCGCTGGCGGGTTCCGGTGTCTGCCAGCTCAGCGGCGCATCCTGGCCTTCTTCGATGGCGGCTGTCCGGTGGCGCTCATAAGGCGTGCACAGCGTCCACGCGATGCCCTTGCCGCCAGCTCGACCGGTACGGCCGATGCGATGCAGATGGACGTCGGCGGTCAGCGCCATGTCGTAGTTGATTACCACCGGCATGTCCTTGATATCCAGCCCGCGTGCGGCCACATCAGTGGCGACCAGTACTGCGCAACTGCGATTGGCAAAGCGCAACAGCACTTCC
>JBATNV010000189.1:0-15584 GCA_049290495.1 Gammaproteobacteria bacterium | reverse complement strand
TCCACGTGGCCGATCGTGCCAACGTTTACGTGGGGCTTCGTACGCTCAAATTTCGCTTTCGCCATGACCAGCTCTCTCTTCGATCTGTTTGTGCTTCTGTTACATCCGCAGTCACGGCCTTGGCCGCGCACGGTTTCCTTTCTGAGTCCCAACCGGCAAATCAGCATCATTGAAGGGAGCTTCAATGTACTTCCCGAATACCATCGAGTAGGTGGCGCGCCCCTGGGACATGGAGCGCAATGCGCTAGCATAGCCAAACATGCCCGCCAGTGGCACCTCCGCGCGCATTAGCTTGCCTACCACAGTGGCATCAAGGCCATTCAGAATCCCGCGACGACGTGCAATATCACCGGCAATTTCGCCGGTAAATTGGTCGGGCGTACTGATCTCGATCTTCATGAGCGGCTCGAGGAGCACCGATCCGGCTTTCAGGCAGCCATCCCTGAAAGCCATCGAAGCGGCCATTCTGAAGGCCAACTCTGTCGAGTCAGCCAAATGATGCGAGCCGCTGGTCACCGTAACGCTTACATCCACTACCGGATAGCCCGCACGAATACCGTTAGCCATCTGCTCGCGGATACCCTGGTCGATTGCTGAGAGGAACACGCCGGGCACCTCATCAGCTGGTGCCAGGTTCTCAAAGAGATAGCCGCTGCCGCGCGGCAGCGGCTGAATACGGAGCCTAACCTCTGCATACTGCGCGTTGGCACCAGCCTCAGAGACAAGAAACCGGCCATCCTGCTCCGCGCTGCTGCGCACCGTCTCTCGCCACGCGATCTGCGGCCGTCCGACATTTACAGCAACATCGAATTCGCGGCGCATCCGGTCAACAATGATCTCCAGGTGCAGCTCGCCCATTCCGGACACAACAGCCCGGCCCGAATCGTCATCAGTCCGGACGTGAAAGGAAGGATCTTCCTGCGCAAGCTTCTGTAGCACAGGCCCAATCCGCTCCTGATCAGCCCTGCTCTTCGGCTCAAGCGCCACCGAAATTACCGGCTCTGGAAAACCGATTTTTTGCAACGTAATGGCGAGGCATGGATCGCAAAGCGTATCGCCAGTGCCTACATCACCAAGGCCCGCCGCTGCCGCAATATCACCAGCCCGAACCTCAGGGATATCATGCCGTTCATTGGCATGCATCTGAACAAGATGACCAATCTGCTCGCTGACGCCGGTCGTCGGATTTAAAATCTCGTCGCCGACAGAAAGAACGCCGGAGTACACACGAAAGAAAGTGAGATTCCCTGCAATGGGATCAGCCGCTACCTTGAATGCCAGAGCCGAAAATGGCTCCTCATCACTGACCGTTCGCGTAGCGGACTCACCGTTTTCAAGGATACCGATAACCGGGGGTTTGTCTGTCGGAGACGGCAGATAATCCACGATGGCATCCAGTACCGCCTGAACACCCTTGTTGCGAAACGCAGAGCCGCAAGTCACCGGGAGAATCTCGTTGCGGAGCGTACGCAGGCGCAGACCACACTTGATCTCGGTCGCCGAGAGATTGCCGCTCTCAAGATACTTCTTCAGCAGCTTTTCATCGCCATCCGCAGCTGCCTCGACCAGTTTTTCGCGATACTCCCGTGCGAGACTGACCGTAGCTGGCGGGATCGCAGCGCGCTCGAAGCGAAAACCCTGACTCGCATCGTCCCAGTAGATCGCCGTCATCCTGAGCAGGTCAATGACACCTCTGAAACTGTCGCCTGCACCAATCGGCAGCTGCAGCAAAACCGGGTTGGCGTGGAGCCGATCCCGCATCTGGCGCACGACGCGGAAAAAATCAGCACCCGGACGGTCCATCTTGTTGAGGAATGCGATGCGGGGCAGACAATACCTGTTGGCCTGATGCCATACGGTTTCGGACTGCGCCTCGACACCACCGACGGCACAGAACAGGCTTAGGCCACCGTCAAGCACGCGCAGGCATCGCTCGACTTCAATAGTGAAGTCAACGTGGCCAGGCGTATCGATGATATTGATGCGGTGTTCAGGAAACTGCCGATCCATGCCGGACCAGAAACAGGTGGTGGCTGCGGACGTGATCGTAATGCCGCGCTCCTGCTCTAGCTCCATCCAGTCCATGGTGGATGCGCCATCATGGACTTCACCAATCCGGTGCGAAACACCCGTATAGAACAGGACACGCTCTATAGTGGTGGTCTTGCCCGCATCGATGTGTGCAGAAATACCGATATTGCGGTACTGCTCGATTGGGGTAGTCCGTGGCACGTCAGTTCCTTACGTCGCACAACATCTTGAAATATTCGGACGCGACCGGATCTACCAGCGATAGTGAGAGAAGGCGCGGTTGGCTTCAGCCATCCGGTGCGTATCCTCACGCTTTTTCACGGCTGCACCGCGATTGTCGATAGCATCAAGAATCTCATGTGCCAGGCGATGTGCCATGGACTTCTCGGAGCGCACGCGTGCGGCATCGATGACCCAGCGCATGGCAAGGGTCTGACGGCGTGCGGGACGAACCTCGACAGGTACCTGGTAGGTAGCACCGCCAACCCGCCGCGATTTGACCTCGACCATCGGCTTGACGTTCTCCAGCGCCTTGCCAAACAGCTCGACAGCTTTCTGCTCATCCTGGCCACTGCGCTCGACAATACGGTCCAGAGCGCCGTATATGATCCCTTCAGCAACGGATTTCTTTCCGGAGACCATGATCATGTTGGTGAACTTGGCCAGCAGGTCGCTGCTGTATTTGGGATCCGGCAGGATCGTGCGTTTCGGCGCTGAGGTTCTTCTAGACATATCCGTAACTCCAGATCAGCTCTTCGGGCGCTTCGCGCCATATTTGGACCGACCCTGACGGCGGTCATTAACACCGGCACAGTCAAGGGTGCCCCGGATCGTGTGGTAACGCACACCCGGAAGATCCTTCACGCGGCCACCACGGATCATGACAACCGAGTGCTCCTGGAGGTTGTGACCCTCACCGCCGATGTAGCTCGCCACCTCGTAGCCATTGGTCAGGCGCACGCGTGCCACCTTCCGCAATGCCGAATTTGGCTTCTTTGGCGTCGTCGTATAGACCCGCGTACAAACACCGCGCTTTTGCGGGCTTCCGGCCAGTGCGGGAACCTTGCTCTTGTAGGCAGGGGCACTGCGGGGCTTGCGCACCAACTGATTGACTGTGGCCATAGCGACTAGCTACTCAAAGTTAACGGAAAAAAAATCAGCCCGTGGGTGCCCGGAGCGCTTCCGGGATCCACATGGTGGGCTGACAGCCAGGAGCAGGCCATGTGGGGCCTGAGCCTCTTTTTATGCTTGAACGAACCGCAGCTGCACAATCCTCGTGCTGCCAGGGCGCGCTGAACCGGGGATTTTAGGGCCCGGCTGGAAATAGTGTCAAGCCGGACCCTGAAACACCTCTTATTCGGCGCTATCGCTCTCGCCAGCAGAGCGGTCTTCGCCAGCCCCATCTTCATCACCCAGACCAGCAGTCGCCACCGACTGCTCGAGACCCTGCAATTCCATCCGCAGTTCCTGCTCCCGGGACTGCTGTTGCTCGGTGTGGTGCCGATAGCCAGTTCCCGCAGGAATCAGTCGGCCAACGATGACGTTTTCCTTCAGACCGCGCAGGTTGTCGCGCAGACCCTTGACGGCAGCCTCGGTCAACACCCGCGTGGTCTCCTGGAACGAAGCCGCCGAGATAAACGACTCAGTGGCCAGTGACGCCTTGGTGATGCCGAGCAGCAACGGCTCAGCTTGTGCCGTCTGCTGGTTCTTCGAGGTTGCAAGTTCATTGACGTCCAGAAGCCGCGAACGCTCGAGGTTTTCACCCGGCAGCAAGCCGGTTTCACCCGGATCAGACACCTCGACCTTCTTCAGCATCTGACGAATGATCGTCTCGATGTGCTTGTCATTGATCTTCACACCCTGCAGGCGATAGACGTCCTGGATCTCACGGACCAGGTAGTCTGCCAGCCGCGTAACACCCTGCAGACGCAGGATATCGTGAGGGTTTGGCTCGCCATCAGCGATCATTTCGCCACGCGTAACCTGTTCGCCCTCGAAGACACCGAGATGGCGCCATTTCGGGATCAGTTCCTCGTATTTCTCACCATTCTCGGCAGTAATGATGAGACGGCGTTTACCTTTTGTCTCCTTACCGAAGCTAACGGTGCCGCTGAATTCCGCCAGGATCGCAGGATCCTTTGGTTTGCGGGCTTCGAACAAGTCCGCAACTCGCGGCAAGCCGCCGGTGATATCGCGGGTTTTTGAAGATTCCTGCGGGATGCGCGCGATAACGTCACCGACTGAAACACGCGCACCATCGGCCATCGTCACGACGGCACCAACCGGCAGCGCATACACAGCCGGAATGTCAGTGTTGGCAAAACAGATTTCCTGACCCTTGGCATTGAGCAGCTTGGCCGTCGGCCGCAGGTCGCGACCACTGAGGCCACGCTGCTTTGGGTCCCTGATCAGGTAACTGGAAAGACCGGTTACCTCGTCAACCTGCTCGGAGACCGATACGTCTTCCACGAAGTCCTGGAACTTCAGGAAACCACCGACCTCTGCAACGACGGGGTGCGTGTGCGGATCCCAGGTCGCGACGATCTGTCCGCCATTCACCTTGTCGCCATCATCAACCGCAATCACGGCGCCATAGGGAATCCGGTAGCGCTCACGCTCCCGTCCCTGGTCGTCGATTACGCCAATCTCGCCAGAACGGCTGACTGCAACGAGATAATCCTTCTCGTGGCGTACGCTCTTCACGTTGTGCAGACGGATCGTACCCGGCCGCTTTACCTCAATGCTGGTCGCCGCAGCAGCCCGTGATGCCGCACCACCGATGTGGAAGGTACGCATCGTCAGCTGCGTGCCCGGTTCACCGATCGACTGGGCAGCAATGACGCCAACTGCCTCGCCAATGTTCACAAGGTGTCCACGCGCCAGATCCCGGCCATAGCAAAGGCCGCATACGCCGTGCCGCGTATCGCAGGTAATCGGCGAACGGACTTTCACCAGGTCAACGCTGGCCTCTTCAAGCTCGCGTACCTTGTGCTCATCCAGCAGAACGCCGGCTTCGAGGAGCATTTGTTTGGTGCCAGGCCGCATTACGTTGTCTGCCAGCACACGGCCGAGCACCCGCTCGCGCAGCGGCTCAACCACGTCTCCACCTTCCACGAGCGGGCTCATGTACAGGCCATTCGTGGTGCCGCAGTCCTCGCAGGACACAACCAGATCCTGGGCAACGTCAACGAGGCGCCGGGTCAGGTAACCGGAGTTGGCAGTTTTCAGGGCGGTATCGGCGAGGCCCTTGCGCGCACCGTGCGTCGAGATAAAGTACTGGAGTACGTCCAGGCCCTCGCGGAAGTTCGCCGTAATCGGCGTTTCGATGATAGAGCCGTCGGGCTTGGCCATCAGACCGCGCATGCCGGCCAGCTGGCGGATCTGCGCTGCAGAACCTCGGGCGCCGGAGTCGGCCATCATGAAAATGGCGTTGAACGATGCCTGCTTGACGGTCTCACCCTTGGCGTTGACCGTCGATTCAGTACCCAGCTTCTCCATCATGGCCTTAGCGACCAGATCATTGGTCCGCGACCAGATATCGACAACCTTGTTATAGCGCTCGCCGTTGGTCACAAGGCCGCTGGCAAACTGGTCCTGGATTTCCTTGACCTCGGTCTCGGCCGCCTTGAGGATCGCAACCTTCTCTTCCGGTACGACCATGTCGTTCACGCCGATGGAAATACCCGAACGCGTTGCATAGGCGAAACCTGTGTACATGAGCTGGTCAGCAAACACGACGGTCTTCTTCAGACCAACCTGGCGGTAGCAGGCGTTGATGCTGCCGGATATGGCCTTCTTGTCCATATTCCGGTTGACCATCGAAAAATCGAGCCCCTCGGGCACGATCTCGGACAACAGCGCACGTCCAACGGTGGTCTCAACAAGCTTGATCACAGTTACGACATTGCCGTCGGCATCAAGGCTCGTATGCGGGATACGCGCCTTGATCCGCGCATGGAGCTCGACCGTCCGGCTTTCATAGGCACGATGCACTTCGCTGACGTCGGCGAACACCATGCCTTCACCGCGTGCGTTTATGCGCTCACGGGTCATGTAGTACAACCCGAGCACCACGTCCTGCGACGGGACGATGATCGGCTCACCGTTGGCTGGCGACAGAATGTTATTCGTCGACATCATGAGTGCACGCGCTTCGAGCTGTGCTTCGAGCGACAGCGGCACATGGACGGCCATCTGGTCACCGTCGAAGTCGGCGTTGAAGGCGGTGCAAACCAGCGGGTGCAGCTGAATGGCCTTGCCTTCAATGAGCACAGGTTCGAAAGCCTGGATACCGAGACGATGCAGGGTCGGCGCACGGTTCAGCAGCACCGGATGCTCGCGGATAACCTCCTCGAGAATATCCCAGACTTCCGGACCTTCGCGCTCCACCAGTCGCTTGGCTGCCTTGATCGTGGAAGCTTCACCGCGGAGCTGCAACTTGGAGAAGATAAATGGCTTGAAGAGCTCGAGAGCCATCTTCTTCGGCAGGCCGCACTGATGCAGCTTCAGCGTCGGACCGACGACGATGACGGAACGACCGGAATAATCAACGCGCTTGCCCAGCAGGTTCTGCCGGAACCGGCCCTGCTTACCCTTGATCATGTCAGCCAGTGACTTGAGCGGGCGACGGTTCGTACCGGTAATTGCACGACCACGGCGACCGTTATCCAGCAACGCGTCGACCGCTTCCTGCAGCATGCGCTTTTCGTTGCGGACGATGATGTCCGGCGCATTCAACTCCAGCAACCGGCGCAGCCGGTTGTTACGATTGATGACACGCCGATAGAGGTCGTTGAGATCCGAGGTTGCAAACCGGCCACCATCCAGCGGCACCAGCGGGCGCAGATCCGGCGGCAGCACCGGCAACACGGTAAGCACCATCCACTCGGGATGATTGCCCGACTCGATGAAGGCATCGATCAGCTTCAGGCGCTTGGACAGACGCTTGATCTTGGTTTCGGAATTGGTGGCAGCGATATCTTCGCGGACCTTGATCACTTCGCGCGGCAGATCGATCGTACGCAGCATGTGATGGACGGCTTCGGCACCCATACGGGCATCGAACTCGTCGCCATGCTGCTCAACAGCTTCGAGGTACTGCTCATCGGTCAGCAGCTGCGCGCGCTCCAGCGGCGTCATACCTGGATCGATGACCACAAAGGCCTCGAAATAAAGTACGCGCTCGATCTCGCGCAGGGTCATGTCGAGCATCAGGCCGATGCGCGACGGCAGCGACTTCAGGAACCAGATATGCGCGACCGGGCTCGCAAGCTCGATGTGGCCCATACGGTCACGACGGACCTTGGCCTGTGTGACCTCGACGCCGCACTTTTCGCAGACCACACCGCGATGCTTGAGGCGCTTGTACTTGCCGCAAAGACACTCGTAGTCCTTGATCGGACCAAAGATCTTGGCGCAGAACAGGCCATCACGCTCCGGCTTGAAGGTCCGGTAGTTGATCGTCTCCGGCTTCTTGACCTCACCGAAGGACCACGAGCGGATCCTTTCTGGCGAAGCCAGCTGGATACGAATCGCGTCGAAGTCCTCGACCGTATGCTGCTGCTTGAAAAGCTTCAGTAGGTCTCTCATGTATCACCACCTGCCATTGTTCGGTCCGCGCGTTTACTGATTTCCGGTAACCGCGTGAGTTAGTCCTTCTCGAGTTCCATATTGATGGCGAGAGAACGGATTTCCTTGACGAGCACATTGAAGGACTCGGGCATCCCGGCCGCCACCTCATGCGTATCGTCCACGATGTTCTTGTACATCTTGGTACGACCCTGCACGTCATCGGATTTGACGGTCAGCATCTCCTGCAGTGTGTACGAAGCGCCGTATGCCTCCAGCGCCCATACTTCCATCTCACCGAAGCGCTGACCGCCGAACTGGGCCTTACCGCCCAGCGGCTGCTGCGTAACGAGACTGTAGGGGCCTGTCGAGCGTGCATGCATCTTGTCATCAACCAGGTGGTTGAGTTTCAGCATGTACATGTAACCAACCGTCGTCGGCCGGTCGAACGCTTCACCGGTACGTCCGTCATACAACTGCGCCTGACCATTAAGCGGCAGACCAGCGAGCTGTAGCAGACTCTTGATCTCAGCTTCACTGGCACCGTCAAAGACAGGGGTCGCAATGGGAACACCGTGCCGGAGATTTCCGGACAGCTCTTCGATCTCTACGTCAGTGAGCTCGTTGAGCTTGACCTTCTGTCCGCCGGTCTGGTTATAGATCTCATCGAGAAACTTGCGCTTCTCGGCCATGGCGGCATTGGCGTCGATCAGCGCACCGATCTTGCGACCGAGCTCCTTGGCTGCCCAGCCCAGATGCGTCTCCAGCACCTGGCCAATGTTCATGCGCGAGGGCACGCCGAGCGGATTGAGGACGATGTCGACCGGTGTACCGTCTGCCAGGTACGGCATATCTTCCACCGGCACGATGGTGGAGATAACGCCCTTGTTACCGTGGCGACCAGCCATCTTGTCACCCGGCTGGATACGCCGCTTGACGGCCAGATAGACCTTGACCATCTTCAGCACACCGGGCGCGAGGTCATCGCCTGCCGTGATCTTCTTGCGCTTTTCTTCAAAGCGGCGATCGAATTCCTGGCGCTGTTGACGAAGGCGCTCGGCAGTCTGCTCGAGCTGCGCATTCGCGTCGTCGTTGGTCAACCGGATCTCGAACCACTTCTCGCGGGCCAGTTCGCTCAGATAGCCTTGTGTGACCCGGCCACCTGATTTAAGAGATCCCGGACCACCTTCGCTCTGCTTGCCAACCAGCATGCGTTCAACGCGCTGAAAGATATCCTCTTCCAGGATGCGCAACTGGTCGTCAAAGTCCTTGCGCACGCTCTCGAGTTCAGCGCTTTCGATTGCCAGCGCCCGGCTGTCCTTGTCCACACCATCACGGGTGAAAACACGGACGTCGATTACCGTGCCGTCCATGCCTGGTGGCACGCGCAGACCGGTGTCCTTTACGTCCGAAGCCTTTTCGCCAAAGATCGCCCGCAGGAGCTTCTCTTCCGGCGTCAGCTGGGTTTCACCCTTGGGCGTAACCTTGCCGACGAGAATGTCTCCGGCGCGGACTTCGGCACCGATGTAGGCAATACCCGCCTCATCGAGCTTGGCCAGCGCGGTCTCGCCGACATTTGGAATATCAGCAGTAATTTCTTCAGACCCAAGCTTGGTATCGCGCGCGACACAGGCCAGTTCTTCGATGTGAATCGTCGTAAATCGATCCTCTTCGACCAACCGCTCGGACAAAAGAATGGAGTCTTCGAAGTTGTACCCGTTCCAGGGCATGAAGGCGACGAGCAGATTCTGGCCGAGCGCGAGCTCACCGAGACTGGTCGAGGCACCGTCACCCAGTACGTCTCGCTTCGCGATTACGTCACCAGCCTTTACCAGCGGCCGTTGATTGATACAGGTGTTCTGGTTGGAACGCGTGTACTTCGTCAGGTTGTAGATATCAACACCCGGCTCACCAGCGATGGTCTCGTCATCGTTGACGCGAACCACGATGCGCGAAGCATCGACCGAATCAACAGTACCGCCACGACGGGCAACAACGGTAACGCCGGAATCTACAGCAACTGCCCGCTCCATTCCGGTACCAACCAGCGGCACATCGGAACGCAAGGTCGGCACTGCCTGACGCTGCATGTTCGCGCCCATGAGCGCGCGGTTTGCATCGTCATGCTCCAGGAATGGAATCAGCGATGCAGCAACGGAAACCGTCTGCTTCGGCGACACGTCCATGAAGTCGATGCGTTCGCGCGGCAGCAGCGTGAACTCGTTTTGGTGCCTTACTGATACCAGCTCTTCAACGAATGCACCCTTAGGGTCAAGGTCGGCGTTCGCCTGCGCGATAACGTGCAGGCCTTCCTCGATAGCCGACAGGTACTCGATTTCATCCGTTACCCGGCCATTCTTGACCTTGCGGTACGGTGTCTCGAGAAAGCCGTAATCATTGGTCCGCGCGTAGACCGAGAGGGAATTGATCAGGCCGATATTTGGACCTTCCGGCGTTTCAATAGGACATACCCGGCCGTAATGAGTCGGATGTACGTCGCGAACCTCGAAACCGGCACGCTCACGGGTCAGACCACCCGGGCCAAGTGCCGACACGCGGCGCTTGTGGGTAACCTCCGAAAGCGGATTGTTCTGGTCCATGAACTGTGAAAGCTGGCTGGAACCAAAGAACTCCTTGACCGCTGCCGCAACCGGCTTGGCGTTGATGAGCTCCTGCGGCATGAGACCTTCGGAATCGGCGATCGTCAGACGCTCCTTCACCGCACGTTCGACCCGCACCAGGCCGACGCGAAAGGCGTTTTCCGCCATCTCGCCGACACTGCGGACACGGCGATTACCGAGATGATCGATATCGTCGACCTGGCCACGGCCGTTGCGGATCTCCATAAGCGTCCGCAGCGTATCGATGATGTCTTCCTTCGTGAGGACGCCCACACCGGTGATCTCGGTTCGCCCGACACGCCGGTTGAACTTCATCCTACCCACGCCAGAGAGGTCATAGCGCTCGGCATTGAAGAACAGGTTATGGAAGAGGTTCTCAGCTGCATCCTTGGTGGGCGGTTCGCCCGGACGCATCATGCGATACACCTCGACGAGGGCGTCGAGACGCGTTACGGATGAGTCAATGCGCAGGGTGTTCGAAATGTACGGTCCGCGATCCAGATCATTCACATAGAGTGTCTGGATGTGCTTTACACCCTTCTCGATGAACTGGTCGATCATCGCGGTGGTCAGTTCGTCGTTGGCGCGTGCGAGAAGTTCGCCGGTGGCCTTGTCGACGACATCGTGCGCAAGAATCTTGGCTTCCAGGTACTCCCGTGGAACCTCAAGGGTCTTGGCGCCGGAGTCTTCGAGCTCGCGTACGTGACGGGCGCTGATCCTGCGGCCTTCCTCAACGATCAGCTTGCGACCAATCTTGATATCGAAGGTCGCAGTGTCACCGCGGAGACGCTGCGGTACGAGGCCGAACTCAAAGCCCTTGGCTGACAGGTAAAAATCGTTTTTCTCGAAAAAGAGATCCAGCATCTCCTGATTCGAAAGATTGAGCGCACGCAGAATGATCGTGACAGGTAACTTGCGGCGGCGGTCGATACGGGCAAATACGCAATCCTTGGGATCGAACTCAAAATCCAGCCACGAGCCGCGATACGGAATGATCCGCGCGGAAAAAAGCAGCTTGCCGGACGAATGTGTCTTGCCCTTGTCATGATCAAAGAACACGCCGGGCGACCGGTGCAGCTGGGACACGATGACGCGCTCAGTGCCGTTGACCACGAAGGTACCGTGCTCGGTCATCAGCGGCATTTCACCGAGATAGACTTCCTGCTCACGCACCTCCTTGACGACCTTTTTGCTCGCTGATGCTTCCTTGTCATAGATGACAAGGCGCACTTGTACGCGCAGGGGGGCTGCATAGGTCAGGCCCCGGAGTTGACACTCCTTGACGTCAAATACCGGTTCGCCGAGCCGGTAGCTGAGGTATTCGAGTGCTGCGCTACCGGAGTAGCTGATGATCGGAAACACGCTCTTGAATGCAGCGTGCAGCCCGATGTCATCGCGACCCTCGACCGATTTGCTTTCCTGCAAGAATTTCTTGTAGGAATCAACCTGGATGGAGAGGAGGGGCGGAACACCCAGGATACTTGGCCGCTTGCCAAAGTCCTTGCGGATCCGCTTCTTGTCGGTAAAGGAAAAAGTCATGACGCAGCACCTCTGTCAGGGCACCCGTAGCCGGAAAACGGGGAAAAGCAGCTGACGGCCGGCACCAGAGGTGCCGACCGCTGCCACAAACTTCCAAATCGCATCAGCGCGAGCCTCACAGCCCGCACAGGCCAGAAAGCATCAGCCTGCACCGCTCACTTGATCTCTGCGGTAGCGCCGGCTTCTTCGAGCTGTTTCTTGATGGACGCAGCGTCGTCTTTCGAGACGCCTTCCTTGACGATTGTGGGCGCACCTTCAACCAGATCCTTGGCTTCTTTCAGACCGAGGCTGGTGATGGCACGGATCGCCTTGATGACACCGACCTTGTTCTCGCCAAAGGTCTTGAGGGTCACCGTGAATTCAGTCTGCTCCTCGACTGCAGCAGCGGCAACAGCACCCGCGGCAGCGACAGCTACCGGCGCGGCGGCTGATACGCCCCACGTTTCTTCGAGCATCTTCACGAGCTCGACGATCTCCATAATGGGCTTGGCGCTCAGTTCGCTGAGCAGTTCCTGGTTCGAAAGAGCCATGGTCAAATCTCCTTGAGTACTTAATTAAGTCGGGTTATCCGAATACAGTAAAAACTGATTGACTAAAGTTGGTATGCAGCCTCAGGCAACCTCTTCTGCCTTCCCGCGTGCCGCAAGAACCCGCGCAACGAGTGCCGCGGGCTCTGCAAGCGTACGGACCAGCTTGGAAGCTGGTGCCAGCAGGACACCGAGCAACATGGCCCGTGCCTGGTCCAGCGTGGGCAGACTCGCGAGCCGCTCAAGATCGGCCGGACCATAAAGCACACCACCGATGGCGACGCCTTTGGTAACCAGCTTTTCATTGGTCTTGGCGAAATCCCTGAATACCCGGGCAGCAGCGCCTGGATCTTCGCGGGAAAACGCCAGAATGAGCGGCCCTTTGAGGGTTTCCTTGAGGCATGCAAACTCGGTGCCTTCAACGGCTCGTTTGGCGAGGGTGTTTTTGACCACACGGACGTAGACGCCCTGACTGCGGGCCTTGGCCCGCAAATCGGTAATCTGCGCCACTGACATGCCGCGATACTCAGCCGCTATGGCTGACAACGCGGATGCGGCGATCACGTTCACCTCTTCGACAAGAGCCTTCTTGTCTTCGAGTCGCAATGCCATCGTTCACTCCTGATGCGAAAGTCACTGTCGCCGCTGTTCGCCCTTGCGGACTTCTGGCGGCTCCGATGGCGGCCGTCACCAGGTCGTACTGATTCGGGTAACACCATCTGCGCAGGCCACTTCAAGCGCGGCTATTAAGGTGTCGGAAAATCGCCCGTCACCGCCTGCGGTCTTCGATGTCGTGTTCGCAATGCCCTGAACCTGGACTCTGCGAAACCGGCCAAAGTTCAATCGGGACCCCGGCCTTCGTAACCGGCAGCCCTGCTTTACAGGACCGCGCGGACGTTCCTTGCTGACGACGAGGTCAGATATCCAGACTGGCCTGATCGATCATCACGCCCGGCCCCATAGTTGAGGAGACGGTCAGACGCTTCAGATACTGGCCTTTTGCCGCTGCCGGCTTCACCTTCTTGATGTCATTGAGCAGCGCGAGCAGGTTGTCGCGCAGCGCAGCAACCTCAAAACTGGCCTTGCCAATCGGACAATGAACGACACCGCCCTTATCGGCACGAAAGCGAACCTGACCGGCCTTGGCGTTACGCACAGCGGTCTCCACGTCCTGGGTCACGGTTCCGACCTTGGGATTTGGCATCAGGCCGCGCGGACCGAGAACACGGCCAAGCTGGCCGACGATCCGCATGGCGTCCGGCGTAGCAATCACGGTATCGAAGTCGATTGATCCCGCCTTCATTTGCTCGGCCAGGTCTTCGAAACCTACCGCATCGGCGCCGGCTGCCCGCGCCTTGTCAGCATTCTGACCCTGGGCAAACACCGCAACACGGACGGTCTTGCCCGTACCATGCGGCAACAGCGCAGAACCACGGACAACCTGATCTGACTTCTTGGCATCAATGCCGAGATTCACCGCAACATCAACAGTTTCGGCAAACTTGGCTGTGGCCAGTTCCTTGACCAGCGCCAGCGCCTCATCGATCGAATAGTTCTTTTCAGCAGAGACCTTGCCCTGCCATGCCTTGGTAC
Organism: Gammaproteobacteria bacterium; assembly: GCA_049290495.1. Taxonomy (GTDB): domain Bacteria; phylum Pseudomonadota; class Gammaproteobacteria; order Steroidobacterales; genus SHZI01. The sequence goes on along the minus strand of JBATNV010000189.1, from coordinate 1,705 downwards.
GTTTGCTTTGAGCTGACATCTCAGACCCCCTCCACATCGAGGCCCATACTGCGGGCGCTGCCAGCGATCGTGCGAACGGCGGCATCCAGCCCGGCAGCAGTGAGATCAGGCATTTTGGCCTTGGCTATCTCTTCAAGCTGCTGTCGCGAAACCTTGCCGACCTTCTTGGTATTCGGCGTACCGCTCCCCTTCTCCAGCCCCAGTGCCTTCTTCAGCAGAATAGCGGCTGGCGGGGTCTTGATAATGAAGGTGAAGCTGCGATCGTTGTAAACGGTAATAACGACCGGCATGATCAACCCGGCTTCCATCTTCTGTGTCTGCGCGTTGAACGCCTTGCAGAACTCCATGATGTTGACCCCGGCCTGACCGAGGGCAGGACCTATCGGTGGGCTCGGGTTTGCCTTGCCGGCAGGGACCTGCAGCTTTACGTATTTATCGACTTTCTTGGCCATCAGACTTTCCTTTAAGTGGGTACAAACGCCCTTTCAGGGGCTCCCCGTACCGTCCCCATGAAGGGACGGCGCTCACTTGATCTCTCAGCCTTTCTCTACCTGGCTGAACTCAAGCTCTACCGGTGTAGACCGTCCCAGAATCTGGACTGCTACCCGGAGTTTGTTTTTCTCGTAATTAACCTGCTCAACCACGCCATTGAAATCATTGAACGGACCGTCAGTCACGCGCACCACTTCACCCGGCTCGAACAGCACCTTCGGCCTGGGCTTGTCTACACCTTCTTCAACCCGATGCAGGATTGAGTTCGCCTCTGCATCAGTGATGGGCGCCGGCTTATCGCTCGTTCCACCGATAAACCCGAGCACTTTTGGCACCTCCTTGACCAGGTGCCAGGTCTCGTCATCCATCTCCATCTGCACAAGGACGTAACCGGGAAAGAACTTGCGTTCGCTCTTTCGCTTCTGCCCCTCACGCATTTCGACGACTTCTTCGGTCGGCACGATGACCTTGCCGAACTTGTGCTCCAGTCCGTCGCGCTTGACCCGCTCCTCAAGCGATCGCTTGACCTTGTTTTCGAAGTTGGAGTACGCGTGAATCACATACCAGCGGAGCGGCATAATCTAGGCTCCCTGGCCGGTAACAGCGCGTGTAATCATCAACAACACGAAATCCAGACTCCAGAAGAAAAAGCCGAGTATCAGCAGGAAGATAAAGACCGTAATCGTCGTCTGCAGGGTTTCCTGGCGGTTAGGCCAGATTACCTTCCGGATCTCCACGCGCGACCCGAGAATAAACTGCCATATCACCTGCCCTTGCCGGGCCTGGTAGAGCAGCGCTGCACCAATACCAAAACCGGCAAGAATGCCTATCACGCGAAGGACGATGGAAGCGCCCTCAAAGTAATAGTAGGCAACGATCGAAGCGAGCACGGCGAGGCACGCAGCAGCCAGCAACGCTGTATCGATCAGCGCCGGTCTGGCTTTTGTTTCGCTACTGTTCGTCATGCTTACCAGACAACGTATCGCAGGTTTATGGCAGGCCAGGAGGGACTCGAACCCCCAACCTGCGGTTTTGGAGACCGCCGCTCTGCCAATTGAGCTACTGGCCTTTGGGAAATATCCTTCGTCTTACTTCAAAATTTTCGCGACCACGCCGGCGCCGACAGTTCGGCCGCCTTCGCGAATTGCGAAGCGCAGACCTTCTTCCATCGCGATCGGATTGATCAGCGTCACCACCATCTTGATGTTATCGC
>JBATNV010000188.1:0-4861 GCA_049290495.1 Gammaproteobacteria bacterium | reverse complement strand
CCTACAGCCATTCAGCGTTCCTGCGCGGCCTCCATGATGAACTTGGGCTTGAAGATCTCGACCCAGGCCGGCACGAGGAACATCGCGGAACAGGCATTCAGCACCAGCATGATGATCAGCAGGCGCGCAGAGTCTGCCTGGAAGCGCAGGTCGGATATAAATACCCACATGATGATGCCGCCGATAAGCGTCGTTGCTGTAAAGGCGATCGCAACGCCCGTGGTGCCAACAGCACGCTTCACCGCCTCCTGCAGGTCGGTCGTGCCATGCATCTCCTCCTTGATGCGGTCCATCATATAGATCGCATAGTCCACACCGAGGCCGATGCCCACCGCGATCATCGGCACGGTGTTCACGTTCAGGCCCATGTCGAGCAGACCCATGCACGCATAGGTCAGCGTGGTCGCAAAGCCCATCGAGGCCAGCATCATCACGCCGGAATGAAAGGAGCCGTAGAACCAGAAGGTAAACATCAGGATCAGCACCAGCACCGCCGGCACGACGATCACGTTGGTACTGAAAGCTTCCTCGTTGATCGCTGCAGTCACGCCAATCGGACCGCCAGCCAGGTCGATATGCAAGCCCGGGATCTTGTTGCCGACACTGTCCCGCCATTGCTTGACCATGTGGATTGCACGACGAATGGTCTCGCCGGTATGGTCCTTGTAATAAAAAACCATGTTTGCAAGCTGCTCGTCGGGATCCAGGTACTCGAGCAGCGCACCCGGAACCGGTGCTGACATCATGTACATGAACATCAGGCCGCCAACATCGCTCGCGCGGTTTGGCACCACGGCCCAGCGCGGATCATCGTTGCGCGTCATCTGGTTGACCTGGATAACCAGGTTATTCAGCCCCTTCGCGCCGCCCATGGTCGGGTCGAGCAGCATGTAGTCCTGAAAATCAGCCAGGGCCTTGATCACTTCCGGCTGCTTGAGACCGCCCTTTTCATCGGTGCGCGCGATGATGTAGAGCTCCTCCGAGCCTGGGAACCGGTCATTGATCGCTTTCGAAGACACGTTGAAATCGTGATCGCGATACAGCAGCGGTGAACCAGGCTCCGGTTCGCCGATCTGGACCCTGAAGCTCAGCGCCGTCGCGACCAACACGACACACAGGGTCACCCACAGCACGGCTTTGGCGCGCCCACGCGTACCGACTACCGCTGCAAGCTTCGGGAATACGTCACGGATGATGGTGCGCTTGGTCTTGATGTTCTTCGGCTTGGGCAGGACCGCCAGCAGCATCGGCAGTGTGACCAGTACGGTCACCAGCATGCTCACTGCCCAGAACGAAGCATAGATGGCCATCTTGTCGTTGATGGGCACAGAGCCGAGGCCGATGAGGAACAGGGCTGCTGCATCGGCCACGATAGCCAGCGCACCCGGACGGAACAGCGCGTTGAAGGTATTGCGGGCAGCGAGCAGCTTGTCATCGGTGCGCTCCAGCTCGAGGAAGTAGCGCTCTATTTTCTGTATGCCATGTGACAGGGCGCGCGCCGAGATCAGGAACGGCACCACGAGCATCAGCGGATCGAGGTTGTAGCCGATCACGCCCATGAAGCCAACGCCCCAGATACTGGTCAGCGCCATACCGAACAGCGGCAACAGGATGCCGTACAGCCGCCGCGTATAGACGATCAGGATCACCAGCACGATAACCACGGTGTAGAGAAAGATCTGCAGGATCTGTGCGCTATAGGAATCCACCCAGCCAATCAGCACCGGATTGCCGGTCGCGTAGATATGCACGCCAGGGGCCGCTTCCGCGGTGCGGATCACCTGCAGCTCTTCGAAGATCGTGCCGTAGTCGAGCGCGCCTTCATTGAGCGTGCCCTTGATGATCGCTGCCTTCAGGTCCGGCGAGACGAGCAGGCCGAAGACCCGTGGACTCGCCACCACATCACGCTGCATACCGGCCAGCTCATCTGCCGAATAATCGCCATGTTGTGGATCGTAGTAAGCCGTTGAACGGATGTTGCCGTCCGGCGTGAGCGCAATCTTGCGCGTGTTGCGGTGGGTAAGGCTGGTCACCAGGTTGTGATTGATGCTGGTGAGCTGATCCATGCCATCCGTGATGCGCTGGATGCGCGACAGGGTCTCGTTGGTGAAGACCGTGCCCTCCTCCACTTCCACCGCCATGGTGATGATATTGGCACCACCGAAGGTATCGCGGATGCTGTTATGGAGCTTGATGTAGGGATGTTGCTGCGGCAGCAGGTCGGCAAAGTCCGACAGCATGCGCACAGCCGGAATGTGCCAGGCAAACCAGGCAGTGATCAGCATGACGATCAGCAGCACCAGCTTGCGGTGATCGAACAGTGCGTTGCCGAAACGCGGGAAAAAGCCCTGGGGTTCGCTCATCTCAGCTCCTCGGCACTGCGTACAGCGCGCCGGCAGCACCGCCGATCAGCAAGCGGTCGTCGCCGGCTGCATGAATCACACGCAGGAACAGTCGCACCGGCTTGCCATAGTCCACGCGCTGCCAGCTATCGCCAGCAAGCTTCAGCAAGGTGCCCTCACCGCCAGCAGCATAGATGTCAGCGCCGATACCGGCCAGGCTGTAGATCGGCACCAGCGTCTGGGTGTTCTGCAGGGCCCAGCTCTTGCCGCCATCGGCGGTATGCAGGATCTGGCCTGCGAGGCCAGCCACCCAGCCGTTATCCAGGTCGCGGAAATAGGCGTCCTGCGGATAGAGCTCGCCTGGCAGTGGTTCACCCGGCGTCCAGCTTTCGCCGCCATCTGCGCTGTGCACGTTGAAACCAAACTCACCGAAGATCATCGCGTGCTCCGCATCGATAAACTGGATTGTGGTCAGGATTGTATCGTCGCCAATGGAGCGGTCATCCCAGTTCTTGCCCGCATCGTCACTGACGATGATGGTCGTAAAGCTGCCCACCACCCACAGGCGGTTCTGCGGATCGCAGGTAATTCCCTGCGGCGACTCTTCAGTCTGGATCGGATTTGGAACCCAGGTCTGTCCGTCATCAGCAGAAACCAGCACCTCGCCTTCGGTTGCGAGCGCCGCAAATTGCCCGTTTGGACAGGCCGCAATACCGATCAGCGATGGCCAGCCTGGCACTTCCTGTCGACTCCACGTCGTGCCGGCATCCGCAGACCGCAGCACCACGCCGTGATTGCCGACCACCAGCAATACCTTGTCGCTGGATGCCGCTTGCTGAAAAAGATCGCCGCGGCGAATCGGCAGCGACTCCGATGCCTCTACGCCTTTGAGGTTTAGCGGCGACTCGCACGCTGCAAGCAAGCTTGCCGCTGCGAGTACGAGTACCGCTGATCGAATCGCAGTAATTTTCAAGCGTCCCCCTTAATTCCAGGTGCCGTTAATGATCAGGATGGCGAGCGTGGGCAGAAGCGAAAGCAAAATGATTCTGTTCGAAACACAGCCATTCGTTCATTCATTTTCGGCAACGATACATACGAACCGGACGCTGCCGACCGCGCCCCATTGACGGACTTTCCGGCGCATGGCAGAAGGTGATCTGGGCTGCTGGCAACGAAGCCGGGGGGCAACTCAAGTGGCGTTAAGCCCCACGCGTCTGTTCCAGAGTTCTTTGGGCTACCGAACTTCCAGGGGGAAATCGCCATGAGACTCATTCGCATTCCGCGTGCAGCCAGCCGTTTCGGCATATCGCTGGGACTGCTTCTGTGCATCGGTCTGAGCACACCGGCTTACGCCGTGTGGAACTCAGAAGACGGCTCGCTAGAAGTACGCGGCTTCGTCGACAACATGACCAACGTGCGCGACGACGTCGGGCTCACCAAGCAGCGTTTCCAGGGACAGCTTGAACTCTTCAAACAGGCCCAGCCGCGCGGCCCATTCTCGGACCTGTCGCTCGGCGCGACCTTCCGCGTCAGTTACGACGCCGTCTACGATCTGAATTCGGATGAATACGGCCGGAGCGCCGGTGGGCCGGTGACTTACTCCGCCCCAGGCAATCCCGCTTTTTTCAGTTATATAAACGGATTCTCCCCGCCGTTCACCCCACCGACAAACCTCGTCTATGCGGGCACCTTCGGGCCGGATTTCACGGGCGCCAATGGCGCCATTCCACTGCCTGGTACCGGCGGTACGATTAACTCGCCGGGCAATCCGAACGACGGACTGCGTTTTGCGGCAGCCGACGTCTATTCCTATCAGGATGGCGGTGTAATGCTGGCGACCCCGGTACGGCCCTGCGACACGGACAACCGCGGCTGTCTCCATAACTATATGGACAAGACTCGTAGTGAACTTCGCTACAAGGAATTCAACGACCATTGGGATTTCATCCGCGAGATGTGGGTCGCTGGCACCATCCCGATGGGTGACGGTGATGACGAACTGCATATGCGCATCGGCCGGCAACAGGTGGTGTGGGGACGTACCGATCTGTTCCGCGTGCTCGACGTCGTCAACCCGATGGATTTCTCGCGCGAGAATCTCTATGCGGAGTTCGAAGACTCACGCATTCCGCAGGCGATGATCAACCTCGAATATAAAATGGGCGCGACGAAGTCGCTGGAAGACCTCAACTTCCAGCTGATCTACAAGCTCGAGTCCTTCCGCCCGCACGATCTCGGTCAGGGTGGCGAACCCTACGCGATCCTCGGTGCAGGCAACCTGTTCCGCGCCCTGGCGAACTGCTGGGATAATGGCTGTACCGTGGGCAACTTCCCCGCCACCGGCGTTACTGTCGATTTCCCCGCAAACTCGATCGGCATTCGCGACGTCAACGAACCCAACCACAGTGAGTTCGGCGGACGAATCGAGGGCGTCTACAAGGGCATCGGCTTTTCTCTGAACGCCCTGTATTTCTACTCGCAGTTTCCGTCACTGCGCGGCGGGATTCCCACCGATGACC
>JBATNV010000187.1:0-8173 GCA_049290495.1 Gammaproteobacteria bacterium | reverse complement strand
CGCATGATCGAGGATGGCCTGCAGGTTGGTGCCGCTGCCGGATACCAGTACGACGGTTGGCAGGCGGGACGCTGAGGTCACGGGCGGATATCCACCCGTCCGGTACCCTGTGTGATTTCGCCAATCCGGTAGACCGTTTCACCCGAGCGTTCGAGGGTCTGCTGTACCTGCTCGGCTTCGTGATGTGCGACGACCACGGTCATGCCGATGCCGCAATTAAAGGTGCGCAGCAGATCGTCTTCAGGGATGCGGCCATCGGCCTGCAGCCAGCTGAAGATCGCCGGGCGCGGCCAGTTGCTCTTGTGAATCACGGCGTCGAGCTGCGGCGAGAGTATCCGCTCGACGTTGCCAGGCAGGCCGCCACCGGTGATATGGGCCAGGCCATGCACTTTGGTCTCTGCAAACAGCCCGAGCAGCGAGCGGACATAGATGCGGGTGGGAGTCAGGAGGGCAGCGCCCAGCGTGGTGTTTTCCCACGCAGAGTCTGCTTTGCGGTCGCTCTGCTCGAGCACCCGCCGGATCAGCGAGTAACCGTTGGAGTGCGGCCCGGAGGAGGCGAGACCGAGGATCACATCACCCGCTGCAACCTGCGAAGCATCGATCAGCTGATCCCGATTGACGATGGCGACACAGAAACCTGCCAGGTCGAAATCCTTGCCGGCATACATGCCGGGCAGTTCGGCGGTTTCACCGCCAAGCAGCGCCGCACCGGACTGCCGGCAGCCTTCTGCGATACCGCTGATCACAGCCTCGGCAACCGGTACCGACAACTGTCCGGACGCATAATAATCGAGGAAAAACAGTGGTTCGGCACCCTGAACGATGACATCGTTGACGCACATTGCGACCAGATCGATCCCGACGGTGTCGTAGCGATCGAGGTCGATGGCCAGTTTCAGCTTCGTGCCAACGCCATCTGTGCCTGAGACCAGTATCGGCTGCGGCCAGCGCGACAGATCGATTTCAAACAGGCCGCCGAATCCACCGAGGCCACCCAGTACACCAGCGCGATGGGTCGATTTGGCCAAGGGCTTGATGCGCTCGACGAGTTCATCGCCGGCATCGATATCGACCCCCGCGTCTTTATAGGTCAGGCTCTTCTTGTTCGTCATGGCGCGGCGCTCGGTCAAGGGGTGGCTATAATAGTAGAAATGACCCGCTCTCAGACCACGAGCTCACCCAAGTCACCGGCCAGGTGCCTCAGTCTTCTGGCCGTCTTCGCAAGCCTGTTGCTGCAGGCAACGGGATTTGCAGCAACGGTTCCAGATCTCTATGTCGCGCAGGTTCCGCTTGCTGAAAGCAGCGCGGCAGCCCTGGACGATGCCTTTTCCCGCGCGCTTGCCGATGTTCTGGTCAAGCTCACCGGACAGCGCAGTCCTCTGGCCAGCCCCGCGGTACGGCAGGTGATCGGCAGTGCTGCACCGCTGGTCAGTCAATATCAGGTCGAAGCCGGGGGGCGGCTGCGCGTGCAGTTCGATTCGGCGGCGCTTCGCCGACGGCTGGATGCGGCCAATCTTCCGGTCTGGGCTGCTGAGCGCCCAGCGACATTGATCATGCTGTTCGGCGCGGATGCGCCCGATGCGCCTGGCAGTGACGGGCAGCTCGTGCTCGATACTGCGGCCAGTCGCGGTTTGCCGGTCGTGCTGTCGCTGTCGCCGGACGGCGCAATCGCTGCCACCGGGGATGCCTTGAAAGGTGCGCAGGCTGAAGCCGCCAGGGTCGGTGCCGACCTGGTGCTCATGGGCCATCGTTCGCCGGTTTCCGGTGTTGCGGCCTGGCGCTGGACGCTGATAGACAGCAGCGGACGGACTGAATGGCAGGGCGATGCGGCCGAGGGTGTGCAACATGTTGCCGACCAGCTCGCGGCACGCTATGCCGTGGCAGCTGCAGCGAGCCAGCGGCTGCGGCTCGAAGTGCAGGGTGTCAGGAGTTTTGCTGACTACGGTAGGCTGCAGGACTATCTGCGCGGTGTGGGCGTGATCGAAAGTCTGGGTATCACGAGCCTGCAGGACGAGGTCATTCGTTACGATATTGTCGTGCGCGGTGGCGTCTCGCAGTTACGCGACGCACTGGCACTCAAGCCCGTGCTGGCGCCTGCCGGTCCACAGTCTGCATCGGCAGACGGGATGTCTGTGCCTGCCGCAGACCTCGTCTACCGGATGGCCGACGCACCCTGAGCGATATGCCTGTTCCCTCTACCGAGCGCAGCCATTTTATCAGGGCTGCCGATATTCCCAATCTGATCTGCGTCGTGCGGATCATCCTCGTGTGGCCGATCGTCGTCGCGCTGCTCGATGGTCGTTATGGCCTCGCACTGGTGCTGATCCTGGTGGCCGGCGCATCCGATGGCCTGGATGGCTTTCTGGCCAAGCATTTCAACTGGCAAAGCCGCATGGGCGGATTGCTGGATCCACTGGCTGACAAGTTGCTGCTGGTATCGGTGTTCGTCGCCCTGTCGATGACCGGTCTGGTGCCGCTGTGGCTGACTGCAGTGGTCATCAGCCGTGATCTCATCATCGTCAGCGGCGGTGTCGTGTACCAGTGGCTGGTTGAGCCGGTGCAGCCCGAGCCCTCGGTAGCGAGCAAGCTCAATACCGGCATCCAGCTACTGTATGCGCTGGCCGTAATCAGCCACCGCACGTCCGGCATACCCGCGCCCGAATTCCTGATTATCGCTGGCGCCGCAGTCTTCGTGACGTCTACCGTCAGCGGACTCGACTATGTGGTGCGCTGGTCAGGTCGGGCGATCCGGTCGCGGGACTGAGCTGGTTCATGCAGCAGTTGCCCCTCGAAGTTCGCCTGGCTGATCACGCCGTATTCGACAGTTTTCATGCCGCAGGCAACGAACTGCTGGTACACCAGTTGCGGGCGGTTGCTACCACGCACAGCCAACCACTGCTCTGGTTGTGGTCGCCGGCAGGACAGGGCAAGACGCATTTGTTGCAGGCGACGGCGGCGCTGGCCGACGAGCAGGGGTGGCGGGCCGGCTATGTGCCGCTTGATCCATCGGCCGGTTTGCCGCCCGGCGTGCTGGACGGCATGGGAACCCTCGATCTGGTCTGTCTGGATGATCTTCATGCTGTGGCGGGCCAGCCCGGATGGGAAGCTGCGCTGTTCCGCTTCTATGAAGAGTTGCGCAGCAAGGGCGGCAACCTCGTGGTGGCGGCTGATGGACCGCCAGCTGAGCTGAGGTTTGGTCTGCCGGACCTTGCTTCACGCCTGAAGTCCGGCGCGACTTTCCGCGTGCAGGCGCTCGACGATGAAGGGCGCCTGTGTGCCTTGCAGATACGTGCCCGCTTCAGGGGTTTCGATTTGCCGGATGACACCGGTCGCTATCTGCTGGCGCGGGTCGGGCGCGGTGCTGGTGAGTTATTTCAGCTACTCGATGAACTCGACCGTGCCGCGCTGGCGGCGCAGAAGCAGCTGACGATTCCCTTCGTCCGACAGGTGCTCGGTTGCTGAGGCTTAGCGCTCCCAGCCCTTGAGGCGCAGCGCCGCCTCTGCAACACGACGGCCCAGGTGCTGCGCGATACGCGCCTCGTCGGGCGTGGCTTCAGTCTGGCTGGTCTCAGGTGCAAAGTGACTCGCGCCATACGGACCGCCACCGCCGCGCGTCGTTATCAGCGCATTTTCCGAGTAAGGGATCCCGACCAGCACCATGCCGTGGTGCATGAGTGGCAGTGCCATGCTCAGCAGCGTGCTCTCCTGTCCGCCATGCAAGGAACTGCTGGCTGTGAATACACCCGCAGGCTTGCCACGCAGCGTTCCGGCCAGCCACTCGCTGGCGGTACCATCGATAAAGTATTTGAGTGCGGCTGCCATGTTGCCAAAACGGGTCGGGCTGCCGAGTACCAGCCCATCGCAGCGTTGCAGATCGCTGCTGCTGACATAGGGCGCGCCTGCAGCGGGAACCTCTGGTACGCGGTTGCCGATCCCGGTCGCTACAGACGGAACCGTGCGCAGGCAGGCACTGGCGCCGGGGACTGCATTGATACCCCGGGCGACCTGGCTGGCGAGGGCGGCTACGGAGCCGTTTCTTGAGTAATAAAGGACGAGTATTTCACTCATGTCGGTCAGGTTACAGTGAATCATGCCCGACTGGTATTCTGCATCTATGTCCACGCTCGTCTGTCGTCGCTTCCTGGTTTCCGGCAAGGTGCAGGGTGTGTTTTTTCGCGCGAGCACTGCTCGTCAGGCCGAGCAGTTGCAACTGCTCGGCTGGGCGAAGAATCGTCCGGATGGTCGCGTCGAAGTACTGGCGCTCGGCAGCCTTGCAGCAGTGGAGCAACTCGGAAACTGGTTACGGGAAGGACCGTCTCGCGCCCGCGTAGATGCTCTCGAAGTCATTGAGGACGCGGTGGAAAATCACCACACGCTGTCTGATTTTCGTACCGGCTGACGGCCGCTACTGCTTGTACCAGCGGGACTGCAGGCGATCGAATACCAGCTGCGGATATTTCTGATTGCCGAGGCTGCCGTTGTAGCGCGCCAGTGCCTGGTTCCAGTTGCCGTTTTCCATGTCGTAGTAGTAGCGCAGGATTGTGCAGCCCATGCGCACGTTATCCTGGATGTCGAGCAGCGCGTGTCCAGGCATGTCAAGTTCCTTGAGCCAGAAGCGCATGACCTGCATGAGGCCCTGGGCGTTGGCCTGCGACACGGCATAGCGCTGGAAGCCACTTTCTACGTCGATCACTGCCAGCACCATTTCAGGTGGTAATTTCGCACGTACTGCTTCGCGGTGTACGGCCTGCAGGATTTCGATGCGTTCGTGCGGGTCGGGAACCCTGCGGGCCAGTCGACCGGCCATGTCAGTCAGCCAGACTTCGGCGTCATAGCGGTCTTCAAAGCTGACCGGTTCGGCGAGTGCCGCTTCCAGCCGCAGCCGCAGGGCAGGGTCGCGCTCCTGGCTGGCAGCGGTCGCTGTGCCCGCGACTAGCAGACCGGCAGCGAGCAGCATGCCGGCCAGCAATACGCTGCCGCTAAGGGCTGCGGCCAGCTGAAGCCTGCCTGCTGCGCAAAAATTCCACCACGTTTTCAAGTGCGGTCTGCTCCTCGGCGCCATTCTGCCGGTGGCGGTATTCAGCCTTGCCATCCTTCACGCCACGTTCGCCGACCACGATACGGTGGGGAACGCCAACCAGGTCTGCGTCCGCAAACTTTACGCCCGGTCGTGCGTCGCGGTCATCGAACAGGACCTCGAAGCCGGCAGCTTCCAGATCCTTGTACAGCTGCAGCGCCGCTGCCGTGACGGATTCGGACTTTTTCGGATTCAGTTCAATGAGCATCACGTCAAAGGGGCTCATCGGTTCCGGCCAGATGATGCCGTTGGCGTCGTGGTTTTGCTCGATCGCCGCACCGAGAATTCGCGAGACGCCGATGCCGTAGCAGCCCATGGTCATGACACGTTCCTTGCCGTCCTGGTCGAGGACCGTGGCATGCATGCTCTGGCTGTACTTGTCCCCCAACTGAAAGATGTGCCCGACCTCGATGCCGCGTGCGATCGACAGTGCCCCACCACCGCCGGGGCTGGAGTCACCTGCCTCGACGTTGCGCAGGTCGTGTGCAGCGGGCTCGGGCAGGTCGCGCTGCCAGTTGACGGCCGTCAAATGGGTATCCGCTGTATTGGCGCCGCAGACGAAATTGGCCATGACTGCTGCGCTGTAATCGGCGAACACGGGAATGCTGAGGCCGACCGGTCCCAGTGATCCGACCGGCGCGCCGAGCTCGGCAAGTACACGTTCTGGTGCGGCCATGCGCAGCGGGCGCGCGATGCCGGGCAGTCGTTCTGCCTTGAGTGGATTGAGTTCATGATCGCCACGCAGGCACAGCGCGATGAGGCCACCTTCGCTGCCGTCCACGATCAGGGTCTTCAAACATTGCTGTGCGCCGATCTTGAGGAATGCGGCCACGTCATCGATGCTGTGCACGCCAGGCGTGGGTACGCGATTCAGCGTTGCGCTGGCAGCCGGTCGGGTTGCAGATGGTGGCAACGCCGGTGCAAGTTCTACATTGGCCGCGAAGCTGTCACCTTCGCACCAGGCAATCTGGTCCTCACCAGAATCAGCCAGCACGTGGAATTCCTGGGATTTTGAGCCGCCGATTTCGCCGCCATGGGCATCGACTTTGCGAAAGCGCAGCCCAAGCCGCGTGAAAATCTGCGTGTAGGCCTCGGCCATGCGCTCGTAGGTGCTGTCGAGCGAAGCCTGGTCGAGGTGGAAGGAGTAGGCATCCTTCATCACGAATTCGCGCGCGCGCATCACGCCGAAGCGTGGCCGGATCTCGTCACGGAACTTGGTGTTGATCTGGTAGTAGTTGACCGGCAGTTGCTTGTAACTGCGCAACTCACGCCGCGCGATCTCGGTTACGACTTCCTCGGCAGTCGGCGCGAAACAATAGTCGCGATCGTGCCGGTCGCGGATGCGCAGCAGCAGATCGCCGTATATATCCCAGCGTCCGGTTTCCTTCCAGAGTTCAGCAGGCTGTACCACCGGCATCAGGATTTCGAGTGCACCGGCGCGGTTCATCTCCTCGCGGATGATTTGCTCAACCTTGCGCAGCACGCGCAGGCCGAGCGGCATCCAGGTGAAGAGCCCCGAGGCAAGACGGCGGATGAGGCCCGCGCGCAGCATGAGTTGATGACTGACGATCTCGGCATCTGCCGGAACTTCCTTGAATGTGGTCAGTGGCAGTTGCGTCAGTCGCATGCGTGTCGGCCCCTCAGATACAGGCGTCCATTCTAGCCCGCCCGTTGTGTGATCGCGCTGCCGGCAAGCGGGCTGCTTTCTGTCGCTGGTGTATTTGCCGCCCTGACAGCCGATAATCCTTGGGGAAGCAAGGGAGACGACCATGCGTCTTTACACGTTCACGGTCACGCCGAACAACCGCAAGGTTGAGGCCTTCGTCCGGCATTTTGACCTGGACGTCGATATTCATCCGGTGAGTTTCAAGGCTAAAGAGACGCAGAGCCCGGCCTTCCTGGCGCTCAACCCGATGGGCAAGGTGCCGGTGCTGACCGACGGAGAGTTCAGTCTCTGGGAGTCCAATGCAATCCTGTGTTATCTCGCGACAACGTTTCCCGCGACCAGCGCACTGCTCGCTGGTGCTCGCGGCCGCGCCGATGTGGACCGCTGGCTGTACTGGCAGAGTTGTCATCTGATTCCGGCGATTGCCGCGTTGAAAACCGCTGCCGAAACGGATCTGGGCAGCGTAACGCCCCTGCTGAAGATTCTTGAGCAGCAGTTGACCGGTCGGGAATACATGCTGGGGACCCTGACGGTCGCTGACTTTGCAATTGCGCCCTATCTGATGACAAAGCTTGGTCGCCAGCTCGACTACTCGGCCTGCCCGAATCTCAGTGCCTGGCTCGAGCGCATGGGCAGGCTCAAGGGCTTTATGGCGACCCAGGTCAGGACGCCATGACTTTACAACCGGCTGTGCTCGCGTGGCACTATGCAGGCTGGGCGGCGGGAAATGACGATGCACGATACTGACGACACAAGCACCCGCCCACGCCGGCGCGGTATCTATCTGCTGCCAAACCTGTTCACCACCGGAACCCTGTTTGCCGGCTTTTACGGCATCGTCGCCTCAATCGACGGGCATTTTCAGCCGGCTGCGATTGCAGTCTTCGTCGCTGGCCTGCTCGATGGCATGGACGGCCGCCTGGCGCGACTCACCAATACTGAATCTGAATTTGGCAAGCAGTACGACAGCCTGGCCGACATGGTGGCCTTTGGAATGGCGCCCGCGATCATCGTCTATCAGTGGGGGCTGAAAGCGCTGGTCGAATATGGCTGGGCCTGGGGCAAGCTCGGCTGGCTGGCCGCTTTTCTTTATGCAGTTGCAGCGGCGCTTCGGCTCGCGCGTTTCAATGTCACCTCAAAGACGGCTGACCGGCGTTTTTTTGAGGGACTGCCGAGCCCGTCCGCGGCAGGGCTTGTCGCGAGTATGGTCTGGGTGGCGGCTGACCTCGATGTCGATGGCTTGCCGACCCTGGCGGTTGTTACGGCGCTGACCGTACTGGCCGGCGCACTGATGGTCTCGCGGTTTGCGTACTGGAGCTTCAAGGGCCTGAGCCCGCGTGGACGTATCTCCTTTGCGTATGTGCTCATCATTCCGCTGATCTTTGTGCTCATTGCGCTCGATCCGCCGCGGGTCTGCTTTTTCCTGGCCA
>JBATNV010000186.1:0-1923 GCA_049290495.1 Gammaproteobacteria bacterium | reverse complement strand
GTGATCCTCGCTCATAACCACCCCTCCGGCATCCCCGAACCGAGCGACGCCGACCGGCTGATCACCCGCCGGGTGCGCGATGCACTCGAGCTGATCGACGTGCGTCTGCTCGATCACCTCGTGATCGGCGATGGCAGCTGCGTGTCGCTGGCCAGCCGCGGGATGCTCTGAGATGCGCCCTGCCCTTGCCACGGAGGCCGTCCCGCTGGTATAAAGCGTGCCCTTCCGCCGTACGGCGGCTCTACCAAGCCGTTGACTTAATAGAGGTTTGCCATGTCCCGCGTCTGCCAGGTAACCGGAAAACGCCCGGTCTACGGGAATACCGTGTCCCACGCTAACAACAGGAAGCGACGCCGGTTCCTGCCAAACCTCCACACCCATCGTTTCTGGCTGGAAGGCGAAAAGCGTTTCATCAGCCTGCGGGTTTCGAATCACGGCCTGCGCACGATCGACAAGCTCGGCATTGAAACAGTTCTGGAGCAGATGCGCGCCAAGGGCGAGCAGGTCTAAAGGTAAGCAGCCATGGCCAAATCAATTCGCGACAAGATCAAACTGGTATCCACTGCGGATACTGGCCACTACTACACCACCACGAAGAACAAGCGCACGCATCCGGAAAAATTGCAGACCAACAAGTACGATCCGGTCGTCCGCAAGCACGTGGCCTACAAAGAAGCCAAGATCAAGTAACGGCTGAAGCCGCTACCCTGCGGGCAGCCTCATGCCCGAATTACCCGAGGTAGAAACCACCCGGCGCGGCATCGCGCCCTGGCTCGAAGGGCAGCGCATCGCACGTCTCGTGACGCGGGTTCACGCACTGCGCTGGCCGATTCCCGCTACCCTCTCCGAACGTCTGTCTGGTGCCGAAGTCCTGGCCGTGCAGCGGCGAGCCAAATATCTCCTTCTGTACACGGACCGGGGCACGGCGCTCCTGCATCTCGGCATGTCCGGCAGCTTGCGCGTAATGCACGATCCGCCACCCCCGGGCCGGCATGATCATTTCGACCTGGTCACTGCGGCCGGCACCGTGATCCGCTTCAATGATCCACGCCGCTTTGGCGCCCTGCTCTGGACTGAAGAAGATCCCGCAGATCATCCACTGCTCGCGTCGCTGGGTCCGGAGCCGCTCGGTGCAGGATTCGATACAGCCTGGCTGCGGGCGCATTGCCAGGGACGCAAGATCGCCATCAAGCCGCACATCATGAATGCGCAAATCGTGGTTGGCGTGGGCAACATCTACGCCAGTGAAGCGCTGTTCCGTGCCGGGATTCATCCGGCACGGGCAGCCGGACGCCTTGCTGAAAAACGTCTGGCGTTGCTCGTCACGGCAATCCGGGAGGTGCTGTCGGATGCCATCCGGGCCGGCGGCACGACCTTGCGTGATTTCCAGCAGGGCGACGGACAGCCTGGCTACTTCGCACAGGATCTGCGCGTTTATGGGCGCGTCGGCCGACCCTGTGTGGTCTGTGCGACGCCCCTGAAGCAACAGGTGCTTGGGCAACGCTCAAGTTACTACTGCCCGCGCTGCCAGCGCTGAGGCGCACGCCTCTCTCAATAGACGGTCACGTCACCACCACCGCGCGGATCAGAAGCAGCATCGACCCGGCCCGTATCACGATCCCAGGTGACCACCTGCATGTTGCCAAAGCTGCGCTGACTCAGTTCAAGCTTGTGGCCCCACGCTTCAAGGCCGGCCTTTTCTTCAGCCGTAAACGCACCTTCCTCATAGACCACCACATCCGGGTAGTACTGATGGTGATAGCGCTTCAGGCTCACCATCTGTTGCGCGTCGGCACCGTCCATCCAGGCCAGGGTCGAGAGCAGCACCATGCTGATGATGCGACTGCCGCCCGGTGTGCCGAGTATCGCCACGCCACGCGGCGATTCGATAAAGGTCGGCGACATGCTGGACAGCATGCGTTT
>JBATNV010000185.1:0-7231 GCA_049290495.1 Gammaproteobacteria bacterium | reverse complement strand
CGGACGAATTTGCCTCAGGGCACGACTACTGGCGTGGCGCTGCCGGTGGCGACCATTTGCTGCCGATCGTAACTCCAGCCGCTGCCTGTCCCGTCAGCAACTCGCGCAGATAGCCGGGCGCAATCAGATGACAGTAATGGACGCCGCGAACACGCGCGTCAAAGCGTGCAAAACGCGGATCCAGCCAGTCCACACGAAAGCCCTTGCTATGGATCGTCAGTGTGCCGGCATCGTTCTCTGTCGTTAACAGGAACGGCGCCAGCCAGTCCGGTCCGGTCGCTGCCGGCTGCTTTTCGTTGAAAACATTTTCGTTTGGATCGAGCATGACCTGCCGGTCGGCAACAGCTGGCAATGAGGCGCGTACCTGGCGCAGCGTTTCCCGGTTCATGTCCTGGCAGAGTCCGTCGGGCGCGGCAGTACCCGGACCGAAGGCCGCGTTCAGGTGATCAGCACTCTTCATCTTGCAGGAGATCGCCACAGCCTGGCCCGGATCATCCGGTGCGGGCCAGACGTAGACGTGCAGGGTGAGCGGATCGATATTGGTCTTGGATTTTACGAAGCCCTCAAAATCCGGATGAACCACGAAGTCACCGGTCTTGTCGGTGTGACTGACGATATGTTGCGCCTCGGCACAGAACTCTGCCGGACTCGCAGTGAGCAGTTTTGTATCGGCAGCCGGTGCCGCAGGAGGGCTCGCCGCACAAGCAGCCAGACCAGCTACCGCTGCGGTCACGAACATCGAAGTCCACATTTTTTTCATCGTAATGGTCTCTACTGAATCAGGCTGAAACCGGCGCACGCACCAGCACATCGCCGCGCTCTACCCAGCATTCCAGGCTACTGAGCGAGTGCCCTGCACACGGACCGTATACGCACAGGCCGGTCTCCGGCTCGAACAGGGCACCGTGTGACGCACAGCGTAGCAGGCGCAACTTCGGAATCAGAAAGTCGTCGTCATCCATGTTCAGGGGGTGGCGCTTGTGCGGGCAGACATTGGCGTAGGCGCGCAGCTCGCCGCCAAGCTGCACGACAAAGCCCCGGTAGGGCCAGTCGCCCTCGCCGGAAAAGAACTCACGGGCACCGGGATCACCCAGCGCACTGAGGCTGCACACCCGCACAACATCAAGCCTGCTCATAGTGCGTTTACTCCGGTTTCTGCTGCCGACGCACGACGAGCATGGCGAGCAGAATCGCCGGGATACCCGCTGCGGTCGTATAGATGAAAAAATTCACCCAGCCAGACATCTCCACGACCTGTCCCGAGAAGCCGCTGAGCAAGCGCCCTGGCAGCGACATCAGTGACGTGAACAAGGCGTACTGGGTTGCGGTGTAAGCCACATTGGTCAGGCTCGACAGGTAAGCGATGAAGATGGTGCCCACAAAACCGGCGGCCAGGTTGTCGGCGCAAATTGCGGCGATCAGCCAACCCAGGTCAGGGCCGGCCTGTGCCAGACCGATGAACACCAGGTTCGAGGCCGCCAGCAGCACTGCGCCAGCAACCAGCGGACGCGCAGCGCCATATCTGGCAACCGCCATGCCGCCAAGCGCCGCACCAACCAGCGTGATGCCAAAACCAAATACCTTGGTCACGGTCGCAATCTGGGACAGACTGAAACCGGTGTCGATGTAGAAGGGATTGGCCATCACGCCGAGCACCATGTCACTGATCCTGTAGCTGCCAATGAAGAGCAGCAGCACGAAACCGAAGCCACCGACGCGCTGAAAAAATTCCCTGAAGGGGCCAAGCACTGCGGCGCTGAACCAGCCGGCAAGCGTGTTTTCCCCACCTGGCCCGATCGCCACGACCGGTTCCGCGATCAGCAAGGCAGTCAGCACGCCCGGCAACATCAGTGCCGCCATGACCTGATAGGCCAGACCCCATGAGCCGAGGTCGGCGATATACAGCGCGCCGGCGCCAGCGACCAGCAATGCTGTGCGATAGCCGACCTGATAGGCAGCAGCCATCGCACCCTGCAGGCGCTCTGGCACCGCCTCGATACGCCAGGCGTCGACCGCGATGTCCTGTGTTGCAGAGCAGACCGCCAGCACAACTGTAAGCAGAGCGATCCGTGCCAGCTCGATGGACGGATCCGCCACCGCCATCATCAGCAACACGGCGATGACACCGCACTGGCTCAATAGCATCCAGCTGCGGCGCCGGCCAAACCAGGCTGTCAGACCGGGGATGCCGAGTCGGTCGACCATCGGCGCCCAGGCGAATTTCACCGAATAGGCGATGCCGGCCCAGGCGAACATGCCGATCTGGCTCTTGCTGATACCGGTCGTGGTGAGCCACGCGGTAAGCGTAGCGAACACCAGCGGGAAGGGCAGCCCCGACGAGAAGCCGAGCACAAGCATGGCCAGCACGCGTGGTTGGGTATAGATACCCAGCACAGAGGCTGGAACTTTCTCAGCCGAGTGCATAGTCCATCGACAGCGGTGCGTGGTCAGAGAAACGCTCGTCCTTGTAGATTTCGGCGCTACGCGCCGCACCGCTCAGTCCAGCGCTGCCGATCTGGTAATCGATGCGCCAACCGACATTCTTGGCCCAGGCCTGGCCACGGTTCGACCACCAGGTGTACTGGTCTGGCTCTGCATTGACCTGCCTGAAGCAATCGACAAAACGACGCGGACCAAAGAGCTCGTCGAGCCAGGCACGCTCTTCAGGCAGAAAGCCGGAGTTCTTCTGGTTGGCACGCCAGTTGCGCAGGTCGATGGACTGATGAGCGATATTCCAGTCACCGCACAGCAGGTAGTTGCGGCCATCCTGTCGGAGCCGGTCGAGGTGGAGGCTGAACTCATCCAGGAAGCGGAACTTCGCCTGCTGGCGTTCGGGACTCGCCGAGCCTGAAGGCAGATAGACCGAAATCACACTGAGGCTGCCGAAACGGGCCTCGAGATAGCGTCCTTCGGCGTCGAACTCGGCTGAACCGAAGCCACGCAGCAATGCATCCGGCTTGCGCCGCGAGTAAAGCGCCACGCCGCTGTAGCCTTTGCGTTGCGCCGATTCGTAGTAGCAGTGAAAATCGGCGGGATGATAGAGCTGATCTGCAATCTGTTCCGGCTGTGCGCGAACTTCCTGCAGGCAGACCACATCAGCGCGCTGTTGCGGAAGCCAGTCAAAAAGGCCTTTGCGCGCAGCTGAGCGGACGCCGTTGACGTTGAGGGTAACGATACGCATTGGCGGTGTACGATACCGCAAAAGGGAAACGCCCAGCGGTAGAGAATCATGCGCGCTTATCAGCAACAGTTCATCGAACTCGCGGTAGAGGTCGGGGTACTGAAGTTCGGCCAGTTCAAACTCAAGTCCGGACGCATCAGTCCGTATTTCTTCAACTCGGGGCTCTTCAACACAGGTTATGCCGCTGCAAAGCTCGGCCGCAGCTACGCGGCGGCGGTGGATGCGGCTGATATAGCCTTCGACATGTTGTTCGGTCCGGCCTACAAGGGCATTCCGCTGGTCTCGCTGGCCGCCGCCGCTCTGGCCGAACACTATGGCGTGGACGCGCCGTTCTGCTTCAACCGCAAAGAGGTCAAGGATCACGGTGAAGGCGGTGCGATTGTCGGCGCGCCGGTGCATGGCCGTGTGCTGATACTCGATGATGTGATTACCGCAGGAACGGCCATCCGCGAAACCATCACTCTGCTGCGGCAGGCGGGCGGCACACCGGCCGGCGTGGTGCTGGCGCTGGACAGGCAGGAACGCGGCAGCGGCGAACTGTCGGCGACCCAGGAAGTCGAAATAAACTACGGCATCCCGGTGACCAGCATCATCCGGCTCGATGATCTGGTGGAACACCTCGAAGGCAGCAGTGTACATAGCCAGTTTCTGCCGCTGATCCAGGACTACCGGGAGCGGTACGGGGTAAGTTGAGGCCCGGCACTTTGGATTAGCGGTGAAGCTGCGCAGCAGATCACTGTTTTTAGTCAGGTTCTAACAGGATAATCCGGCTGGGAATTGCCATGTATCGAGCCAGTCCAGTGAATTACGGGGTAGTGGGTTAAGGCATGCAGGCTCGGGGCTTTGGTTTCGGCGGCCACGCGGCTGCGCATATGCGCGGCCCGAACTCCGTGCGGCTCGCTACTCTGCTCTTGACCGGCATCTTCGCCCTGCTCTCTGCCCTGCCCACGCAGGTGGAAGCGGCAAAGAAAAAGCCCTCAAGCAGCAACACGAGCAGCGCCAAGGTCTACCGATGGGTCGGTACTGACGGCATCGTTCACTACAGCGACCAGATCCCGCCGGAACAGGCGCCGGCCGACCGGCAGGTCCTCAATCAGTATGGCGTGCCCATCAAGGCCGAGCAGGGCGCGAAGTCGCAGTCTGAACTTGCTGCCGAGAAACATGCCAATGACGAACGCGAGGCTGCGCGTGCAGCCGCTGAGCGCGATGCGGTTCTGCTCAGCACCTATCTGTCGGTCGACGAAATCGAGGCACTGCGGAACCGGCGTGTGGACCTCATTGAAGGCCAGATTTCGCTGACGGAAAGTTATCTGCAAAGCCTCAATCAGAAGCTGGCAGAACTACAGAAGGAAGCGAGCGCCTTCAAACCCTACAGCCATGATCCCGAGGCGGAGCCGATCGAGGCCGCGCTGGCCCAGGAACTGTCCGACACGCTGGACTCGATAGCGCTTTACCAGAAAACCCTGCTGGATACGCGCGCACGGCAAACCCGTCTGGTCGGCGAGTTTGATTCGGCGATCGCCCGCTTCAAGGAACTCAAGGAACAGTAAACACTGCGGGCTACTTCTGGCCCGTGTGACCAAAGCCACCGGTGCCGCGCGACGAGGCACCGAACTCGTCCACCACATCAAACTGCACCTGCACCACCGGCACAAAAACCATCTGCGCCAGCCGTGCGCCCGGTTCGATTTCAAAAGCTTCACTACTGCGGTTCCAGCAGGAAACCATGATCTGGCCCTGATAGTCCGAGTCGATCAGGCCGACCAGGTTACCGAGCACGATGCCGTGCTTGTGACCCAGACCAGAGCGCGGCAGGATCACTGCGGCGAGTTTCGGATCGGCAATGTGTATGGCCATGCCGGTCGGTACCAGCACGGTCTGACCGGGTGCCACCTGCAGCGGCACATCCACACATGCGCGCAAATCGACACCGGCGGAACCCGTCGTTGCGTACTCCGGCAAGGGAAAATCGCGGCCCAGCCGCGGATCAAGTATGCGCAGTCTGATTTGCATGGGGATCTCAGTTACCGGCCGGGCGGCGCAACGGTGTCACGCTACCGGCCCGTGATGCCGTAAATCTGGCAGCGACGATCCGGATGATCTGCCGCGCCAGTTCGAGCTTGGACATGCGCGACAGCTCTTCGCCGCCATCGCGCCACAGGACCAGCGCGCTGTTGTCGTCTTCATCGAAGCCGAGCCGCTCACCGACCAGGTTGGCGACGATCATGTCGAGCCGCTTGCCCTCGAGTTTTTGCCGGGCATATTCCTCAAGCCGTTCGGTCTCAGCGGCGAAGCCGACAGTGAACGGCGGTTTCGGCAGCGCTGCGATCGTCGCGAGGAGATCCTGCGACTTGCTCATTTCCAGCAGCAGGCGTTCGCTGTGCTTCTTGATCTTGTGCGGTGCTGCCTCGGGGCGGTAGTCGGAGATCGCCGCCGCCCCGATATAGATGTCTGCGCCGGCGATATTGTCGAGCGCGGCACTGCACATTTGCCCGGCGGTTTCCACGTCGGTGCGCTGCACGCCGCGCGGCGCGAGCAGGTTTACCGGTCCCGCGATCAGCGTCACTTCCGCCCCCGCCTCGACAGCCGCCTGCGCCACCGCAAAACCCATCTTTCCGGAACTGCGATTGCTGATGAAGCGCACCGGATCGATCGGTTCGCGGGTCGGGCCAGCGGTGACCACCACCTTGAGTCCGGCCAGCAATCCACTGACGGTAACTCGCCGCTCGTGCTGCGCGGCTGCCGCAGTCCAGGCCTCAACCAGTTCAGTCGGCTCAACCATCCGGCCAGGACCGATGTCGCCGCAGGCCTGGCTGCCGACTGCAGGACCGATACAACGAACACCGCGCGACTCAAGCGTCGCCCGGTTGGCCTGGGTAGCGGGATGGCGCCACATGACCTGATTCATGGCCGGCGCCAGCAGGATCGGCGCTTCGGTGGCCAGGCACAGCGTGGTGAGCAGATTGCCGGCCGCACCGGACGCAAGTTGCGACATGAAGTGTGCGGTTGCGGGAGCGACCAGGACGTAATCGGCCCAGCGCGCGAGTTCTATATGTCCCATCGCCGCTTCGGCTTCAGCATCCCAGAGGTCGACGCGAACCGGGTGAGCGGAGACTGCCTGGAATACCGTTGGCGTGATCAGCCGCGCGGCGCTTGCGGTCATGACGACGCGCACTTCGGCGCCGGCATCCTGAAGACGCCGCACGATGTCCGGGCTCTTATAGGCAGCGATGCCGCCTGTGACACCCAGCAGTACACGCTTTTTTTTCAATTGGCCCAAAACGGGTCGGCCTGGCGCGGGAGGACAGGTACAAAGGTTACCGTAAAGCGAAAGCAGTCGCGGTGCTTTGTCCATCAGACCATCAGTTTTGCAGCTGGTTTCGAAGCACCGCGAAATCGAAAATGAGCTGCACATGCATCACTCGATAAAAGACTGGCCGGTGCTGGAACGGCCCCGCGAACGCCTGGCTCACGCGGGCCCCGATCACCTTTCCGATGCCGAATTGCTGGCGGTCATGCTCGGTCGCGGTACGGCCGGCGTTTCGGCACTCGATCTGGCCCGCCAGCTGCTCACCCGGTTTGGCGGCATGCGCGGCGTGCTTAACGCGCGCGCCAGTGAGCTGGAGGCACTGCACGGCGTAGGCCCCGGTAAATCCGCCCTCCTGACCGCCGCACGCGAGTGCTGCTGCCGCTACATGGGTGAAAAGCTGGTGCCAGGCCGGGCCATCGCGGCGCCGACAGACAGCCAGGATTTTCTGCTCGCCCGCCTGCGCGACCGCAGCTACGAGGTGTTCTGCTGCATCTTTCTGGATAACCGCCACCGGGTACTGGCTTTCGAGGAGCTGTTCCGCGGCACAATCGACAACACCACGGTCTACCCTCGCGAAGTGGTTCGCCAGGCCTTGCACCGGAACGCCGCAGCCGTGATCCTCGCTCATAACCACCCCTCCGGCATCCCCGAACCGAGCGACGCCGACCGGCTGATCACCCGCCGGGTGCGCGATGCACTCGAGCTGATCGACGTGCGTCTGCTCGATCACCTCGTGATCG
>JBATNV010000184.1:0-6537 GCA_049290495.1 Gammaproteobacteria bacterium | reverse complement strand
GTGCCTGGTTTGCACTGAAGGAGACAGCATGAATCGCGTAGAGCCCGGCAATGATCCGGATACCAGCGAGGAGACCGGTGTATTTGCAATCGAAACAGTCGAGGGCAAGCGTCTGGCTGAGGAATTCCCGCCGGGCCAGGGCTGGAAGAAGTGGGGGCCTTATCTGTCCGAACGGCAGTGGGGCACGGTGCGCGAAGACTACAGTGCAGATGGCACTGCCTGGGAGTATTTCCCGCACGAGCACGCCCGCAGTCGCGCTTATCGCTGGGGCGAGGACGGTATCGCCGGCTGCAGCGACCGCAGCCAGACCCTGTGTCTCTCACTGGCGCTCTGGAACGGACACGATCCGATCCTCAAGGAACGCCTGTTCGGCCTGACCAACAGCCAGGGAAATCACGGCGAGGACGTCAAGGAGGTTTACTACTACCTTGATGCGACGCCAACCCACTCTTATCTGCGCATGCTCTACAAGTATCCGCAGGCCGAATATCCGTATGCGCAGCTGGTCAGCGAAAACCATCGGCGCAGCGCGTCGCAGCCCGAGTACGAGTTGATGGACACCGGCGTGTTCGACGGCGACCGCTACTTCGATGTATCGGTTGAGTACGCACAGGCGACGCCTGAAGACATCCTGATGCGCGTTACGGCGATCAATCGCGGTGCCGATGCGGCGCCCCTGCATATCCTGCCGCAGTTGTGGTTCAGGAATACCTGGAGCTGGCCGGAGCACGGCGTACGCCCACGTATCTATCATGCAGATGAGAACGAGGTGTTGGCCGAGCACAGCGAACTGGGCACCTACCGGCTCTATGTCGATGGTGAGCCAGAGCTGCTGTTTACTGATAATGACACTAATTTTCGCAAGCTCGACGGTCTTGATGTGTCGGGCTACTTCAAGGATGGTTTCCACGAGCATGTGATCCGGGACGCGAATGATGCGGTGAATCCCGCACATACCGGAACCAAGTGTGCTGCCTGGCACCGGTGTTCCGTACCGGCGCAGGGCAGCGTCGAAGTGCGGTTGCGGCTGTGCAGGCAACCGGTCTCGCTGCCCTTCCAGGATTTCTCCGCCATCTTCGACGAGCGCAAGGCTGAAGCCGACAGCTTCTACGCACGCATACAGCTTGGCCTGGATGATGACGATGCACGTGCTGTCCAGCGCCAGGCATTTGCCGGCCTGATCTGGTCAAAGCAGTTCTATCACTATGACGTGCCACGCTGGCTGAAGGGTGATCCGGCACAGCCGGCACCACCTGCGAGTCGTCGGCACGGGCGTAACTGGGAATGGCAGCACCTCAACAATGCCGACATCATCTCGATGCCGGACAAGTGGGAATACCCGTGGTATGCGGCCTGGGATCTGGCGTTCCACATGCTGCCCTTTGCGCTGATCGATCCTGGCTTTGCCAAGCGCCAGCTCGTGCTGCTGACTCGCGAGTGGTACATGCACCCGAACGGACAGATACCGGCCTATGAGTGGGCCTTTGGTGACGTCAATCCGCCCGTGCATGCGTGGGCGGCGTGGCGTGTGTTCCAGATCGACCGGGTTCAGCGCGGCGGCAGGGGCGACCTGCCGTTTCTCGAGCGCGTCTTCCACAAGCTGCTGATGAATTTCACCTGGTGGGTGAACCGCAAGGACACCGAGGACCGCAACGTCTTTCAGGGCGGCTTTCTTGGTCTCGATAACATCGGCGTGTTCGATCGAAGCTCCGAATTGCCGACCGGCGGTTTTATCGACCAGTCAGACGGCACCAGCTGGATGGCGATGTACTCGCTGAACATGATGCGTATCGCGCTTGAGCTGGCCCTGCACAACAATGTCTACGAGGACATCGCGACGAAGTTCTTCGAGCATTTCCTGACTATTGCCGAGGCCATGACCGTCATGGGCGAAGGTGAACTTTCCTTGTGGGATGACGAAGACAAGTTCTTTTATGACGTCCTGCACTTCCCCAATGGCCACATGGAACGCCTCAAGGTCCGGTCGATGGTGGGCCTGATCCCGCTGTTTGCCGTGGAGACCATTGATGCAGACACACTGCAGAAGCTGCCGGGCTTTGCCCAGCGGCTCGAGTGGTTCCTGAACTACCGTCCTGATCTGGCCGCACTGGTGTCGCACTGGGAGGTAGGCGGCAAGGGCGAGAGGCGTCTGCTGTCACTGTTGCGCGGCCAGCGCATGAAACAGCTGCTCCGGCGCATGCTTGACGAGACCGAGTTTCTGTCGGAGTTTGGCATCAGGGCGCTGTCGCGATACCACGCGGAACATCCCTACGAGTTCGATGTGAACGGCGCCAGGCTCACGGTTGCCTATCAGCCCGCGGAGTCGGATACAGGCTTTTTTGGTGGTAACTCGAACTGGCGCGGGCCGATCTGGTTTCCGGTGAACTTTCTCATCATCGAATCGCTGCAAAAATTTGATTACTACTACGGCGACGACTTCAAGGTTGAGTGCCCCACCGGTTCCGGAAAATACATGACCATCAAGGAAGTATCGGAAGAGCTGACGCGCCGTCTGGCGCGGATTTTCCTGAAGGGCCCGGACGGCAAGCGCCCGGTCTATGGCCACGATGTACGCATGCAGACCGACCCACATTTTCGCGACCATCTGCAGTTTTACGAATATTTTCACGGCGACAACGGCCGCGGTGTCGGCGCGTCACACCAGACTGGCTGGACGGCACTGATCGCCAAGCTCCTGCAGCATCGTCGCCCGACCGGCTGACAGGATCGGAAAAACCGGAAATCGGGCTCAGTCGTCAGCCGGGTAGTAACAGTCCAGGCAAAAGTTGCACAGCGTATGGCTGGTCTGTGGCGGGCAGTGTTCAACCCAGGCCGGTACCCAGTGCCACAAGTCCTAGCTGGCAGGGACCTGGATACGCCGGCAGTGGGAGCATTGCCGCACGATCCCGTCGCCGTCTGCATACACGCTGGTGTCTGCAATGTGTGGTGGCCGTTCATCCCGGTTGTGGTCGCATTCCGTAGCCAGCGTATTGACCACCAGCAGGCCGGCCCCGCGCAACGGGTAGATGGTCATCAGGAAGCGACGGTAGATGGCAGCAGAAGAACACTCGTACTCATGTTGCACAGGCCTGGGTGCCAGTGCAGAGGCTCCGGCCAGTGCCGCAGAAAAAAGGTTTGCATAGAATTTCTGCAATGGGTCCGGAATTGCGCTCATCAATGTGGAACCGATTGACCAGCATCTGGAGATGGCCGGTTCGCCGCCGTTGTTCGCTGCAAAGCTGAACCAGGCCGGGTTAATGTAGCCCAGCCGGAGGTCAGGCCACAGGCCATAGACCGAACCGGGGTGCCGGTCAATTGCTTCGAGGTCAAAGCCTTTAAGCAAGGGTAAAAAGTCAGGGCTGCATGTGACGTTCAAAAGTTTTATCCAGTTAACCAGGCTATTGACGTGATGCCTGTTCAGCTGACGTAGGCCTGCATTTCCTTGAGCAGATCGGCGAGATCAATGGCGAGATCATCATCCTCGTCATCCAGGCAGATTGCGCCGCTTGCATCGGTTTCTATCCGGGTAATGCCGGGGTTTGCGCGCTCGAGTTCGTCGAGAATTGTCTGCTTCTTTTCATACTCGCGCAGCAGCTTGCGGCTCAGCTCGATCAGTTGTTTGTGCTCGAGTGCCTGACGGATGGTGACGCGCAGATCCGCTGGGTTGCAGGGCTTGAGCAGAAAGCGATACACCTCGCCCTCGTTGATCGCCCGTACCGCTGCCTCCAGGTCTGCTTGACCAGAAAGAATCATGCGAATTGTACTTGGATACTTCTGGCGCACTTCGGAAAGGAACTGCGAGCCAGACATGCCTGGCATGCGTTCATCTGAAACGATGACGTCGACTGATTCCCTCGCCAGAATGTCAAAGGCGCCTCCGACGGTTGCCGCCGTCAATATCTTCCACGGATCGTTGTGCATGGCGCGTTTCAGGCCTGCTGTAACGTTCGGCTCATCGTCGAGCAGCAATACGACGGGCTGCCTGGTTCGGGTGTTCATGCTTTTCTCCATCGGTACGTTCATGCTGTTGTGCCTACAGGCGTACGGTTACACGCAGTGGTTCAACGATACCGACACCTGCTGCGACGCTATGCAGCCGCTCCAGCATGGTGCGGGTTACTTCCTGGCCCTTCGGTACCAGGCGGATACCCTTGCTGCTCATTACATCCTCATCGAGCAACATGCCGGGCGTCAGCTGCTTCAGCCCGACCAGCCGGGTTACGGTTTGACTGCCGTCCAGTGGAATTCGCGTCAGGGCATCAAGTACCGGTTTCGGTATCTGGCTGGCGGCAGTCCGCAGTTTTGCGATCGCTTCCGGTGGCTTGAGCCCACCGGACAGCAGATCGTCAAGTCTGCTGGCAACATTCAGCAACAAGGTGCTGAGTGTCTTCGTGTCCCAGCCGGAGATGTCGGCTGGTAGCTTGCTGGTATCCATCTGCATGCCCTGGCCGGCGACGATCTCGGCAACTGCTTCGAGCCTGGGTACGCCAGCCAGCAGCTTGCCGGCCAGCGCAGGATGTGTGGTGTACATCGTCTGTTCATCGGGCGAGAGGGTCTGGCCGGCATAGACCTTGGCCAGTGTGTCGGCCGGCAGGGCAACACAGCCGAGCTGCGACAGCATGCTGGCGAGCTTGAGCTCCCAGGGCATCGGCAGGCCAAGCGCATCGGCCAGCGCCTCGGCATGGCGCTGGATCCGCGCTGCCCGGCTGTAGGCGCCAGGGTTGGTCATACCGAGTATTTCCGTAAGCACGCCCACTGCACCGCTCAGGGTTTTTTCCAGCAGTTCCTTTTCGGCGTGAACCAGGGCGTACTGGCGCAGCGCCGAGTTAACGGCATCGATCAGATGCTCACTCGAGCAGGGCTTGGTCAGGAAACGGAAGACGTGTCCTTCGTTGACTGCCGCGATGGTCGATTCCATATCCGCCTGGCCGGACAGGATCATCCGCACGGAATCAGGACTGGCGCTTCGCACCCTGGCCAGGAACTGTGAGCCGTTCATCTGTGGCATACGCATGTCAGAAATGACGACCGCATAAGGGCCGCCCACGGCGAGCATCTTCAGGCCCTCTTCACCGCTGGTGGCGGTATCGATCTCCACGTGCTTGCGCAGCTGGCGTTTGAAGCCCTCAAGGATGTTCGGCTCATCGTCGACAAACAGGATGTTGGCGGTCATCGCACCCCTCCGCCGAGATGCGCTGACCATGCTGCCTGCCAGACTGGCCACCGCTCCCGCATGCCAAACTCGTCAAGGCAACGGGTATCAAGTCCGAGTTCTTCGCAATCGGCGTCTGTTTGCTCCGGAAAATGTACCAGACGGTCCGCGGCATGCACGATCGCAGGCAGGCCAAGTCCCTCTGTCGGCGCATTACCCGGGCTTTCATGGAAGGCGACTGACTCGACTACAGTATCGGTCAGCCCCCAGATTCCGAGCAGATAGGCACCGACATCCGCATGCGTGGTCTGCAGGATTTCCTGCTCGACCCTTTCCACAAAGCGGTTGCCTGATTTCTGTAGCACTTCGCCATACTTGTCCGGCATCGACTGGACAAGCACCAGCTTGCCGATGTCGTGCAACATCCCGGCCAGGAATGCGTCATCGAGAGTTGCCTTGTCGAGTCCCTGCTGGCCAGCGATGATGCGCGCCGCACTGGCTGTTTCCAGGCTGTGCCGCCAGAGGTTGTCGATACTGAAGCCCGCTGCAGTGATCGGTGGTGATTCCCTGAAGATGCCCTCGGCCAGCACCAGCGCGATCAGGGTGTCGAGGCCGATGAAGGATACCGCGCGCTCCACGCTGCTGACCGGTTTTGACAGACCGAAGAATGCCGAGCTGACCAGCTTGAGCAGCGTCGCTGTCATTGCCACGTCCTTGCCGATGACCTTGGCCACATCCGCCAGGGAGGCACCCGGATTCTGCAGGCAGGCCCTGATTTCCCGGTACACCACAGGCAGGCTGGGGAGGTGGTCGATCTGGCTGACGACCTGTTGCAGGTATTCATCACGCAGCAGCATCCGCAACGCAAAGGCACGCTTGATGGTGCGTTTGAGGAGTTCCGGGTCGCAGGGCTTGCTGAGGTACTGATGGGCGGTGCCTACCGTTTTCATGATTGAGGCGGTATCTGAATGGCCCGAGAGAATCAGACGTACGGTGTCCGGTGAGATGTCCTTTACACGCGCCAGCAGCTCAGCACCATCCATGCCCGGCATGCGCATGTCAGAAATAACCACGTCAAAGGGTTTGTGCGCGTTCTTCCACTCATTGAGTACCTGAAGCGCGGCGTCACCGCTTCCGGCGAACTCCATTTCCCATTCATTACGCATGCTGCGCAACATGCGGCGCATACCATCGCGGATGTTCGATTCATCATCGACAAAAAGTATGCGGGTCGTGCGTTGCATATCCATGGGCAGATTGTTCATGCAGCCTCGCTGTCACTGTCAGGGAGTGTTTCGGAATCGGGTACCGCGAGCGGCAGGCGGATGATGAAGGTGGTGCCGGCACCAGGTGTGGACTCGACCCTGATGGTGCCGCCGTGCTTG
>JBATNV010000183.1:0-2053 GCA_049290495.1 Gammaproteobacteria bacterium | reverse complement strand
ACGCCGATGGCCAGCACGCGCAGACCATCTGTCGCCATCTGCTCGGCGATATGCCGCAGGCGTGCGGCGTCGAGCGGTGCCGCAGCTCCAGCATAAAATTCGCTACTGGAGGCAGCGATGATGACCTCCGCTGCACCCTTGGTAACCGACCACCATCCGCCAGCGGAAAGGCGGTGGAAGGTGGTCATGCATTTTCGTTCCGAATCGAAAGGCAGCTCTGCGACACGCGGCAATCTTGCGCACTCTGCAACATGATCGAGACCGGCAGCTTGCGCTGCGAGCAGCAGTGCCACCTCGGTAGGATCACCCACCACGGTGCCGTCGGCAGCGATGGCAGCATCGTGACTCACGGCCATCGCCGAGAGCAACATCTGCCACGCTGCACCGATGCCGGGTTGTGTGGTCTGCACGGCATCGCAGTAGTACTGCTCGACGCGCATCTCGTTGGCCGTCAGGGTGCCGGTCTTGTCCGAGCATATATAAGTGACTGAACCGAGCGTCTCGACTGCCGCCAGCCGGCGGATCAGTGCCTGGTGCAACATCAGGCGGCGCGCACCGAGGGCGAGCGAAATACTGACCACCGCGGGCAAGGCCTCCGGAATGGCAGCAACCGCGAGGCTGATCGCGGTCAGCAGCATCGGCAAGGCAAGCTCGCCGCGCAACAGGCCGGCAGCAAAAACGATAGCGCAGATCGCAATCACGGCCATCGCCAGCCGTCGGCCAAATACTGCCAGCCGACGCTGCAGCGGCGTGTCCACTGCAGGCGCTTCGTTGATAAGCGTGGCGATATGCCCGAACTCGGTGTGCATGCCCGTTGCGACCACCACGCCGAGTCCACGACCATAGCTCACGTTTGTCCCCTTGTGAGCCATGTTGTGCAGGTCGCCCACCGGAAAATCGCCCTCTCCAGACAGCACGTCGGTGATCTTGTCCACCGGTATGGATTCACCGGTCAGCGCGGCCTCATCGATGCGCAGGCTCGCCGCTTCAATCAGTCGCAGGTCGGCGGGAACGATACATCCCGCTTCCAGCTGCACGATATCGCCCGGCACCAGGTCGGAAGCCGGCACGGTCGCCGCACAGCCGTCGCGCATGACAACTGCCGAGGGTGCAGCCATCGCCTTGAGCGCCTGTATGGCCTGTTCGGCGCGATACTCCTGGGCAAATCCGATTACGGCATTCAGCACGACGATCGCAATGATCACGACCGTGTCGGTGAAAGATCCGATTACGCCGGAAATCACCGCAGCACCAATCAACACCAGGATCATGAAATTGGCGAACTGCGCCAGAAACAGGCTGGGCAGGGAACGGGGTTTTGCGGTGACGAGAATATTCAGCCCATGCCTGGCGCGTCGCTTCAGGACCTCCGCGGCAGACAGACCGCCAGCCGAGACCTTCAGATCTTCAAGAACCTGTGCTGCGGGGCGTAGATGCCAGTTCATGAAACTCGGCCTCGCACAGGATATCGCGCGGCATGTTTCTCATGCCCGGACTGCAACAGGCATCAAGGATATATCACCACCAGCGGGCAGGCCTACCCCGCCTCCCAGTGGACACACCAGCCATTGATGAACTCAGTGTGCGCTCGCCAGCAGATCCGCTCAGCGACTGCTGATGCGATCCGCAGCAGCCCTGTTCGTAACGCGTAACGCTATTGGGCAGGCCCACCCATCATGCCGGTGTCGTTGCTGGGATCAACAACGCGCGCGAGCAACCCGCTCGTCGCTGAATCGCACAGCTCCATATACAGTGCCATCGAGCCGGCAGACTGCACCCAGGTGTTACCCATGTCGGGTGTCATCAGGTCCGGGGCAGTTACGTCGAGATTGAGGTACGCCGGACGCAGCAGCAGGACATCGGGTCCGATCCTGTCGACGACTGCGTAGCGCTTTTTCCCGATATGAGAGTCAGGTACCGAAAGTAGTCCAAATCAGGCTCAACGTACAGGTTGTGCAAGGATCCAATTAATCGAACAGATACTCAGCGCAGCCAAGCCTTCTCAGCGACCTGCACTGGCCCCGACTGAAGCCGCTGCTACGCAGTTGCAGAA
>JBATNV010000182.1:0-2403 GCA_049290495.1 Gammaproteobacteria bacterium | reverse complement strand
CAGGAGCGCATCCGCAGCCATATGCAGAAAGGCGGCGCGGATATTCAGGTCACCATGCCGGCCGCTGGCGAACATCAGGGCGGTGGCGGTATTGATGACTACACCAATACCGGCGACCACGATCATGGTCATGCCATCAAGAGGCGCGAGTATAGGAAATTCAAACACCCCATCGGCCGAGTCTGCCAGTCCGCCACCCCGCCTGTCACGCGCCCCGGGCACACATTGCCCCAACCCTGACCAGCTGCGGTTCAGTGAATCTCTACGTTAACCCGACATTTGTGCAGTGCGGACCCAGCCCGGCGCAGCCGCTCACCCCGGCCCCCTGACGGCGGCCCGGTGACGGCGCCATGAACCGGGCTGCTGACTGCTGATCTTCGATCAGGCGAGTCTTGCAGAGGGTGGGCAGCTTGAAGATCCCGGTGCTTTCGTACAGCGGCTGAACAGGATCTTGCTGGGCTAGCCCGGTTTCAGGCGCCCCCACTCGATAGCCGGGCAGCGGTCCATGATGACCGTGAGCCCGGCCTTGCGGCCGCGTTCGGCGGCAGCTTCGTTGATGACACCGAGCTGCATCCACACGATCTTTGCGCCGATGGAGATCGCCTCATCCACCACCGGACCGGCGGCTGCAGAATTGCGGAACACATCGACCAGGTCCACAGGCACCGGGATGTCTGCCAGCGTTGCGTAGATGGTTCCACCCAGCAGGGTCTCGCCGGCGTGACCGGGATTGACCGGGATGCAGCGATAGCCTTTACCTTGCAGAAACCCCATCACACCGTAAGAGGCGCGATGGGGTTTGGGAGAGGCGCCGACCACCGCGATGGTCCTGGCGTTGCGCAGGGTCGCGATGATCACTTCATCGGATGTGGAATCAGCCATGGGCCAGATACTGCCTCATGCGGCGCACTTCTGCGATATGCGCAGGCATGGTTCCACACCGATGCCCGCGCCCATGGGCGAAGCCATCAATCGTTTGCAGCTATACCGGTACCGGATGCGGCCTGAATGTTCAGCCCGGTATCCGCGGCGTTGACCCTGAGTCTTGCCCGACGCTGACCATACATACCGAGAAACAGCCCGATCAGGTGCAAGACCACGGTTGAGCCAATAAATCCCGCTGCATAGGCCGCCGCATCCCCGCCAACCGGCAGTTCAGTGCCGTGCGCATGACCGTGAGCAAGAGCGAAGCTGCTGACCACGGCGCCACTCAACACCAGCGACAGGCGAATTCCGGCCAAAGCCAGTACGCCCAGCACGATCACGGAGATTGTGATCATGCCTTCGACCATGGGCAGACCAATACCTCCCAACGCGAGGCCCGCGCCAATGGTCATCACCACGGGAAAGAGCGTGGGCAGCAGCCAAGTGGCGGACCTGCCAAGTCGTGCTGCCCAGAGACCCACGGCCATCATGGCGAGCAGGTGATCGAGGCCGGTAAAGGGATGCAGCATGCCAGCGACTAGGTCTGGCAGACCCGGAGTCGTCACGCCGGTATGGGCGAAACCAGTCACCGGTGCCAGCATCAGCAAGGCGAGCAGGGCGGGAATAAAGCTGACGTGTGTCCGTGGCTGGTGCATGATCTTTCCTTTGCAGTTGTTATGAAGTTCTTATAAATACTTCATAACATGGTGTCAATCTGCCGGAGTCTATATGCAGCGTGTGACGATTTCCCTCGATGATGAATTGCTCCTTGAGCTTGACGGCTTCGCGGCAACGCGGGGCTATGCGAATCGCTCGGAGGCGGTTCGCGATCTGGTGCGTGGCGGACTACAACAGCTGGATACCGGCAAGTCGGGTGAACGTGAGTGTGTCGCGACGCTGATGTATGTCTACGATCACCGTGCCCGTGAACTGGCCAGTCGGCTGACCGATTGCTTTCACGCGCATCACCACCTGGCACTTGCCACGATGCACGTCCATCTGGATCACGACAGCTGTCTTGAGCTGGCGGTATTGCGTGGTCCGGCTACCGAGGTACGCAAGTTTGGTGAGCAGGTGATCGCGGAGCGCGGTGTGATCCACGGCCGGCTGATGTCTGTGCCGGCACAGTTAAGTACCGAAAAGCATACGCACGGCACGACTGGCTCGCATGCACATGCACATACGAGAATTCGTGATCATTGACCGGGCGCATACGCTATATCGGTCCGATACCTTTCTCCCGGCATCCGTCGCCGACGTCCTGCCGCTCGATCTGCACCGTAGTGTGGCCGATACCAAAGCGCCTTTCGAGACCTTCCGTGAGTTCTTGCAGGAAATGATCGTCACTGCCCTCCGGCATCACGAGATGTACGGTGAGGGCGCTTTCCGTCGTGCTCATTGCCCAGATATGCAGATCGTGGATTCGCGTCACGCCGGGCAGTGCCTTGAGCCAGGCCGATACCTCGCCAGGGTCTATGC
>JBATNV010000181.1:0-2270 GCA_049290495.1 Gammaproteobacteria bacterium | reverse complement strand
GTTGAGTGCCTTGCCCGTGCATCCGGCGCGCACCAGTTCAAGCGCTTCACGCACCGCGCGGACCCGCCGCGGCGTTTCGAAACCGAGCCGCGCTGGCCATTCACCGCCACCGCCGATGACGAGCCGGGCCCGCCCCGCGCTGAGTTCGTGCAGGGTGAGTACCGCGTTCGCCATCTTGACCGGGTGCATTTCCCAGGGACTGATGACGCACACACCGAGACCGACGCGGCTGGTGGCCAGCGCAGCCGGCACCAGCGACATAAACGGATCGCGACAGGACACATAGTTCTGCAGCCACATGGTCTGGATGCCGGAACGTTCGCAGAGCTGCGCCAGCTCCGTCAGTTGTGCGGCGGTCTGGTCCGGTTCGAGCAGTACATCAACACGCATGGGACACTCCAGGTCATAAAACAGAAGGTATTTCCAGATGCTACATTGTGCCGATCAGTAACGGCGCCGAGCTGATCTGGATCAGCCCGGCGCCTTCAGCATCAGGATCCTGTATTTGTCATGTATCGCCCCATCCCGATTAGTCGCCAGGTCCGGACACTTATTGCTGTTGCCATAATTACTGCGCTGCCGCCCGCAGCTGCCGAGGCCAACTGCGCTGATCCCGGTTGCAAGGGCATCCACTTCACGGCCGCCTATACCGGCGACTTCGCCCGCAATACCACCGGCGGCATCCAGACCGGCAACAGCTATATCGACGACATCGACCTGCAACTGGCGGCGGATCGCGGCAGCATCTTCGGAATTCCCGGCTTGTCCGCGTTTATCTATGCGCTTCATAACAACAGCGCAGATTTCAGTGAAAAGTATGTCGGCGATGCCCAGGTAGTCAGTAATATCGATGGTGGACCCGACGCTTGGCGTCTCTATGAAGCCTGGCTCGACTGGGCACCAGGTACAGGTGCAATCTCCGGCCGACTCGGGCTTTACGACCTGAACACGGAATTCGACACCATCGAGACCGCTGGCCTGTTTCTGAACGGCGCACACGGCATGGGCACTGACTTTGGCCAGACGGGCGAGAACGGGCCATCCATTTTTCCGGTCACCTCGCTGGCATTGCGGCTGCGCGCCGAAAGTGAAAACGGTGCTTATGCCCAGATCGCCGTCCTCGATGGCGTACCCGGCAATCCGGACGACCGCTCGAGCAACGAAATTGATCTCTCCAGTAATGATGGTGCACTGCTGGTGATCGAAGCTGGCTGGGGCGCGGGCGACTGGCGCAAGCTGGCAATCGGCGCTTGGCAGTACACGGCTACATTCGACACCCTGGTGGGCACCGATAGCGAAGACCTGCCGCTGACGCGGAACGGCAACTCAGGTGTATACGGCATTACCGACCGCACCCTGTGGCGCGGTGAGGCAGCAACTGTCGCCGGCTTTCTGCGCCTGGGTCACGCAACGGGACGTTTCAATCAGTTCGATACCTACCTCGGTACAGGTATAACGCTGGCCGGGTTCTGGCCGGCACGCGCATATGATGAGATCGGCCTCGCCATCGCCGCTACCCTGACCAGCGATGACTATCGGCAAGCACAGCGCCTTGCGGGTGCGGATACAGACCATCACGAGACGAATATCGAACTCACCTGGCGCGCGCCAGTCACCGACTGGCTGACGCTGCAACCGGGCGTCCAGTACATCGTCAATCCGGGCGCTGACCGTGAACTCGGCAATGCAGTGGTCGCGATGCTGCGCTTCGAGCTGAGCTGGTCCTTGTAAATCCGGGTCAGCTGCCGACTATTCGTGGCGCAGGGCCTCGATGGGATCCATGCGCGCTGCGCGGATGGCGGGCCAGCTGGCGAAGACGAAGTTGAGCACCACAGCCATGCCAAGTGCGAGCAGTGCATTTTGCAGATCGAAGACAAAGGGCAGTTTCGCCTGGCTGGCCGCAACTCGCGAAGCCAGCCACCCGACGCCAAGGCCTGTGCCGGCACCGATCATCGCGAGCACGCTGGCTTCAAAGGCAAACTGGAAGAACACATCCCTGCGCCTCGCGCCGAGCGCCCGGCGTGTGCCGATCTCTCGCGTCCGGTCGCGTACCGTGATCCAGGCGATGGCGAGTACGCCGAGCCCCGATACCACCAGCCCGCTGAAGCCAATCCAGCGGACCAGAAAGCCGAGCCGGCTGGCGGCCGCCAGCTGGGTCTCGATCAATTCCTGCTGGCTGCCGACGGAGAAATCATCCGGCCGGAATGCCGAGATCCGGTGACGGGCCCGCAAGAGCGCAGTCGCATCGGCCGCAACGCGTGCCATGTCCT
>JBATNV010000180.1:0-1600 GCA_049290495.1 Gammaproteobacteria bacterium | reverse complement strand
TCAGCGAGGCGGGTAGTTCCACGCTGCAGATGCTCAGCATCGATAACCCGGTTGCGACGGTGCCAGCCGGAATGACACGCGTACAGTTCGTGCATGCAGCGCCTGACATTGCCGCAGCCATCGATGTCTATCTGACCGCACCCGCTGACAGCCTGGCCGCTGCGACGCCGCAGTTTTCGATCAGCTATATCCAGCAACCGACAGCCCTGCAGCTGGATATTCTGTCCGGAATCGGGCGGATTCGGGTGACGCCATCGGGTGACAGGAATACGGTGCTGTTTGATTCTGGCGAGGTCACCCTGCGATCTACGGCCAGCCTGCTGTTCGTCGTCGTTACAAATACCGGGGCCGGGGCGGCGCCGGTTTCCCTGCTGATCAATGACGGTCTCTTTAGCACCGAGATCCTTGATGCAGGCACTCCCTCCGATGTACGGGTGTACAACGTCTCGCCTGATCTGCCTTCACTGGTTGCGACTGCCGAGCGCGCCTTGCGCAAGGACACGCTGCCGCCCGACCCGCCGCTCGCATCGCCCTGTATCTACGATTCCACGCTGGCAGCTGACAATGTGTTGTGTGTGGCACCGCCGCCCGAGGTCACGCCAGTTGTTGCCGGCCTCACCTACCCGGCAGCGGCCAGCTATGTGGGCCTGGATTTCCGCACCCTGCCGCCGGCAGGTTACGCGTTTCTCAATTCCGCCAACTTCTATTCATTAAAGGTTGCGGCCACAGGGGCGCCTGCGACCACCCTGTTTGGCACCAGTCTGTCACTGGTCCAGGGTAAACGCAGCTCGCTGCTGACGGTGGGCCTGGTACCGCAGCCGGTAGAGAGTGTGGTTACTGCAAAGATCCTGGCCGTGCTGAATGACGAAATACGGCCGGTAGCGAGAGTCGGCAAGTTCCGCATCGTCGACGCTTCTGTGGCGGGCGGCACCGTTGACGTTTATATCAAGACGCAGGGCACTGACTTGAGCAGTGAGACTGCGAGTCTGCCGAATCTCGGTCTCGGTAGCGCGACAGGCCACCTCGGCTTTGCGCCGGGGCCCTATACGGTGAGCTTTACCACGGCGGGTACCAAGACCGTACTGGCCAGCGTCAATGTCGATGCACTGAGCGCCAGCGTCTTCACAGTTGTGCTGGTAGATACTGCCCGCTCGATATCTGGCGACGGTACCCCGCCTGAGGTGCTGCTGATCGACGATCTGCTCTGAGGAAAAGCAGATCGCCAGTCGGCTGGCTGGTAGCCGGACTGGCGAGGCGTGCGGCGGCTGACTTCAGGCGCCGGGTGCGTTCGGATTATCGAAGCGGAAGCCGCGGCCCTGTACGCTTTCCATGACGTCGATGGACAGCCCGTCGGCGCGTGTTGCGCTCCACGGGTCTACATCGATGGTGATCGGCTCGACACTGAGACTTATGCTGCCCGGTCGCGGCGCCTCGAGTGACATGCTGTGCTTCCAGCTGCCGTTGATCCGGAGGCAGATCGCCTTGCCGGGATTCTTGGCCAGGGCGTTCTGCATGATGTCCATCGCAGCCGGGCTGATCCGGATCGCCGGTGGCTTGTCTGCGGCTGGCGGGTTAACGCCGAGCACCGCACCGAGTTCAC
>JBATNV010000179.1:0-2611 GCA_049290495.1 Gammaproteobacteria bacterium | reverse complement strand
ATCGTGCTGCCAGGACCTGCGCGATTGGTGATCGAACAGTTTGCCGAGGTCCGGCCATTAAAGCCTTTCACGACCGATATCCGCAACGATGAGTCGTCTTCTCTTGACGGTCGTCGGATTCAGAATGTCAAATTGAACGAGCTGGCGGCCACGGTGCAAAAATCTTATCCGGGCAGCACAGTCAACCTGCTGCTTTTTCCCCATATTGAAGGGAAGGGGACATTTACTTTCCGCCTGCTGCCGAAAGGTAAATCTGTTGCGCTTGCGACTACACAGGTCTATCTGGATCCCCGTACGGGGAAAATTCTGGATACCTTTGATCCGACCAGTCAACCCAGCGCCAATACCTACCTGGGGTTGTGGAATCTGTATATTCACGCGGGCCAGATAGCGGGAATTGTAGGTCGGCTGGTCGTGCTGCTGGCCGGAATCCTCCTCCTGAGCATGGTCGGGACGGGATTCTTTATCTGGTGGAAGAAGCGGCGACCGCGATCCCGCGCGGTTACCCACGCTGCGAGATCAGGCTACCCGGTGGTCAGTCTGGGACATGACGACCACGCTGCTCGACGGGACTGACAAGCGTCGCTTTCGCAGCCAGATATAGAGGCCGGTTCCAAACATCACGCAAAGGCCAATGCCTGCAGAAAAAACCAGCACGCGGCCTGGCATGCCGTAGAGCTTCCCGTTGTGTGAATAAACTGACCAGAGTCCGATAAACGATCGGGCCGGGGGCATGATACCGGGATCGAACACGTCAGCGATCTTGCCGGTGTATTGATCAACATAGACCTGCACAGTATTCGTCGTAGGATCAGCACCAGCGGGCTCAACCCGGAATGTATACCAGCCCCGTTTTGGCCCAGGGTATAGCAATAACACCAGTGTACTATCCGGGTACGCGTCGTTAACCGTTTGCGCCAACTCATTGAGGCTGGGCGGGGTATTCTGGTTAAGGGCTGGCGGTGCTGCAGGCCGGGCCGTGGCCGTGGCATCTGTGAAGACGCCCAGTATCGTGGCTGATTGCTGTGGGAATATCACCACCAGCCCGGTCACGCAGACCATCAACAATACAACGAGGAAATAAACACCAAAGACGGTATGGATGTCCCTGATTAATCGAGGAGTCTGGCTTGTTGTCTTGAAGCGTAAACTACGGAGCAACTTCTTTCGCCCTGGCCACCAGAGCACGGCGCCCGCCAGCATCATCGCCAGGAAAGCCAGCCCCATAAAGCCCATGACAACCTTGGTCGTACGGCCACCCAATAACTCGAAGTGGAACATTTTTACGGCTTTGATGAAGGTAAAATATGGACGGCTGCCCAATATTTCAGTGGTTGCCGGATCTATGAAGACTTCCAGATTCGTGAAGTATGAAGCAGCTTCCCCGTTTCTGGCGATTTGAAATCGGAAAGACTCGTTTGCGACCAGATTGTCGCGATCAACCATCACAATCCAGTAATCGGGGAACGCTGCTTTAACGGCTTGCTCCATCGCGTCGAGGTTAATGGTGCCGGTGATCGCCTGATCCGTGCGATATAAGTGAGGATTGATCGCCGCCTCGAGTTCGCGCTGGAATACGAGGATCGAGCCGGATAACCCGTTCAAGATGATCCACACGCCTATGGTCAAAGCGACCCATTTATGCAGTGCCAACCACTGGTCTCGAAATCTTCGAATCATGTTTGCTCCTGTAGCCAGTTCCGGACAGGCTAAGGCTTAGTTGCTACCGACGGTGATCTTGCGGATGCTGTTATCGCCAGCGCAGCTCACATAGATTGTTCCATCTGCGGCAACGGCTACCCCGGCCGGCATGCCTACCGCTTGCGGTGCAAGAATAACGGGGACGTTCAAGGGTAATTCGGAAGCCAGAACCGTCTTCTCACCGCTACCCAGGTCGATGGCGCTCAGGCGGCCAGCGCCTGCCTCAACGACTGCCAGCCGGCCGTCCTTCATAAGCGCAAGGCCTTCCGGGTGGTCGAGACCGGAGATGATTCGAACCTTGGTTCCTTCCACCAGGTCAATCAGGGTGATATGGCCGCTTTTGTTTTCCGTGACATACACGGAGCGTGGCCCGGCCCAGGTGATGCCTACGGGCCCGTCCAGTCCGTCCATGATGAGCGTCGCAGCGCTGCCGTTATATTGCTGTAAAGCGCCCTTTGCATATTCTGTGACAATCACCGTTTCGTTGTTGAGAATCAGGACACCATAAGGAGCCTGCGCACCCATGGTGTTCCAAAGCATGTCACCGCTTTTGCGATTGATCATGTGAATACGGCCGCTCCTGGCATCTGCAAATGCAAGAACTTCATCCGTCGCATCGATGCTGAGTGACCCGCCTGCGGCAAAATTGAACGGTGGGCGGTTCACTGTGCCGCTCACCGGGTCGACGAAACGAAAGCCAGTGGAGTCGGCGACAACCAGTGCCTCACTGCCACCAACTGTTGTAATCGCCAGATCGCCCGGTGTCGAAAACGCACCGCCGACTACCGTTCTTTGCGCGCCCGTGGTGGGGTTGATGGCCACGATACCGCTGTTTGCAGTGTCGGAAACGTAAATCGTGTCATCAGGACCCACAGCCAGGTTGTCGAGTGGTGGTGCGACGGTCGCGATC
>JBATNV010000178.1:0-30947 GCA_049290495.1 Gammaproteobacteria bacterium | reverse complement strand
ACTGCCGCGGATGATTACCGGTACGACCGGAAGGTTGCCGCGTACGGCGGCGGCAAAGGCACCGTTGTGAAAACGCCGCAGCCCTGGCTCGGCAAAGAAGCTGCCTTCGGGGAAAAAAGCCAGTGATTCCTGGCCCCGTGCCTTGTGCAGTATCCGGCGTGCATCCGACGCGCCCCGGTGCGCATCCTTGCGTTCGACAAATTCTGAACCGATGCGACGTAACAGGAAGTGCGCAAGAGGCACTCGGGTCATTTCGCGCATGATCACGAAGCCAAAACGTGGCGGCAAGGCTGCACTCAGGATTGGTCCGTCCAGGTAGCTCGAATGATTGGCGATGACGATACAGGGATCTTCAGGAACGTGATCCAGGCCGCTTACTGACAGCCGGGTTCCGGTGAGACTCAGCAGGG
The DNA here is from genome assembly GCA_049290495.1 of Gammaproteobacteria bacterium. Taxonomy (GTDB): domain Bacteria; phylum Pseudomonadota; class Gammaproteobacteria; order Steroidobacterales; genus SHZI01. The sequence goes on along the minus strand of JBATNV010000178.1, from coordinate 30,537 downwards.
TTCCGGCGGCGTGGCGTACCAGTTGCCGACGGCCGGCGATGGTCGGTGCAAGCGCAACGGCGGCCAGGCTTGGCAGGCTGACGGCGGCAAAAATACCGGTCGCATAGATGCCGAAAATGCCATGCCCGAGGTCGCGAAACAGGTCGTGCATTCGTGTGTTTAGTTAAATCGTAAGTTTATGTAATTCATCATAATTTGTGAGTGCAGTCACGCCGATGCGGCAACCTTTTGCCCATACTCCAGTCCCATGAAAGATGCCCTCACCATCCTGAAACCGGTTCGCGGGACGCGGATCAGGTTTTCCTTGTCGCTCAATTGCCCATAGCACGGGACTGAAGTGTAATGTCACCAGCGTCTGTCAACCACATTACGGGCAGCAGCTCGAAATCTGTTTCTTCCGAGGGGATTATCGACAAGTTTCTCGATGCCATCTGGATGGAGCGGGGCCTGTCGACCAATACGCTGGGCGCGTATCGGGCTGACCTGGTGGCCCTGCAGCGCTGGCTGGCCCAGCGCGATACCAGCCTGATCTTTGCGAGCCGTGCTGATCTGCTCGCGTTTATCGCCAGTCGGGCCAAGCAGGGTTCCAAGCCGCGTTCGACTGCCCGGCAGTTGTCCAGCTTCCGCCGCTTCTACCGCTTCCTGTTGCGCGAAGGCGCGATCCAGGAAGATCCGACCGTCAAGATCGACATGCCCAAGATTGGCCGTTCCTTGCCGCGCTCGCTGACCGAGTCGGAGGTCGAAGCATTGCTTGGTGCACCGGAAACCAGCGATCCGCTCGGTCATCGCGACCGGGCCATGCTCGAGGTGCTGTATGCCACGGGCCTGCGTGTTTCCGAACTGATTAACTTGCAGCAGAGCCAGGTCAACCTCAACCAGGGCGTCTTGCGTATCCGCGGCAAGGGCGACCGCGAACGGCTGATCCCCTTCGGCGAGGAGTCGCAGCGCTGGATCCGCGAATTCATCAATGGCCCGCGTCTGGAAATCCTGCTCGAACGCCAGAGTGAGTACCTGTTCCCGACGCGCCGCGGCGACCGCATGACCCGCCAGGCTTTCTGGCACATCATCAAGCGTTATGCGAAGAAGGCAGACATCAATGCCAAGCTCTCGCCGCACACGCTGCGCCATGCCTTTGCCACGCATCTGCTGAATCACGGCGCTGACCTGCGCGTCGTGCAGATGCTGCTGGGCCACAGCGATCTTTCAACCACGCAGATCTACACCCACGTGGCTCGCGAGCGCATGAAGGAACTTCACGCCCAGCATCATCCGCGGGGCTGATTTTCGCAGCGCGTTGCTGCATTACATTGCCTTGGGCGCGGCGCTTTGCGTGCTACGATTCGTCTCGATAGTCACACGCTACAGGGTGTCGTTCATGTCCGTTCGCCTTCGTCTGCCGGTGTTTGCCGGCCTTGCCGTACTCGGTACTCTCATTGCGCTCAGCGCAGGCGCCCAGACGCCGGCCCCGGCCGCCGGCAGTTCTACTGCCGAGGTGCGCAAGCTGATTGCTGCCCGCTTCCCCGAGATCAGGCCGGAACAGATTGCAGCATCGCCGGTGGCCGGGCTTTACGAGGTACGGATCGGCTCAAAGATTGCCTATGTCTCTGCCGATGGCCGGTACATGGTGCAGGGCGAAATCTTTGACCTGGATTCGGAACGGAACCTCACCGAGGGACGTCTGGAGGGTGTGCGCAAGGACGTGCTGGCCGGCGTCAATGAGTCCGGCATGGTGATCTTCGCGCCTGCGAAGTATCAGGATACCGTCACGGTTTTCACCGACGTCGACTGCGGCTACTGCCGCAAGCTGCACCGGCAAATTGCTGACTACAACGCGCGGGGCATACGCGTCCGCTACATGTATTTTCCACGCAGCGGGCCGGGTACAGATAGCTGGCTGAAGGCCGAACAGGTCGCCTGCGCCAAAGACCCGCGCACGGCGCTGACGAAGTCCAAGCTGGGTGAGGCCCTCAAGGACAAGCCCTGCAAGCCGAACCCGGTCGCAGAGCACTACAACATAGGTCGCGAATTTGGCCTGCAGGGTACGCCGGCCATCGTGCTCGAGTCGGGTGAGTTGATCGGCGGCTATCTGGAACCGGCAGAGCTGGCGAAATACCTCGCCGAATCGAAGGTACCGAAAGTCGCCAGCAAGTGAGCCTGCTGCAGCAGGCCTGAGCTGCCGCAGCGTTTGAATCAGCGCTCGAGCAGCTTCAGCTTGTCCGGCGTCTTCAGCCACGCATCGGCATCGGTCGGTGGCGTACCGGCCTCCGTGATCACCGGCCAGCCCTTGGCCAGTTCGGCGTTCAGCGGGATAAAGCCCTTCTGCGCAGCCGGCACTTCGTCTTCGGAGAATATGGCTTCAGCCGGACATTCCGGTTCACAGAGCGTGCAGTCGATGCACTCATCGGGATCGATGACGAGCATATTCGGACCTTCATGGAAGCAATCGACGGGGCAAACCTCGACGCAGTCCATGTATTTGCACTTGATGCAGTTTTCGGTAACGACAAAAGTCATGGTGTCTGGGCTCCTTGAAGAGCCTTTACTTTAGAGATTTTGGCTACAGATAACTAGCCACGGATAGTACGTGGTGCCGTGCTCAGCTGTACCAGCTGGTTGCCCGTGCGGCGATTGTCCAGATACTGCTCCAGCGCAATCCGGATGCTGGGGAAAGCCAGCTCGCTCCAGGGGATGTCCTCCGCACGGAACAGCTGTGTTTCAATCGTTTCTGTACCTGCACCGAACTCTGGCCGGGGTAGGGTTCCACTGAAAAAGACGTGGACCTGGCCGGCGTGGATCACATCGACAGCGGCAAACAGTGGGCCGATGTCCACCTTTGCCAGCGCTTCTTCCCAGGTTTCACGCAGTGCGGCCTCGGCCAGCGATTCACCCATTTCCATGAAGCCGGCCGGCACAGTCCAGAAGCCGCGACGCGGTTCAATGGCCCGTCGGCACAGCAGGATCTGCCCCTCGTACTCGGGCACGCAGCCCGCAACGATCTTCGGGTTTTGATAGTGCACCGTGCCGCAGCCTGTGCAGACTTCGCGCAGCCGGTTGTCACCATCCGGAATGCTTCTGGTTACGGGCTGGCCGCATTCGCTGCAGTACTGCATGGTTTTATTTGCTGCCGGTTTGCTGAGTCAGGGCGGCTTCATTGTACTGGCCAGCCACTGCTTTGCTGTATGCCCGCTGCGTGTAACGGAGCAGCGCAAGACCGGGCACACCGACGATCAGCGGGAGCAGCGCGCAGGCGAGGGCGATGTTGCTGCCGGCAAACAGGCGGTCATTGAAAAACCCCACGGCCAGTGGCCCGACCACCAGACCGGTCAGCATGATGACCATGTAAAACAGCGCCGATAGCTGGCCACGCATCTCGCCCGGCGTGATGTTGAGCAGTGCGACCGGTGCGGCGGCTGAAACCGCGGAAATGCCGATCAGGTTGCAGAGCCAGACCAGGAAGGCCAGTTCACCTGAGGGCATCAGCGGTACGAGGATGCCGGTGGGCACCAGCAGCAGCGTACCGGCCATATGATGGTGAGTAACGGTCCGTCGGTGCGCCCACGCGCGCACAGTCGGTCTGACAGCCAGCCGGTAACGTTGACGGTCAAGGGCCCGAGGATGATCAGCGCCAGGCCGCTCCAGGTCGCAAAGCGTGTGATGTCTCAGCCCCATTGGCGCTGCCAGAGAGCGGCATACCAGTTCTGGCTGTAGGCGACGATGGTCATGACCGAGACTACCGCGGTGAGACTCGCGTAGACAGGCCAGCGTGCGCGTAGCCAGCGCAGTGTCTGGCTCATCGTGGTGCTGTCCTGTGCCGAGGTCTCGCGCGCCGGCTCGCGCATCAGCAGCAGCAATACAGCCACGATGAGTCCCGGCGTACCGACGGCGATGAAGGTGAACTGCCAGGGCGCAACAATACCGAATCCCGGTAGCGAAATTTCGCGCTGCGCATTGGCCCAGCTCAGTGCGGCTGCCCCGCCGAGGGCCGCGAGGCCAGCGCCAAAAGACTGTGCTGCAACGTAGAGGGCGATGGGCCGGCCGCGGCGCGCAGGTGGAAAGCTGTCGGAGATCATCGACAGCGCGCAGGGGGCAAGGGTGGCGTCACCGATGCCGACGCCGACACGAGTCAGCAGCAGGCGTCCGAAACTGCCGGCGAGTCCGGAGGCGATAGTGGCCAGTGACCACAGCGTGACGCCCATCGCGACCAGCGTGGTGCGCCGGAACCGGTCGGCAAGCCAGCCCATTGGCAGGCCCAGCGTGGCATACAACACCGCAAAGGCAGGCCCGAGCAGCAGGCCCATTTGGGTATCGCTGAGGCCTAGATCGAGTTTCAGCGGTTCGACGAGCAGTGCCGGGATGTATTTGTCGACAAAGGAAAAAATGTAGGCGACGGTCAGCAGCGTGACCAGATACCAGGCGCGCAGTGGCCGCGGCCAGACATGCACCGGGGCTGCAGCCGGCACTGTGGCGGCATTCAGACCTGCGCCTTCAGCCACTGGTCGAAATCCACGGGTACATTATCTTCGAGCAGGCCCTGAACAGTTTTCAGCAGTGCTTTCTGTTCGGCCGGGCCCAGCGATTTTGAGTTCTTTGCCAGTTTGCGCACCATGGTCAGCGGCGCCTGGGGTGCTTCGGCATACGCGGTGAGCTTCCATTCGCCATCGCAGCGGCGAAACACGGCGACGACGCGATCGAAGCTAGACAATGGCTGCATGTCCTTGACGGCGATATCAAAACGCAGCTTGTAGGTCGCCAGCGCCAGGTCCGGCGCAAGATGGCGCGCACGAACTTCGCTGTACTCGTTACGGATGCCATCGAGTGAACCCGGCCGGTCGAAGTAGGTCCTGATCGCCGGCCAACCGTACATTGGTGGATCGACTTCTTCGGCCATGTAAAAAACGTCCGGGTCGCGGGTATCCCACATCTCCAGCAGATCCACATAGGCCTGCCGGTTGTAGATCGCGGCATAGCGCTCCAGGAACGCAGTCAGTTCCTGTTCCAGTGCCGTTTGCGGCATCGCTGTCACGGCAGGTCGGTACGGCCCATCAGGTAACGGTCGACCTCGCGGGCTGCGCCGCGTCCCTCATTGATGGCCCATACGATCAGGCTCTGTCCACGGCGGCAGTCACCGGCTGCATACACACCCTTCACGCTGGTGGCGTACTTGCCGTATTCCGCCTGCACGTTGCTGCGCGTATCGCATTGCAGGCCAAGTTCCTCCAGCAGCGGCGCTTCGGGGCCGGTGAAGCCCATCGCCAGCAGTACGAGCTGTGCCGGATGCGTCTTCTCGCTGCCGGGTCGCTCCTGCGCTACCAGCTTGCCGTCCACGTTCTCCCAGCTGATCTCGACTGTGACCAGGCACTCCAGCTGCCCGTTCGCGTCCGCGCCAAACTTCTTCACCGTCGTCAGGTAAGTGCGCGGATCCTGACCGAATTTTGCGATGGCCTCTTCCTGTGCGTAATCGATCCGGTGAATCTTCGGCCACTCCGGCCACGGATTGTTGTCGGCCCGTTCGGTCGGCGACCTCGGCATGATTTCTACCTGCAGCAGCGAGCGGCAGCCCTGCCGGATGGCGGTACCGATACAGTCGGTGCCGGTATCTCCGCCGCCGATGACGATAACGTTCTTGTCCTTTGCATGCAGCGGACTCGCATCCGGCTTGTCATCGAGCAGGGCCCTGGTGCTGGCCGTCAGGTATTCCATCGCAAAGTGCACGCCAGCGAGTTCGCGTCCCTCGACCGGCAGATCGCGCGGCTGCGTTGCTCCGGTGCAGATCAGCGTTGCATCGAAGTCCTTGAGCAGCATCTGCGCTTCGACGTTCTCGCCGACCGTCGCATTGCAAAGAAATTTGATGCCTTCCTGCTCGAGCAATTTGATGCGACGTTCGACGACGGCACGCTTGTCGAGCTTCATGTTGGGGATGCCGTACATGAGCAGGCCGCCCGGGCGGTCGTCACGCTCCAGTACGGTGACGAGGTGCCCGGCGCGGTTCAGCTGGGCGGCAGCAGCGAGGCCCGCAGGCCCCGAACCGACGACGACGACTTTCTTGCCGGTGCGCGTTTTGGGCGGTTCTGCAACGACCCAGCCTTCCTCGAAGCCGCGCTCGATGATCGCCGCCTCAAGATTCTTGATCGTCACCGGTGGGCTGGAAATGCCGAGCACGCAGGAGCCTTCGCAGGGTGCCGGACAGACGCGGCCAGTAAAGTCAGGAAAATTATTGGTCTTGTGCAGTCTGACCAGCGCTTCCTGCCAGAGGCCGCGATAGACCAGATCGTTCCACTCGGGAATCAGGTTATTCACCGGGCATCCGACCGTGGAACCCTCGATGACCGTGCCGTTGTGGCAAAAGGGCACACCACAGTCCATGCAGCGTGCACCCTGCTGGCGCAGCCGCTTCTCGTCCATGTGGTGATGAAATTCGTCCCAGTCGCGGACCCGCTCACGCGGGGTCCGGTCAACCGGCAGCTCGCGTACGAACTCGATGAATCCTGTTGGCTTGCCCATTTCAGTTGCCCCCTACGCGGGACAGATCGCGCGCGTTTTCTTCAAACGCGACCATGATTGCCTCGTCGCCGGTGAGGCCCTGATCATGGGCGCGCGCAATGCACGCGAGCATGCGCTTGAAGTCCTTCGGAATGACCTTGACGAAGCGCTTCACCTTCGCCTCCCAGTCGTCGAGGACTGCACGCGCGCGTTCACTGTCCGTCCAGCGCAGGTGCCGCTCGATGAGCTCGCGGACCCTGGTGATTTCAGCGGGGTCTGCCAGTTCCTCGGTTTCAACCATCTGCATGTTGATGTTGGCCGGGAAGCTGCCGTTCTCATCGAGTACATAGGCGATACCGCCGGACATCCCGGCGCCGAAATTACGGCCGGTCGGTCCGAGTACCACGACATGTCCGCCGGTCATGTACTCGCAAGCGTGATCGCCGACGGCTTCTACAACCGTATCCACACCGCTGTTGCGTACCGCAAAACGTTCGCCGGCCATGCCGTTGATGTAGGCCTCGCCTGCCGTCGCACCATATAGCGCGACATTGCCGATGATGATGTTTTCCGCGGCGGCAAAAGTGGACTTCGCGGGCGGCCGCACGATGATCTTGCCGCCGGACAGGCCCTTGCCACAGTAGTCATTGGCATCGCCTTCGATGACGAAGGTCATGCCGGACGGCATGAATGCGCCAAAGCTCTGGCCGGCCGAACCATTGAAAACAAGGCTGACGGTGTCTTCAGGCAGACCCTTTGCGCCCCACTTTTTCGTGATCTCACTGCCGGTGATGGTGCCAACCACGCGGTTGACGTTGCGCAAAGGCAGCGTGCCACGCACCGGCTCGCCTTTTTCGATGGCTGGCTTGCACAGCTCGAGCAGCGTGGTGATATCGAGCGACTCGTCGAGGCCATGATCCTGCTTTTCCTGGCAGTAGCGGCCGACCTCCGGGCCCAGATCGGGTCGGTAGAGGATATCGGTGAAGTCAAAGCCCCTGGCTTTCCAGTGATCAATGGCTTTCTTCGGTTCGAGGCGATCGACGCGGCCGACCATTTCATTGATGGTGCGAAAGCCCATCTGCGCCATCAGTTCGCGCAGGTCTTCAGCAATGAAGCGCATGAAGTTGACGACGTGCTCTGGCTTGCCGGTAAATTTCTCGCGCAGCCGCGGATCCTGTGTGGCGATACCGACCGGGCAGGTATTCAGATGGCAGACCCGCATCATGATGCAGCCCACGCTGACCAGCGGGGCCGTGGCAAAGCCGAACTCTTCGGCACCGAGCAGTGCCGCGATCGCAACGTCCCTGCCGGTCTTGAGCTGCCCGTCGGTTTCCACGGCGATACGGCTGCGCAGGTTGTTGAGCACCAGCGTCTGATGAGCTTCGGCAAGACCGAGTTCCCAGGGCAGTCCAGCGTGCGTGATCGAGGTCTGCGGTGAAGCACCTGTGCCACCGTCATAACCGCTGATCAGCACCACATCGGCATGCGCCTTCGCGACACCGGCTGCGATCGTGCCGACACCGACCTCTGATACCAGTTTGACGCTGATGCGCGCCTCACGATTGGCATTCTTCAGATCGTGGATCAGTTCGGCCAGATCCTCTATCGAATAGATGTCGTGATGGGGCGGGGGAGAGATCAGGCCGACGCCGGCCGTGGTATGCCGGGTTTTAGCTATCCACGGATAGACCTTGCTGCCCGGCAACTGGCCGCCTTCGCCGGGTTTGGCGCCCTGCGCCATCTTGATCTGCAGCTCTTTGGCATTGACCAGGTAGTTGCTGGTCACACCGAAGCGGCCGGATGCGACCTGCTTGATGGCAGAACTCTTCGAGTCACCATTGGCCATGGGCGTGTAACGCTCAGGGTCTTCGCCGCCTTCGCCGGTATTGCTCATGCCGCCGATGCGGTTCATGGCAATCGCCAGGGTCTCGTGTGCCTCCTTGCTGATCGAGCCGTATGACATCGCACCGGTCTTGAAGCGTCGCATGATGGTCTCGACCGGTTCGACGGCCGACAGCGGTATCGCCTTGGCAGCTTTGAAATCAAGCAGTCCGCGTAGCGTGTACAGCTTCGCTGACTGATCGTCGATCAGCCGGGCGTAGGACTTGTAAATCGCAAAGTTGCCGGTACGTACGGCCTTCTGCAGCCGGTGGATGGCCTCTGGGCTGAACAGATGCTCCTCGCCGTCTGCACGCCACTGGTATTGCCCGCCGGGCGGCAATGCCTGACCGGGAAGCTCGCGTTCGGGAAAAGCCGCCTGATGTCGCAGCAGTGCTTCGCGTGCAACCGTATTGAGGCCGATGCCGCCGATGCGTGATGCAGTCCCGCTGAAGTGCTGGTCGACGAACTCCTGGCGGAGTCCAACGGCCTCGAACAGCTGTGCGCCGTGATAGCTCTGCACTGCAGACACGCCCATCTTCGACATCACCTTGACGATGCCCTTGGTGGCAGCCTTCGCAAAGTTCTTGCAGGCAGTCTTGTGATCGATGTTTGGCAGCAGGCCGTCGCGAATCATGCCGTCAAGCGTCTCGAACGCCAGGTAGGGGTTGATCGCGCTGGCGCCATAGCCAATCAGCAAGGCGAAGTGGTGCACTTCGCGGGCTCCGCCGGTTTCGATGACCAGGCTGACGCGTGTGCGCAGGCCTTCGCGTACCAGGTAATGGTGCAGGCTGGATACGGCGAGCAGCGACGGAATTGCCGCATAGTTACGGTTTACACCCCGGTCGCTGAGAATCAGCACATTGATGTTCTCGGTCTCGATCAGGCGCTGCGCGTTGGCCCACAGTTCCTCGATCGCCCCACCCAGGCCTTTTTCACCGCGTGCGACGCGAAACAGGCTGGAGAGCACGCCGACCCGCAGGCCCGGCATATCGAGGCGCCGCACCTTGGCGAATTCCTCGTTCGTCAGTACCGGCGCATCCAGCTCCAGGCGCCGGCAATCCGCCGGCTGCGGTTCCAGCAGATTGCCTTCCGAACCGAGCCAGACTTCGGATGCCGTGATGATCTCTTCACGGATGCAGTCGATTGGCGGATTGGTGACCTGCGCAAATAGCTGCTTGAAATAGTCGAACAGCAGGCGCGGTTTGCCCGACAACACGGCGAGCGGCGTGTCGTTGCCCATTGAGCCGATCGCCTCGACACCATCACGCGCCATCGGCGTCATGATGATGCGCTGGTCCTCGAAGGTGTAACCGAAGGCGATTTGCCGCTGCAGCAGCATGTCGTGGTCCGGTAACGGTATTTCCGGCGCGGGCGGCAGCTCATTCAGATGCACCAGATGTTCATCGAGCCATTGCCGGTACGGGCGCTCGTTGACGACCTGTTGCTTGATTTCCTCGTCTTCAACGATGCGGCCTTCTTCGGTGTCCACAAGGAACATCCGGCCCGGCTGAAGACGACCCTTGCGCAGTATGTTTTCCGGCGGAATATCCAGTACGCCGGCCTCGGAGGCCATGATGACGAGGTCATCTTTCGTGACGTAGTAGCGCGAGGGGCGCAGGCCATTGCGATCGAGGATCGCGCCAATTTTCCGGCCATCGGTAAAGGCGATGGAAGCGGGGCCATCCCAGGGTTCCATGATGCTGGAGTGGTACTGATAGAAAGCGCGTCTGGCGTCATCCATCTGCACGTTCTTCGACCACGGTTCCGGGATCATCATCATGATCGCGTGCGGCAGGGAGCGGCCGGCAAGCACCAGCAGTTCCAGCACATTGTCGAACATTCCGGAGTCGCTGCTGTTTGGATTGACGACCGGCGCAATCTTGCGGACGTCATCACCGAATAACGCTGACTCGAACAGCGGCTCGCGCGCGTGCATCCAGTTGATGTTGCCGCGCAGGGTATTGATCTCGCCGTTGTGTGCGACGTAACGGTAGGGGTGGGCGCGGTCCCAGCTAGGAAAGGTGTTGGTGCTGAAACGCGAATGCACCATCGCCAGCGCCGTTTCCACGGTGGGATCGCTGAGGTCAGTGAAATAGGTGCCCAGCTGCCGGGTAAGCAACATGCCCTTGTAGACGATCGTCTTGCAGGACAGGCTGGGTATATACCAGACATCGGCACCATCGATCGTCGAGGTGCGGATCTCGCTGTAGGCACGTTTGCGAATAATGAACAGCTTGCGTTCGAAAGCGAGTTCGTCAGGCAGCGCGGGGTCGCGGCCGATAATTACCTGGCGGATAAAAGGCTCAGACAGCCGTGCGGTCTCGCCCAGATCCTTGTTGTGCGTCGGCACCGTTCGCCAGCCGAGCACTGACTGGCCTTCTGATTGCACGATTTGTTCGAAGCGCTGTTCGAGCTTGCGACGCTTGCTGGCGTTGCGCGGCAGAAAGATCATTCCGCTGCCATACCCGCCCGGTGCCGGCAGCGTGAAGCCTTCGCGTTCGGCGACGTTCTGCAGAAAGCGGTGCGGAAGCTGCAACAAGACGCCAGCGCCGTCGCCAGTGTTGACTTCACAGCCACAGGCGCCGCGATGATCGAGGTTGCGCAGGACCTCGATGGCTTGCTGCAGGATGCGATGCGACTTGCGCCCCTTGATGTCAACGATAAAGCCGACGCCGCAGGCATCGTGTTCGTTGCTTGGGTCGTAGAGACCCTGTTTTGGAGGCAGGCCGAGCCTGCCACTGTTCCGGTGGCTTTGTTTGATTGTCATCGGGGTCACTGTCCGCGTGCCATGAAATATGGCCCGTGAAGTTCCAGTTTAATTCGCGCGGGCCAATCAGGAAAGGGCGGCAGTGAACCGGCCGGCGGTCGCTGCATCGATTGATCGGTCCGGACGGCTTGTATCCGCGGGACTGGTGCTTACACTGAAACCGTGCAGATACCCCTCCAGATCCAGATAGTTTCCGATTTCGTGTGCCCCTGGTGCTATATCGGCAAGCGCCGGCTTGAGGCGGCGCTGGCTGATCGCCCGGATATCGAGGCAGGGATTTCGTGGCTGCCATTTCAGCTCAGCCCCGACATGCCGCGAGAGGGCAGGGACCGCCAGGCGCACTACGCAGAAATCTTCGGCCCGGAGCGGGCCCGAAGCATTATGGAGAAAATGGTCGAAACGGCCGCTGCGGACGGGCTGGTTTTCGCCACCCGCCCGGGTGCCCGTTCACCAAATACGCTCGCTGCGCACCGGCTGCTCTATTGGGCAGCTCAGATGCCGGGGGTCGACCAGAATGAGCTGGCCGAGCGCCTGTTTGCTGCACACCACACATTATCTGAGGATATCGGCGATCCAGTCGTGCTGGCGCGTATTGCCGCCACGGTGGGCATGGATGGCGCTGAGCTGGAAGCCCGGCTGCATGGCAATAGCGATGAGGACGCAGTCCAGGCGCTCATCGAGGAGGCCCGCCGGGCTGGTGTTTCAGGCGTACCGTTTTTGATCTTCGATCAGCAGCAGGCAGTGTCCGGCGCCCAGTCGCCGGACGTCTTGACGCAAATTCTCGACCAGGTCGTTGCCAACCGCAGGCGCGCCGGGTAACGACGCGCCTGCGGCCAGCCCCGGGACTGTTCTAGCCGCCGCTTGGCGGCGTCGTGGGTGCCGCTGCGCCTTCCGGTGCCGGCTTCCGCGGCTCGCCGAATTCCGGAGCGATGGCCTTGATCGTCTTCTTTGCTTCGGCCTCGATGGTCTTTGTCATCTTCTCGAAGGCCTTGTCCGCATCGATGCCGGACTCCTTGCGCAGCTCTTCCAGGTGCGTCTGGATTTTCTTGCGCTGGACCATTTCCTGCAGGCGGTCCTTCACTTCAGCCAGCGTCGGCAGGGTCGGTTTGCGCGTGTCTTCCAGCAGGATCACATGCCAGCCGAACTGCGACTGGACGGGCGTGGTCGTGTACTTGCCTTTTTCCAGGCTCGCGACCGCATCCGCAAAGGGCTTGACCATCGTCTGCAGGGCAAACCAGCCCAGGTCACCACCGTTGCTGGCAGACGGATCTTTCGACTTCTCCTTGGCGAGCTTGGCGAAGTCAGCGCCACCATTCAGTTTCTCGATGATGGCCTTGGCAGTCGCCTCGTCTTCGACCAGGATGTGCCGCGCCGAATACTCCATCGGTACCGCAGCGACCTGTTCGTCATACTCTGCACTGAGATCGGCATCGACAACGGGGTGCTCGTCCAGATACTTGCGCATCGCCGCTTCGCTGAGCACGTTCATACGCAGCACGCGCAGCTGCGCAGCCACTTCGGGCTTGCGCGCCAGGCCGGCTTTTTCGCCGGCGTCAGCGGCGATCTCCATCGACTGATACTGGTCGAATACCTGGCGCAGTTCTTCGGGCGTCAGTTCTGCCACTGTCTTGCGCGTGGCCGCAGTGATGAAGGCTTCAAAATTTGCTGCCGATTCTTCGGGGGTCGGCGGCTCGACATCTTTCTTGACGCAGGCCGACATCAGCAGTATGGCGGCAAGCGCCGGGAGATATAGACGGTAGTGCATAAGAGCCTCTTTGTCCTGTAGCGATGGTGGTTTCAGGTTTTTTGTGCGGGTTTGCCCAGTTTGCCTTTTTTGCGTGGCTTTTCGCGAGCTTCGGGCGCGTTGGCTGCAAAGGGCGAGCCGTCCGGCCTGATCTGCAACTGCTGGCCGACGACCCATACGGTTTTCAGATGGCGCAGAACCTCCCGTGGCATGCCTTCAGGCAAGTCGATCAGCGAATGGTCATCGCGGATGTCGACCCGACCGATGTACTGGTTTTCGAGTCCCGCCTCATTGGCGATTGCGCCGACGATATTACCCGGCTTCACGCCATGTTGATGGCCGACGGCGAGACGGTAACGAATCATGCCTTGCCTGACCGCTGCCTGGGAGCGCGGCGGGCGCTGGTCTGCCTGCGCCGAATCCGGTCGTTTGGCCCGCTCCAGCGGCGAGCTCACAGGGCGCTCGGACCGGACCGGTCGCGCTGGCGGAGCCGGTCTGGGTGTGCGCTCGGGTCGCGCTGGCCGTGCCGGCTCAGCGACCAGCAGCGGCGAAGCACCCTGGGCGATACAGGCTAGCGCCGCGGCGATGTCGCGCGCCGGGGTGCCATGTTCGATTTCGTACTCTTCGATGATCTGCCGGTAAGTCGCTGCCTGCGCACTGGCCAGCGCCGCCGTGATCTTCTGTTTGAAACGCATGATGCGCTGGTCGTTGACTGCTGAAACACTCGGCAGGGTCATCGGTTCGATCGGCTGGCGGGTCGCGCGCTCTATCGAGCGCAGCAGGTGCTGTTCGCGGTTGCTGACGAACAGGATCGCTTCGCCCTTGCGGCCGGCACGGCCGGTGCGCCCGATGCGGTGAATATAGGCCTCGGTGTCGTGCGGGATGTCGAAGTTGACGACGTGGCTGATTCGGTCCACATCGAGGCCACGGGCTGCGACGTCGGTCGCTACGAGGATATCCAGGTCGCCGCTTTTGAGCCGTGCGATGGTGCGTTCGCGCTGGGCCTGCGCCATGTCGCCGTTCAGGGCCGCCGCGGCAAAACCGCGCGCTTCAAGTCGCTGCGCCAGTTCATCGGTGGCGATCTTGGTGCGCGTAAAGATGATCATGCCATCGAAGGGCTCGACTTCAAGGATACGGGTGAGGGCATCGAGCTTTTGCATGCCGCTTACCATCCAGTAGCGCTGGCGGGTATTCGCTGCAGTCGAGGTCTTGTTCTTGATGGTGATCTCGGCCGGATCCGACAGGTGCTTTTTGGCGATACGGCGAATCTCGGCTGGCATGGTGGCCGAGAACAGCGCGATCTGCCGGCCTTCCGGTGACTTGGTCAGCACGGCTTCAACATCATCGATGAAGCCCATGCGCAGCATTTCGTCGCCTTCGTCGAGCACCAGGCAGCTGAGGTTGCGCAAATCCAGCGTGCCACGGTTCAGATGATCGATCACCCGTCCTGGCGTGCCGACCACGACATGCGCACCGCGTCGCAGGCCACCGAGCTGCGGGCCGTAGGCCTGGCCGCCATAGATCGGCAGCACATGAAAGCCGGGCAGGTGGCGTGCATAGCGATGGAAGGCTTCGGCGACCTGGATGGCCAGTTCGCGCGTCGGTGTCAGCACCAGCGCCTGGGGACCGTAACGCTTGAGATCCAGCCTGGCGAGGATCGGGAGGGCAAAGGCGGCTGTCTTGCCGGTGCCGGTTTGTGCCTGACCGAGCATGTCGCGGCCGGCGAGCAGCGCCGGAATGGTGGCTGCCTGGATCGGTGACGGCGTTTCGTAGCCTACATCTGCGAGGGCACGCAGCAGCGGCTCGGGCAGGCCGAGTTCAAGAAAGCTGCTGGCATCAGCAGGCGGGGCAGGGGGCGAAACGGACATTGGTGGCCTCAACAGGGCGGGTTCCGGGCAGGCCGGGGCGCGAATTGTGCCACGGCAGGCTGCAGATTTCCGCTTCAGGTCTTTCCGGCGCACATCAACGCAGGGATACTGAAGCTCAAATCCACATGGAGTCCGCGATGTATTCGCTGCTCGTACTGTTGCTGGCCGGCGTCAGTCTGGCCATGGCGCTCTGGACCTTCCTCCAGTGGCAGCTGAGTCGCTCGGCGATGATCCTGTTTGTGCTTTTGCCACTGGCTGCCTTGCCGATCGAGCTGTTGGCTGCCGGTCTCGGACTCTGGACGGGTGCGAGTGAGTCAGCCAGTGGTTTGGGTACCCTGGCGCTGAAATTGGGGCTTATCACGCTGCCGCTGTCGCTCTTTGCCCTGGCTACGCTTTGCCGTCGCGTGGGTTTTGCCTGGGCAAAGATCGACTGGGGGCATGGATCGGTCTGCATTCTGGCCGTACTCATGCTGATCTATCAGTTGCCGGGCATGCTGAAGTTCGGGGTGCAGCCGACGGCAATTCCTGTCGTGGCCTGGCTCGTATTTGCGATGTTCCTGGCTTGTGGCGTTGGGCTGTGGCGGGCGCAGCGCTGGCCATGGCTGCTAGCCGGCATGCTGCCGGGTATGTTGCTGTTGCTGGTGCCGCTCAGTCTTGTGGGTCCGCCTCTTCTCTATCTCGGCAAGGTACTGGTCTTTGCCTCGATGGCGGTGACGATGGTGCATTTCACGCGGCTCTTTCCTGTCGTGCCCGAGGGCGGGCCGGTCGTACCGGACGAGCCAAGCGAGTAGATTGTCTGCAGGGGCCTGGGAGTAAGAATCATGAGTCAGCGAATCTTCTGTGTGGTGATGAGCTTGTCTATGCTGGCCTGCACGCCAGGCGGGCCGGTTCTCGATCCGCAGCGTTCTGCGGAACTGGCGGGCTCCGCGCGCGATGCATCGACCCAGCCGAAACCGCCGCTGATGTCCGAGGCAGCGGTCAAGCCGCCGGGCAGTCGCCCGCAGTTGGTCGATCCCGCTGAACTGGCGGTGCTGTCGGCATTGGAGAACGAGCAGCGGCCAGCTGCGGATCGTGCGCGGGATAGTTCACGCGAGACTGCTGCGGTGCTGCGTTTCTTCGGTATAGGGCCCGGAATGACAGTGCTCGATTTCTACTCCGGCGGCGGCTACTACGCCGAGATCCTGTCGTACCTGGTCGGTCCACAGGGCCGCGTCGTCGCCTACAACAACACGCCATACCTGCAGTTTTCCAAAGACGAGCTGGCGACACGCTATGCGGGCGGTCGTCTGCCCAACGTCGAGCAGCTGGTCTCGGGGAACAATGAACTGAGCCTCCCGGCCAACACATTTGATGCCGTGCTGATGACGGATGCCTATCACGACATCTATATGGTCGATGAAAAAATTGGCTGGTCACGCATCGATGGGCCGAAAATGCTGGCGGTGATTTTTGCCAGCATGCGGCCGGGCGCTGTGCTCGGCGTGGTGGATCATGCGGCAGCTCCCGGTACCTTGCCGGAAGCGGCGGTGGCTTTACATCGTATCGATCCTGGGCTGCTCAAGCGGGATCTGCAGGCGGCAGGATTTGTGCTCGATGGCGAAAGCGATGTGCTGCGGAATCCCGCTGATGACGGCAGCCGTCCGGTATTCGATCCGGCTATACGCGGTCAGACCGATCAGGTGGTGCTGCGTTTTCGTCGGCCCCGGTAGCGTCGGCGGCACGGACTTTGGCTGACCGTGCCGCCGTGGTTTCTACCCTAGTCAGACTTCAGTCCTCGATCTGCCGGCGAGTGGCGCGATCCTTGATCAGCGGAACGGGATCAAGGACCCAGTTTCCTGTGGTCCGGCGTGCCGGGCACGGGATCGCGAATGCCTTGTGCTTGCCATGCAGGGCATAGAACTTGTCCGTATCGATGCGCCAGCCCTTGTCGTCGAACTTCTCCAGCCATCCGCGGTAGGCTGCAACAGCAGCATCAGACGGCGTCAGAACTTCTTTCGTTGGGTTAATTGGCGTACTTGTCGGATTCATGGTGGACAGAATCTGGATGTCCTGACCGGCAATGACCTTGTTTCGTGCATGGATCGGACCGTTGTGCTTCGGATCCAGCAGGAAATTGCGCATGTTCAGGAAGAATATCTTCGTATTGTTCTCATCCACCGGCGCCTCGAAGAAATACTGCCGGAACATCTTGGTTGAATCGATGTTGATGTAGGTCGGCATCATGTTCGGGCCGTAGGTGCCACCACCGACATAGGCCTGGCTTTCCTTCGTCCGCGTATCGCCCCACGGCGTGTCGGCATCAGGCGATGTTTCGTGACCTTTCTGCGGCAGGGGCGGTGCATCAAACAAATGCATGAACCAGAAGCCCCAGCCCTGGCGATGATCCTCGGTCTTGTAGTCGCGAACCGCGTATTTTGCCCGGTCGATAGCCTGGTGGCCGTGAGTCGGGTGCACGAACTCGTTGTGTGCCGGGTCGATGCCGTTCTCGATTGAACGCTCGTAGTGGTAGGGCACTTCAAGGACCAGTACTTCATTGGCCAGCCAGCCTGGCTGGCCATATTCCTCGACATTCAGCAGCGGAATTCGTGTCGCTTCAGGCTCATCGCCCAGGAACGCGAAGACGATGCCGTACTTTTCCTGTACCGGATAGGAATCGACCTTGGCGCGTGCGGTGACCTTCTTGCCGTAGCCGATGGAGGGAATATTCACGCAGACGCCGTCGCTGTTGAACTCCCAGCCGTGGTAGGGGCAAACGATACAGCCGTCAATGACACGCTTGGTATTGCCCTGGGACCACGCACCACCGAGCGACGCGCCACGATGAGTACAGGTATCGCTCAATACGGCAGCGTCGCCCTCCTTGTTGCGAAATGCGACCAGATCAACGCCGAGCACTCGAACTTTCTGGGGCTGGTCGTAGCCCAGGTCTTCGCTCCGGATAATCGGATACCAGAAGTTGATATACATTAAGACACCTCGTCTTTTTATTGATGGCAATAAATGAGGAATGCGACAGGTCTCGTCGCTGTCGGTAATGCTGCCAGAGAATATTGTTCGCCACCAGCATTGTGGCCGGATGGTAATCGCTCCAGTTGGCACAAGTACGTACTTGATGGAGGCATGTCTTTCCCTTTCCTTATTTTCTGATAAAAGTCGCTGTGCTCTCGTCGACCCCCGGTAACAAGCTGTCGGGATGCTATCCTTCGCGCCCTTATGGCAGCACCCGACAAGCTAATCGAGTCTTCTTCGGCTCTCTCGCAGGAGGTCGGGCGTCGCCGTACCTTCGCGATCATTTCCCATCCTGATGCGGGTAAAACGACGCTGACCGAAAAGCTGCTGCTGTTCGGCGGCGCCATCCAGCTCGCGGGCACGGTGAAGGCGCGGCGCAGTTCGCGCCATGCAACATCCGACTGGATGGAAGTGGAGAAACAGCGCGGTATCTCCGTGACCAGTTCGGTCATGCAGTTCGAATACGCCGGCAACACCATTAACCTGCTGGATACGCCGGGCCACGAGGACTTTTCTGAAGACACCTATCGCGTGTTGACAGCGGTCGATGCGGCGGTGATGGTTATCGATGCAGCCAAGGGCGTCGAGGCGCAGACCCTCAAGCTGCTGGAGGTCTGCCGTCTTCGCAACACGCCGATCATCACCTTCGTCAACAAGATGGATCGCGAGGTGCGTGCGCCGCTCGCGCTGCTCGAGGAGATCGAGGCGGCACTCAGGATCGAGTGTGCACCGATCAGCTGGCCAATCGGCATGGGCAAGACATTCCGCGGTGTATATCACCTGCTGCAGGACCGGCTGCTGCGATTCACGGCGGGGGCGGAGAAGCGCACCGACGTCGAGCTGATCGAGGGCCTTGATAATCCGAAGCTCGACGCGCTGTTCCCCGATGACGTTGCCAGCCTGCGCGCCGACGTGGCCCTGATCCGCGATGCGAGCACGCCTTTTGATCCACAGCACTTCCTGGCTGGCCAGCAGTCGCCGGTGTTCTTCGGTTCGGGTATCAATAACTTTGGTGTGCGTGAAGTACTGCAGGCCCTGGTCGACTGGGCGCCGCCGCCACAGCCGCGCGATGGTGGCGCGCGGCTTGTGCAGCCGGCTGAGGAAGCCTTCAGCGGCTTTGTGTTCAAGATCCAGGCGAACATGGATCCCAAGCACCGCGACCGTATCGCATTCTTCCGCATCTGTTCGGGTCGCTATACGCCAGGGATGAAGGCGCGGCATCTGCGCAGCGGCCGGGAGATGAAGCTCGGTAATGCGCTGACCTTCATGGCCAACGAGCGGGTGACCAGCGAGGGCGCAGTGGCTGGCGATATCATCGGCATATACAACCACGGGCAACTGCAGATCGGCGATACCCTGTCGGCCGGTGAGGCACTTGCGTACAGGGGTATTCCGTACTTTGCTCCTGAGCTGTTTCGCTCGGCGCGCCCCAGGGATCCTATGAAAAGCAAACAGTTACAAAAAGGTCTGCAGGAGCTGGGCGAGGAAGGCGCGATCCAGGTTTTCAGCGCTCGGCAGGGTGCACAAATGCTGCTCGGTGCAGTCGGCCGGCTGCAGTTCGAGATCGTCGCGCACCGTCTTTCGGCTGAATATAACGTCGATGCACTCTACGAAGAGGTGGATATCTTTACCGCCCGCTGGTTGACCTTCCCCGATGAAGTGACGCGCAAAAAGTTCGAGAAGGACGAATTGTTTTCGCTAGCCAGGGACGTGGACGACAATCCGGTTTTCCTTTCCGCCAACAAGTACAACCTGAAGCTGACCCTCGAGCGCTGGCCGACCGTTGGCTTCCATGCCACGCGTGAGCATGGCCAGCGTTTGTAGCAAGTTCTGCAACGCGCCTGAGCTTTCAAGACCATGACCCACTACGACAACAGCCTCAACAGTGCCTGCGACTGCCGCACGCTCGATCCGGACCGGTTGCGGGCGCAGCTCGAATCAGAGGCGGCGCTGGCCGGGCTGGCCGCCGAGATTACCCGCACTCGCCCGCACATGTTCTCCGCGACGGCGGTGTTTATTTCGCAGCAGCAGCTGGAGCATATGGCGTCGATCATCGCTGCAGTCGAGACTGTAGTGAGGGTCCCCGGCTACCGGACTGCGGTGCTTGAGCGTGCGCCGGAGATGGCGCGCACGGATCCGGGCCCGCGCAGCGTATTCATGGGTTTCGATTTTCATCTTGGGCCGCAGGGTCCACAGCTCATCGAGATCAATACCAACGCCGGGGGGCCACTGCTCAACGTCGCGCTGGCTCGTGCGCAGCAGGTCTGTTGTGCCGAAGTCGGCAATGCGCTGCTTTCGCCGACCGATCTGGAGTCGATCGAAGAGTCGTTCCTCACGTCATTTCGTCACGACTGGCGTCTGCAGCGTGGTGATGCACCGCTCACCCGCATTGCCATCGTCGATGACGATCCGCCGGCACAGTATCTCTATCCGGAGTTCCAGTTGTTCAGGCGGCTGTTCAGGCAGCATGGCATTGAAGCGGTGATCGCTGATGCAGCTGCGCTGGAGTGGCGCGACGGCAGCCTGTGGCATGCCGGTCTCAGGATCGACCTGGTGTACAACCGGCTGGTCGATTTCTATCTCGAGGCGCCGCAGCACGCCGCGCTGCGTGACGCCTATGCGGCGGGTGCCGTCGTGCTGACGCCGCATCCGCATGCCCACGCCTTGTATGCCGATAAACGTAATCTGGTGCTGCTGAGCGATCCGGAAAAACTGGCAGAGCTGGGCATTGCCTCAGCACTCTGCACTGAGCTCCGGTCAGGGATTCCAGCTACGGTCAGCGTGAGTGCGGAGCGTGGCGCAGAGCTGTGGAGTCGGCGTCGTGAGCTGTTTTTCAAGCCGGCGCGTGGCTATGGCAGCAAGGCCGCCTATCGCGGTGACAAACTGACGCGACGCGTCTGGGGTGAAATCCTCGCTGCCGATTACGTAGCGCAGGAGATTGCGCCGGCCAGCGAGCGCGCCGTGCGGCTGGACGGTACCCGTACTGATCTGAAGTTTGATATCCGTGCCTTCGTTTACGACGGCAGCATCCAGTTGCTTGCTGCGCGCCTGTATGCCGGACAGACGACAAATTTTCGCACACCGGGTGGCGGCTTTGCGCCGGTATTCATCGCACCGTTACCGCAGGGCACCGCCTAGCCGGCAGCTCAGTGCGCAGCGCGATTCCGGAGCAACGGTACAGCTTCGAGCACCCAGTTGCCGCTGATCCGCCGGGCCGGGCTGGGGATTGCGAAACCGGTGTCCTTGCCGTTGCGTCGGCTGAAGTCGTCCCAGTCGATCCGCCAGCCCCGTTCATCGAATTTCGACAGCCACTCGCGATAGCTCACCACGGCCTTGTCTGAAGGTGTGAGTACTTCCCTGATGTTGCTGGTCGGTGTGCGCGGCGGGTAAACGTCGATGAGTATCTCGATATCCTGTTTGGCGATGACCTTGTTACGGGTATGGATTGGCCCGTCGTGTTCCTCGCCCAGCATGAAGTTGCGCATGTTGAGGAAGAAGATTCGCGTCCGGCCCTGGTCAACCGGTTGCTCGAAGAAGTACTGCCGGAATTTATTGCCACTGCCGACATTGATCTCCGTCACCATCGTGTTGGGGCCATGCGTGCCGCTGCCGGCGAACAGTTCGCCAGGTGCCTTGCTGCCGACATCCACTGATTTCCAGGTCGGATCGGTAAGACCCGGTGCACTGAAGCGGTGTATGAACCACATGCCCCAGCCCTGCGGGTGATCAGTCACGTCGTACTCGCGGACGTGATAGGTGTCGCGGTTGACTGCCTTGAGGCCATGGGTGGGATGCACGAACTCGTTATGCGCCGGATCCAGGCCGTTCTCGATGGAGCGCTCATAGTAGTAGTCGACATCGAGCACCAGAACCGAGTTCGCCCGCCAGCCCTCCGCACCGTATTCCTCAACCGCCAGCAGTGGTGGGCGATCCCTTTCGGGCAGGTCGCCAAGGAAGGCAAAGACGATGCCGTACTTCTCCTGGACCGGATAGGCATCGATCCTGGCGCGCGGCGGCACCTTCTTGCCGTAGCCGATTGACGGGATATTCCTGCACTCGCCGTCCGGGCCGAACTCCCAGCCGTGATAAGGGCACACGATGCAGTCGTCGATGATTCGCGGCTTGTCGCCGAGCTCCCATGCGCCGCCGAGAGAAGCGCCGCGGTGCGTACAGGTGTCGCTCAGGACGTGGGCTTTGCCCTGACTGTCGCGGTAGGCGACGAAGTTGAGCCCCAGTACCATCGATTTCTCAGGTTTCCCCGCGCCGAGATCTTCACTGCGGATGATGGGGTACCAGAAATTGATGTACATGGCAGTCTCCTGGTCAGTGCTGGTTTTCCAGTGCCATAGCCATGCGTACCAGATGTGCCAGCGACCGTGTGCCCATCTTGTCCATGACGCGGGCGCGATGGATTTCTACGGTGCGTTCAGAGAGATTCAGGTCGAGCGCGATGACCTTGTTGGCCTGGCCACTGACGATCATGGTCATCACTTCCTTCTCGCGCGGCGTCAGTGTGTCATGGCGCCGGGTGATTTCCTCGTTTTGCGCCAGCGTTTGTCGTGCCTCGGCATCGGCTTCGAGGGCGCGGGCGATCCGGTCGAGCAGATCCTGGTGTCCGAAGGGTTTCTGCAGGAAATCGAAGGCACCGTTCTTCATGGCCTGGACGGCCATCGGTACATCGCCATGGCCAGTAATGAAGATCACCGGCAGAAATGCGCCGCGGTTGGCCAGTTCCTGCTGCAGTTCCATACCGCTCATGTCCGGCATGCGGATATCAAGCACCAGACAGCCGGGACGGTTTGCATCGTACTGGGCGAGAAATTCGCTGGCTGAAGCGAAGGGTACCGGTGCGTATCCGGTCGAATCGAGCAGGATACCCAACGAAGTACGTACGCCTTCGTCATCGTCAACTATGAATACCGTCTTTTCCGGTGTGTTGGCCATCAGGTCCGTTGTGCAGTATCGATACGCGGGATAGAGGCCCAAAACCGGGCGCCACCTTCGGGCTGGTTGCGAAAGCGCAGTTCGCCGCCATGCTCGACAGCTATGGTACGACAGACGGCCAGCCCCAGGCCGGTACCTTCAGATTTGGTCGTGAAAAATGGCAGAAACATTTCCCGTGCTGCAGCCTCTGGTACGCCGGCGCCATTGTCGATCACTGCGAGTTCGACACTCGTCGCATCGCTGGAGGTCGCGATCGTGACCTGTCGCTGGGCCGCAGGCAAGTCGAGAACCGCATCCACGGCATTGCGGAACAGAAACAGCAGGAGTCCCTGCAGCCGGGGGCCATCGCCCTGGATCTGCGGCATGGGGCTGGAAAGATTTACAATAAGCCGGATGTTATTGTGCTGGGCCAGTGGTTCGATAAGCCACAGCATTTCCTGTACGAGCACGTTAATGTCTGTTGCGGCACGATGAACCGGGAGTGGGCGAACATTGCTACGGACCTTCTGGATTGCATCGCCAGCCCGCAGGGCCTGGCGGGCGATTTCCTCGACGATCTCGATGGTCTTGGCCACTTGTGTGGGATCACGCCGCAGCAGTGTTGCAGCACCCTCGGCATAGGCGGCAATGGCGGCAAGCGGTTGATTCAGTTCATGGGCAAAACCGGAGGCGAGTTCGCGCAGCAGGCACCGATAGGTGACGGCGACCACCTGCTCGAGCACGCGGTCCACTTGCGCGCTGGCCGGGCGCTGCTGATGATCGTGGTTCTCCATGATCAAACGATCCTAAACCGGCCTCTTGCTTTGCTCTCTAAGGGCTTACCCCTATGACTTCCGGCAAGGGTATTGACCCCTTGATTGCCGCGCACGTTGTGGATCAGGCACCCGACGCGCTGATTCTGGTCGATGCGGCCGGCCTGATCATCTACGCCAACAATGCCGTTGCGACCCTGTTCGGCTACAGGCAGGACGAGCTGATCGGCTGCAGTATCGAATGTCTGGTGCCAGAGCGTTTGCGCGGCGCCCACTCCGGGTACCGTCAGGGCTTTAACGCCACACCTGCAGCGCGGGAGATGGGCGCACGCAAGGTTGCGCTGTCAGCCGTACGGCGCGATGGCACCGAGTTTCCGACCGAGATCCGTCTGGCACCAATCGAGGAGGCGGGACAGCTGCTGGTGGTCGCTGCGGTCCGCGATATCAGCGAGCGTTCGCGGATTACCGAGGAACTGCGTGCGGCGCGCCTCGAAGCCGATGGTGCCAACCGGGCAAAAAGCCGCTTCCTGGCCACGGCTAGTCACGATCTGCGCCAGCCGCTGCAGACGCTGCAGCTCCTGACTGCGGCGTTAGGCCGGCAGGTCGAGGGCCCGGCAATCGAGATCATCGAGCGGCAGCAGCATGCGCTGCAGTCGATGGCTGACCTGCTCAATACGCTGCTCGATATCAGCAAGCTGGAGTCCGGCACGGTTACGCCGACGCTTGAAGATGTATCGATCAGCGATCTGCTGGCAGAAATCCAGCAGCAGTTCGAACAGATAGCCATCGCCCGTGGCCTGGCGCTGACAGTGACTGCAGGCAGCGAGTTTTTGCGTACCGACCGGGTGCTGCTGCGCCAGCTGGTCCAGAACCTCCTGACCAACGCGCTCCAGTACACGCGGGTTGGCGGCGTCAGTATCCGTACGATGCGTACCGCAACGCATTTGAATATTGAGGTCACGGATACCGGCGTAGGCATTGCGCCCGATCAGACTGAGCGGATTTTTGATGAGTATTACCGCATGGAGCAGCCGGGTGCCGGGCGTCGCGGTTCGGGGTTGGGCCTGAACATCGTCCGGCAGATCAGCCGCTTGCTTGGCTACGGCGTGGTCGTTGAATCAGAACTCGGCCGGGGTACGACTTTCAGGGTGGCCATACCGCAAGACCGTCTCGTCGCGGCGGGTATGCGTGCGGTAGTCGTGCCGGTAACCCGATCCGCAGATGCGGGAGCGGAGTTACTGAAGCCTTCGGTGCTTGTCATTGAGGACGACGATGCAGTGCGCGGTGCGCTGGAGCTGATACTGAAGCTCAACGACTACCCGGTGCGGGTTGCTGCGACTGCGGAGGCGGCTGAAAAGCTGTTCGCGCGGGAAGGTCCGGATATCGATCTCGTCGTTACGGACTTTCACCTCAATGGACCGGACAACGGTCTGCAGGTTCTGGACAGGCTGCGACTGACGGCGGGGCGTGATCTGCCCGCTGTGGTCCTCAGCGGAGATACCTCGCCGATACTGCGACACGCGGGCCAGTTGTCGCGTGTGCAGTTGCTGCGCAAACCCGTCGAGGCGCGGCATCTCATCCGCACGCTCGAGCAGTTGTTCGGCAGCGAAGAGGCCACCGGTTCCGGTCCTTGACCTTAAACCAAGGTTCAGGGTCTAAGGTCACTTTTTTATCCTGAAGGGATATCTGGTCAATGCTCGGTGTCGATGACAGGCTGATTACGCCCGCGACGATTAAATGGGTGAAGGTGGGCCTGGTGGCCGGCCTCGCCACGATTCCGACCACCATCCTCCTGTACTACGTGCTCGGCATGGCGGTAGATGCCGCCTGGCAGGGCAGCAATATGCTGCGGCAGTGGTTCTGGGTGCTGTGCGGGCTGGTGCTCCTGAAGGCGACGCTGGCCTGGTTTTTCCGCACCGGGCAGTTCCGCGCCTCCAGTGAGGCGAAGCTCACCGTGCGCGATCAGATCTACCGGCAAGTGGTGCGTCTCGGGCCCGGACTGCTCGGCAAGCGCCGCACCGGCGAGATCGCCAACACCGCTACCGAGGGCGTTGAATATCTCGATTACTACTTCGGCGTTTACTTCGTGCAGATCTGGGTCGCGATCGCGATACCGGTTTTTCTCTGTTCGGCGATCTTCTGGATCGACTGGGTTGTCGGTCTCTGGATGCTGGCGGGTGTGCCGCTGACGCCGCTGTTTGTCGGTTCCTCGGCGCGCGGCTTCCGCCGTATCAGCGCGCAGAACGCGGTGGTCAAGAATCGCAACAGTGCGCAGTACCTCGATTCGATCCAGGGCATGAGCACCCTGAAGTCCTTTAACCAGGCGATTCGTCGCGGCCAGGAGATGGAGGCGGGCAACGAAGTGCAGCGCCGCACCACGATGAAACTGCTGCTGGTTGCGCAGTCGCAGTTCATATTCCTGGAATTGGGATTTGCGCTGTTCTCCACTGCGGTGGCGATGGGTGTCGCGCTGTATCGCTATACCGGCGGCTATATGACACCGGGCGAAGTCGTTGCCGTGGTACTGCTGAGTCTGGAGTTCAGTCGTACGCTGCTGCTGATCGGTGAGTTCTTCTTTGCCGGTGCGCTGGGGCGTGAGGTCGCGGGAACGATCATCGAGTTCCTGAATGAAAAAGCGCCAGTGAGCAGCGATGAAGGTGCCCGTTCTGCACCGCCGACCGGCAAGGCAATTCATATCGAATTGCGTGACGTGACATTCACCTATCCGGGTGCCGAGAGCCCTGCGCTTGAGAACCTCAGCTTTAGCCTGGACCAGAACGAGACCGTAGCACTGATCGGCCGCAGCGGTTCCGGCAAGACGACCGTCACAAACCTGCTGTTGCGTACGCTCGAGCCGGACTCCGGCACGATCCTGTTTGATGGCACACCGGAAAAAGAGTTGTCACTTGAGTGGATTCGCAAGCAGATCGCGCTGGTGCCACAAGACCCGTTCCTGTTCTACGGGACGATTGCCGAAAACCTGCGCGTTGCGAAGGGTGATGCGACGGAGGAGGAACTGATCGAAGCGACCAAAGCTGCCGAGCTGTACGACTTCATCAAGTCCACACCGGATGGCTTCAACACCAAGGTGGGCGACCAGGGTGCAGCGCTCAGCGGTGGTCAGGCGCAGCGCCTGGCAATTGCCCGCGCCTTCCTCAAGAACGCGCCGATCGTGGTGCTCGACGAACCAACCTCACAGATCGACGTCGAGACGGAGATGCTGCTGAACCGGGCGCTCGAGCGGCTGACGAAGAACAAGACGGTGCTGCTGATTGCGCACCGGCTCAGCACCATCGAACAGGCTGACCGCATTATCGTCCTGGACGGTGGGCGGCTGGCCGAGAGCGGCACGCGCCAGCAGTTGCTGGCGCAGGGCGGCATCTACGCGAGCATGATCCGCACCAAGCGCGAAATCGAGAACACGAAGGTAGTCGCATGAGCATTGAAGCCACAGCCGGCGCGCTGGCCGGCAGCAGCAGGAAGGCCAGCAATACGCAGATCATCCGGCGTCTGCTGACCTACATGACACCGTTCAACGCCATCATGATCACCTCGCTGGTGGGACGCGTGGTCAAGATCGTCTCGCAGGCCGCCGTGCTTGGCATCGCGGCGGCGAGTGTCGGTATCTATATTGAGTCGGCCCAGCCTGGCGTCGTGAACTGGGGCGTCATCTGGCATCAGGTGAAGTGGATCGCTGCCGTGGGCACGCTGGTTGGCCTGGTCTCTTATATGGAGAACTACGCCGGTCACTATGTGGCATTCCGGATCCTGGCCGAGTTCAGGAACCGCTTCTACTACGCCATGCTGCCGCTGGCTCCGGCGCGTACTGCCAAGCTGCAGTCAGGTGATGCCGTCAGCCGGGTCATGAGCGACTGTGAGCGCATTGAGCCTTTTTATGCGCACACGATTGCGCCAGCCATTGCGGCGATCTTTGTGCCGGCCATCCTGCTGGCCTGGTGCTACACCGTGCATCCGATGCTCTTCTGGGTACTTACGCCGTTTTACCTGGCCACGACTTTCGGTCTGCCCTGGCTTGTCGCCCGTCTGGGCGGTGACGGTGTTGAATATCGCGAGCAGCTTGGCGGCGTGAATGCCTTCGTTGCCGACAGTATCCAGGGCGTACGCGATACGGTGGCTTTCGGTTACGAGAAGCGTCGCGCGCAACAGCTGTGGGAAATCGGCAAGACCATGCAGGAGGGGCAGGACAAGCTCTACGGCGCCGATGCCACGCAACGCGCGCTCGCCGAAGTATTCATCACGATCGGGATTCTGGCGGCTGCCTGGTGCGGTATAGAGCTTGCGCTGGCTGGCGAGATTTCCACGTTGACGGATCTGCCGGCCGTGATTGCCGTATCGGTGGTCGGCTTCTATACCTCGGTCGGTATGGCCAACAACTACACTGACTTCCGCGTGTCGCTGATCGCCGCACGCCGGCTGTTCGCCATGATGGACCAGTCGCCAGCGGTGCATGAAACGGCAAAATCGGCCGTTACTGCCACGGTCGAGCCCTCGCTGCATTTTCGCAATGTGCACTTTGAATATGACGCGGACGATGTGAGCTGGAGCCGACAGAAGAAGGTATTCGATGGCTTTACGCTGGATGTGCCGAAGGGCAAGCGTGTTGCGCTGGTCGGGCCCAGCGGTACCGGCAAGTCCACAGTCGTTAATCTGCTGCTGCGGCAATGGGATCCGCAAACCGGCCAGATCCTGATCGGTAATCGGTCGCTGACTGACTTCCCGCTGGCTGATCTGCAGAACTGGTTTGCCGTAGTGTCGCAGCGTGCTTTTATCTTCAACGAAAACATCCGCGACAACATCCGTATGGGTAATCACGATGCCACGGATGCGCAGATTGAAGCGGCGGCTCGCGATGCGGGGCTCGCCGACTGGATTGCCACCTTGCCTGAGGGCTACGACACGCCCTGCGGAGAGCGCGGCAGCAAGCTCTCGGGCGGGCAGCGCCAGCGCGTGGCAATTGCGCGCGCGATCCTCAAGAACGCACCGATCGTGCTGCTCGATGAAGCGACGTCGAGCCTCGACGTGGAGACCGAGCGCGGCGTGATGCAGGCGCTGCGCCGGCTGTCACAGGGACGCACCACGCTGACCATCGCTCATCGTCTGTCGACGATCATGGACAGCGACCAGATCCTCGTCATGCTCGAAGGCAAGATTGCCGAGCAGGGCAGTCATCAGGAACTGCTCGCAAAGGGCGGCTGGTATGCGCAGATGTTCGAGATCCAGAAAGACGAGGTCGATGCCACGCTCGTGACCGGCTAAGGCAGCACGATCAAGGTGGTTGTTGGCGAAGGTAGCCGCCGCGCGGGTTCAGGCTTTCTTTACAAAGCCTGACTTCAGTTGCATGGCGCCAATGCCATCGATCTTGCAGTCGATGTCGTGATCGCCATCGACCAGGCGGATGTTCTTGCCAGCCTGTAGCCATCATTGCCCGATGCAGTTCTTGACAGGTTTGCCTTTGTTGTCAACCGAACGTATCAACTCCGGGCCACCGTTTGTGAAGCGCTCACGCTCGATTTGCCAAAGTCTGGCAACCGATGTCTGGCAGCCGCCTTTGGTTACTTCTGTGACAACGCGGTAGTCTTGCACGCCGTCATTGTTGAGGTCGGCTATCTCCCAGTTTTTGGGGTCGAGAAGGTCCACATTAATGCCTTCCACGCGACTGATAAGACGCTGTGTACCGTGCTTGACCGTCCTTGCAACGATCACCGACTGATAAATACCCAGGCTAAGATCGGTTCCCGCCCATCCTGGCTTCTCTTCCTTTTTTTGCACATAGATGTCAAAGAACTCACCGCTGGCCACCTTGGTGCCTGCAATCGGCTTCGCCGCCTTTTTTGCAGCCCCTGCTGAAGTGCAGGCCAGAAGCGCGCCGAGCGTAATGAATGCGGTAGTAAATGCGCGTTTGTAGTTCATTTCAGTATCCAATAGGGGCGGTTGAGCCGGTCTGTGCGCCAGGCGCCCGGTGAGCGCTGGGCCAAGAAACGAAGCCGCAGGATTGCCTCATGCACAGGACGTCAGTGCACTCGTCATGGCCGCGTCACGCTCACTCCACCGCCGCCCGTAACAGTGATTCCGCTCGACACATTTCCGCGTTGCACGAGCCGCCCTTCGCTCAGCGCCCCGTTGGCCGCAATGCGAAAAACGTAGTAGACCTTGTCGTTGTTCGGCGTGTCGTCACCGCTTGCGCGAACTGAAACATCTGCTGTGTAGTATTTGTCCACCAGCATGCGGTAGCGGTATCGGGCCATCCGGTCCTTGGGATGGTTGATGCCATTAAGAAAGGCAACTTGAACATCTGTTGTTTCGTGTGGGCCGATGCTGCCGGGAATGCTTCCAATTCCGCCGAATCGGGCGCCAGGGTTTGCCCAGCTACCGACACCGAGTGGCAGTGAACTTATCTTCACCAGTACCTTGCTTGCATTGAGCAGGGCCGTCATTTTGCCAGGCTTCTCGATCTCCTCGGGCGTGCCCTGGTACACCACGATGTCCACCAACCCGTCTGACGCCCAACGCGTTTTGCCGTCATTGCTCACTTTCACCCGCATGACGGGGCTGAGAACCACGCTCTGGTTGGCGGATGATTTCTGCTGGGGTCCGGTAGTTTGCGTGAAGGCGTCAGCGAACAACCTGGGAACCAGCATCGGTGCGCGTGCGGCCGCGCCACCGAGACCCTCGACCGTCCGGAGAAACTCGCTCTCTTCGTGCAGAGGCTGCGGTGCCAACCATTCGACACTCGCGATTTTCAGGTCAACGCCTGGTGGAGGCGCCCGCGTGACGACGACGGCTGTCGTTGCACCTTCACCGCCCTGGAACTGCGTCGTACCTTCGGATCGATCGCCCGCCGCTGGCGGCGGCGGGGGTTGGGGAAGCTTTAATGTCTGAGCCGGGGGCGGCAGCCGCGATGGCACAGCTGTTTGTGCAGCAACCTGCACCGATCCAAAAAACGTCACCGCGACAATCGACAACAGATAACGACGCATGATGTACTTCCTTGGTTGAAGAGTCAGCAAAGGGCCTGTGGCAACGTGCGGCTCTTACAAAACTCGAGATTTAAGCCGACGTATTTCGCAAAGC
>JBATNV010000177.1:0-1713 GCA_049290495.1 Gammaproteobacteria bacterium | reverse complement strand
CAGCCTTTGGCGAGCGGGCGCTCTTCCTGGTTGATCGTGATGCGAGCCCTGGTTTCGAGGCAGGCCGTGTAGACGCCAACTTGCTGAAACGCCGCATCGATGACTGGCAGCAGCATTTCTACGTCTGCGGACCACCGCCGTTCAACGATGCAGTAATGCAAACCCTGCGGCAGCTTGGCGCAAAGCCGGAAGCACTCGTCTTTGAAAAGTAGCGCGCCAGCAGATACGCCTCGCCTGCCGGATTCGGAGTAAGCAGCCCAACAGACTTGCCTGGTGGAAAGGGTAGCGCCGGCTTTTCTGACGGCAGTCTGCGCTATGATCAGCCGCCTGGCAGCAGAGGGCAACACCATGCATCGCTATGCTTATGTATTGATTTCCACGCTCGCGGTCGCCCTGACCGCCTGCTCGGGCGGCGATGACGGAACCGGGGCCAGCGCTCCACCGGATGCCAAACCCGCCGCGACGGAGTCCGGTAAGCCGGCCTACCCGACAGATGCAACCGCCAAGGCCAGTACGCGCGCTGGCGCAGACAGTTGGCCTGCTGACTGGGCCACAAAAGAACTGCCGAGCCGCAAGATCCCGAATATTCCCGAGACTGCCGAGGCCTACTACGCGCCGGACAGCCTGCATGTGATTGCCCAGACCCAGGATCCGAAGGCGCTGCGGGCCAAGGACGCGAAGTCTGCGGGAGGCGCGCTCACATGGATCTTCAAGGACGATGGTTCTGAGAGCTGGCCGGTCAACGATCACGGCCAGGACGCCTGCTCCTGGTTCTTTCCGGACATGAAACACATCATCTGGACCTCGACGCGCGACCACATGGACTTGCCGGTCGGCAACTGGTCCGATGACAGCGACTACCCCCGTGGGGCCGAGCTGTACATTTCCGACTGGAAGGGCGGCAACATCAAGCGCCTGACCAATAACAACGACTATGAGGCCGAGGTCACCGTGTCGCCGGATGGCAAGTGGATTGTCTTCGGGCGCAACATTAACGGCAATATGGATATCTGGCGGATGAAGTCCGACGGCACGGAGGAGAAACAGCTGACCTTCACGCCGGACTGGCAGGAGGGCGCGCCCTATTTCCTGCCGGACAGCAAGACAATCATCTACCGCGCCTGGCAGCACAGCGTCACCGAGGAAATCAAGCGGGTCCGGGAAGCGACCGGCAAGCGCAGCCAGACGCCGATGACGATCTTCACGATGAATCTCGACGGCTCCGATGTACAGCCGCGGACCTTTACCGACGACATGAACTGGGCTCCGTTCCCCGCACCGGACGGCCGCCACTTCGTCTACGTACGCGTCAGCGAAGGCAACAACTGGGACGTCTACATGAGCGACCTGGCCGGCGGCGAAGCGAAGCGACTGACCTGGAATCCCAGCTTCGACGGCTTCCCCTCGATTTCGCCGGACGGCAAGAAGATGCTGTTCACCCGCAGCACCGGGGAGCACTTCATGTCGGACCTGTACACCTACGTGATGGACATCTCGTCCCTCAATGTCGGGCCCGAGAACTATAAGGGCGTGCCACCGAAGTCCGAGGCGCCTCCGGGGTGGAAACTGCCGGTAGAGAAGACCGCTACCAACTGATTTCGCGACGCGGGCCGGTTGCCGGGCCAGTTGGCGTGGTCGCCAACTGGCCGCATCGGCAGTTCTGCGGCACCTCAACGGTGCCGTAGTTTGCCTTTGCAAGAAGACGAAACGGTG
>JBATNV010000176.1:0-2952 GCA_049290495.1 Gammaproteobacteria bacterium | reverse complement strand
CCGGCCAGCGGCCCTTCGACGATGACGTAATCCGGCAAACGGTCGAGACGTGCACTCTTGCGCAGGAACAGGATCAGCGCACGCAGCGACGAGACGATGATGCCGATTTTCGCATCGCGGAAACGCGGATGGTCTTCCATGAGCGCCATCGAGCCGAGGTGCAGGCCAGCGCTCAAGGTCACGCCATCGATGCCGGCGTCGAGTGCTGCCATCAGGCGTGCGCGCAGGGTGTCGCGAGGATTGCCCATGGTGAGTTTTTCCATGGTGTTGACGAACACCATGCCGTCACCGCGCTTGGCCTCCATGGTGCGACCCACATGCAGCTTGGTCGCCTCGGCAATCCGCTCCAGATCAAATTTTACTGGTGACTTGTCGCGGCTCGCGACATTGTATTTGTACTTCTTCTGCTTTTCCTTGACGAAGCCGGTCTTGAAACGCCGGTCGGAAACCGTCGGCACCATGGCATCGGAGATATGCCCGATCCCGCCCAGCCGGGCGGCAACGAGCGCAAGCTCGGCTGTGGAAATATCCACGCCCATGCCACCGGTCATGATCGGCACGAACTCTTGCTTGCCGAATTTCAACCGGAAATCGTCAACTCGTTTCATCGTTTGCTGGCGGTTCTGCGGCACTCCGCAGGCCTCATCAACTGACAGGGGCCGAAGTATAGACTGTCGGCCATACGGCGCGGGAAAAAGGATAATGGATTCATGTGACATTTATAGTCAGGATCCACTCCATGAACCAGCTCGCCGGCGAAACAAGCCCCTATCTGCTGCAGCACGCTGCAAATCCCGTCGACTGGCACCCCTGGAATGCCGGGACGCTTGAACGCGCGCGCAGCGAAAACAAGCCCATCCTGCTCTCGATCGGCTACTCGGCATGTCACTGGTGCCACGTCATGGCCCACGAGTCCTTTGAGGACCCGGCCACCGCCGCGCTCATGAATCGCCTCTTCATCAACATCAAGGTAGACCGCGAGGAGCGCCCCGACCTCGACCGCATCTACCAGACTGCCCATCACATGATCACGCAGCGCCCGGGCGGCTGGCCGCTGACCATGTTCCTGACACCAGATGAGCAGCTGCCGTTTTTTGCCGGCACTTATTTTCCCAACGACGCTCGCTACGGGATGCCGGCCTTCAGCGACGTACTGGAACGCGTGGCGGCGTATTACCACGCCAATACGGCCGAGACGCAGAGCCAGGGACAACAGATACGCGCGGCCCTCGCACAACTCGAACCGGCGCAGCTGGCGGCAGCGGATGCGCTGGATCGTGCACCGCTGGACGACTTTCGCCAGGTCATCGCAAAGCAGTTCGACCGTGAACACGGTGGCTTTGGCGGAGCACCGAAGTTCCCGCACCCGGCGACGATTCAGCGCCTGCTGCACCACTGGCGCAACAGCGCCCATGACGAGAAGCCCGACACGGACGCGCTGTTTATGGCCGCGTTGACCCTCAATCGTATGGCAGAGGGTGGCATCTATGATCACCTGGGCGGCGGCTTCTGCCGCTACTCGGTGGACCACTACTGGACAATTCCGCACTTCGAAAAAATGCTCTACGACAACGGGCCGCTGCTCGCCCTGTATGCACGGATGTTCCAGATCAGCGGCGACGAGACTTACCGCACCGTCGCACGTGAAACCGCCGAGTGGGTTTTGCGCGACATGCGCTCGGCCGAAGCTGCCTTTTGCTCAAGCCTGGATGCCGATTCCGAAGGCCAGGAAGGCAAGTTCTACGTGTGGACACCGGACGAGATCAAGGCGCTGGTCGAAGCGGATGAATACGCAGTTCTCGTACCGCGCTTTGGCCTGGACCAGCCGGCCAATTTTGAGGAGCCGGCACACGGCATCAGCGCCTGGCACCTGCGCATCTGCCAGAGCATGGAGCAGATTGCCGAGCACACCGGCCAGCCCGTTTCGGCAGTGCGCCGGCTGCTGTTGACCAGCCGGGCCAAGCTGCTCCGGGCGCGCAACCGCCGGATCGCACCAGGCCGCGATGACAAGATCCTCACCAGCTGGAACGCACTGATGATCCGTGGTCTGGCCATCACTGCGCGTGTGCTCAACAGCAGCAGCCTGGCCGACGCCGCCGATGACAGCCTCGAATTCATCCGCACACAGCTCACGGCCGACAACCACCTCCTCGCCACCAGCCGCAACGGCCAGTCGCGCCTCAATGCCTATCTCGACGACTACGCCTACCTGCTGGATGCCGTCCTCGAACTGCTGCAGACCCGTTTCAACACGGCGCACCTGCACTACGCGATCTGGCTTGCCGACTGTCTGCTGACGCATTTCGAGGACTGCAGCAATGGCGGCTTCTGGTTTACCTCACACGATCACGAGACCTTGCTGCACCGGCCTAAGCAGTTCGCTGACGACGCCATGCCCGCCGGTAACGGCATCGCTGCATTCGCACTGGCCCGTCTGGGCTGGCTACTCGGCGAAACGCGTTACCTCGACGCAGCAGAACGCACACTGCGCGCTGCATGGCAAGGCATGCAGGAATTTCCGCACGGCCATTGCAGCCTGCTGGATGCGCTCGACGAATATCTGCAGCCGCCGGAGATCATCATCATCCGTGGTGCAGATGAAGAAGCCGCCAGCTGGGCTGGTACCGTCGCCGCTGCCTACAATCCGCACCGCATGATTTTTACGATCCCGAACGATGCCACCGGACTGCCGGATGCGCTGTCTGCAAAATCAGGCAGCGAAAGTACAACCGCGTATGTCTGTCGTGGAATGGTCTGTGGTCCACTGGTCACCGATCTGAAAACCCTGCTGGGTTGAAGGCACGCCTGCATGAAACCTTCCCGTAGGCGCGGCCGCCGGTGGCTCTGGGTAGTCGCTGCCCTGCTCGTCGTCATCAACCTGGTCTATTGGCAGGACCCCTGGTTCTGGCGTAACTACCTGCAGTTTTTCCGGAGCGGCAGTCCCACCGCTGT
>JBATNV010000175.1:0-8457 GCA_049290495.1 Gammaproteobacteria bacterium | reverse complement strand
GAATGGTGTTGCATCGACCGATTGAAGTCACAGCGCCTTCAGGCGCGATCTTTGATCGAAAAAGAGATCGCGCCTGAAGGCGCTCCTACGGGCGCTCCTACGGGGCATCCCTTCCAGGAATACCCATGCCGATCCTGTTCCTCACAATCCTCCTGTCGGGGATGGGTTTCGGCTTGATCCTGCCAGGCTTTCCATTCGTGGCGATGAAACTCGGTGCCTCACCGGCTATTGCCACCACAATCCTCGGTCTTTATGCCGTTGGCCAGGTCTTGTCGACGCCGGTCTGGGGACGTATGTCTGACCGATATGGCCGCAAGCCGCTGCTGTTGATCAGCATCGCCGGTGGCCTGGTCAGCTATCTCCTTCTCGCCCTCTCAACCAACCTGTGGATGCTCGGTCTCGGCCGTCTGCTGACCGGATTGATGGGCGGCAGTCTCTCGCTTGCGATGGCCTACGTTTCAGATCTGACTCCGCCCGAGCAGCGGGCGAAATCGATGGGCTATGTGGGTGGTTCGCTGAGCATGGGCTTCATCGTCGGGCCGATGCTTGGTGGTCTCCTGGGCGGCAGGGACGCCGCCAGTGCGACCCTGCTCTGGCCGGGGCTCGCTGCGGTGTTGATCAGCGCCGTGATGCTGATCGGGGCGATATTCTTTCTCAAGGAGAGCCTGCCGCCGGAGAAGCGCACAAAGGCCGGCGCCAACAAGGGTCCGGGCGGTTTTGCAGCGATGCGACTTGTGTTCGCCCGTCCGCTACTGGCGCGAATTGTGCTGGTGGGCTTCATGGTTTACCTGGCCATGGCACTGTTTGAATCCATTTTTCCGTTCTGGGCTGGCGCACGTTTTGACTGGGGGCCGCGCCAGATCGGCCTGAGTTTTACGTATCTCGGTGCCGTTGTCGCCATCATCCAGGGTGTGCTGGTTGGCCGGCTGGTGCCGGTGTTTGGCGAAGGCAGACTGCTGATTGCGGGGCTGGCTTGCTATATCTTTGGCCTGTTGGTCATGACCCAGGCACCGGTCTGGCCGATGATGATCTTCGGCATCACGTTCACGACAGCCGGCAGCGCGCTGTACATGACGACCGTGACCAGCCTCGTGTCCCAGCAGGCAGGGGAGTCTGAACGCGGGCTGGTGCTCGGTATCTACAACTCCGGCAGCTGGGCAGGGCGGGCACTCGGGCCTCCCCTGACTGGGCTGCTCTTTGAAGTGTTTGGCGTGAACGTCCCGCTATACACGGCGGCGCTGATCTTGTTGCCATGCATTGTTATCCTGCTCGGCATCGTCGGGCGGGCTACAAATAGTCGCTGAGCGCCAATCTGCTTGGCCATGGCCAGCGAAGCGCATATATTCCGGGCAACAAGGTGTGGCTTGCCGCGCCGGCCCGGCGGGACTTTACTATCCAGTTCGAGGAAGTCTTATGTACATAAATTTCTGGTATCCCATGTCGACCACAGCAGAACTCACCGATCAGCCGCAAAAGGTGCGTGCGCTCGGCCAGGACTTTGTGCTGTTTCGGGATGCGCAGGGCAAGGCTCGCTGTCTGGCCAACACCTGTACGCATCGTGGCGGTTCGCTGGCTGGTGGCAAGATCAAGGGCGATTGTATCCAGTGTCCGTATCACGGCTGGCAATTCAACGGCGAGGGCGAGTGCCAGAAGATTCCTTCGCTCGGTTCGAAGGCGAACATTCCGGCTCGTACGCGTGTCGATGCTTATCCGGTTGATGAGCGTTACGGCCTCGTGTTCGCGTTTCTCGGCGATCTGCCCGAGGCCGAACGGCCGCCGATCCTCGAGGTGAAGGAATGGGAGCAGGAAGGCTGGCGCACGACGATGCAGCACTATCATCTCAATGGTTACTATGAGCGTTCCATCGAGAACGGTATTGATCCGGCACATAATGAATACGTGCATGACACCCACGGTTTCAGCGGCGAGCGCGAAGAGGAATACAAGGTCGGCGAAATGCGCATTGAAGAAAATGCGCCCTGGGGTCGCGGTTTCTGGCACACCTTCCAGGCGCCACCTTTGCAGGGCGACCTGAAGAAATATCGCGCTGGCGAGGGTTCGCTGGAGGCGGGTACCGGATATCACGGCACCAATCATGTCTGGACCTACATTCATCCAGGCCCGAATTTCTTCATCCATCAGTACCTTTATGAACGGCCTATCGACGAGAAGTCGACCCACCTCTATCTGGTCTGTGCGCGGAATTTCTCGCTTGAAGAAAAGACCGATGCCTACGTTATCGAGCGCAACCAGTACGTCGCCAACCAGGATGTGAAAGTCATTCAAGAACTGCATCCGATGGTGACGCCGGACAAAAACACGAAGGAGTTCATGGTTCCGTCTGACCAGGTGATCCTCGACTACCGGGCCAAGCAGAAGGAATGGGCTGGCAAAGGCTGGAAGATCGACACCCTGTCTGTCGCCGCAGACGGCGGTCGGTCTGCCTATGCGGTACCGAGTCCGGCACGCCGGCACCAGAAAGGCTGGGTACTTGATGCGATACCGCTGGTCGATCCGGCCAGGTACGCGGACAGGCGCGACGAGATCAAGGCTGTCGGCTGAGCGGTATTCGCAGGAGCGCGGGCATGGATCGCGGAGATGAACCGAACGGTATGGACCGGCGCGAACTGATCCGCAGTACCGTTGTACTCGCTGCGATGGGCACGCTCGTCGGACGGATTGCGGTGGCGGCTGAAGGCGAGCCGCTGCCGCGAACCGCCGATCAGCAGACCACTGTGCTGATTACCGGGGCGAACCGCGGTATCGGCCTGGAATTCGCAAGGCGTTATGCCGAACGAGACTGGCGCGTGATCGCTACCTGTCGGAATCCGGATAGGGCTGAAGCACTGCAGGCGCTGAAGGCGCAGCACAAGAACCTCGTGATCGAGCCGCTCGACGTCCTCGATCATGCGGGTATCGATGCGCTTGCTGCACGTTATGCGAATCAGTCTGTCGATGTACTTCTTAACAATGCCGGCATCGGCGGCGGCATGGAAAACCAGCTGTTTGGCCGGTTCAACTATGCGACCTTCAATGAGGTGATGGCTGTCAATGCTATCGGTCCGATGAAGGTCTGCGAAGCCTTCGTCAAACATGTGGAGGCGAGCCGCCTGCGCAAGATGATCACCGTCTCCAGCAGTCAGGGTTCGATCGGCAGCGTCGATGCGCCGCGTCTGTATTGGTACCGGTCGAGCAAATCCGCAGTCAACATGCTGATGGTGAATCTGGCATATCAGCTGAAGAGTCGCGGCATCATCGTCGGGCTGGTGACGCCGGGCGCGACCGATACCGATTTCATGAAAGGCCTGCCGAAAAAGATGTTGCGTCCGGTTGCCGATGCGGTAACCGACATGGTGCGCGAGATAGACCGTTTTGACCTGTCCATGACCGGTCAGTTTCTGGACACTAAAGGCCAGATTATTCCCTGGTAAAGCCGGGGCTTCCTCAGGAGAACAACGATGATCCGAAGCTTGAGCCGCAGCCTCCAGCTGCTTTCCGCCCTGTGCGTGGTACTTGTCGCAAGCACGCCGGCGCGTGCCGATGACTATGTGCCGACGGTGCTGGTCACCGGCGCCAACCGCGGTATTGGTCTGGAACTGACGCGGCAATATGCGGCACGGGGCTGGAAGGTGATTGCCACGGCACGCAAGCCGGCTGAGGCAGCTGAACTCAAGGCGCTTGCTGCAGACGGCAAAGGCAAGGTCAGCCTTGAGACGCTGGACGTCACTGACCTGGCCTCCATCGATGCGCTGGCGGCGAAATACGCGGGCCAGCCGGTCGATGTGCTGTTCAACAACGCCGGAATTACCGGTGGCGGCAGCAATCAGCTGTTTGCTAAAAAGATGGAGTGGTCGACTTACGAGCAGGTGCTGCGCACCAATGTCATCGGGCCACTGAAGATGGCTGAGGCTTTTCTGCCGCATCTCCTGGCAAGTCAGCAGAAGAAGATCAGCAACGTGTCCAGCAGCCAGGGTTCGATCGGCGAGACGAAGAACGCCATGCTGT
This sequence comes from Gammaproteobacteria bacterium, assembly GCA_049290495.1. Taxonomy (GTDB): domain Bacteria; phylum Pseudomonadota; class Gammaproteobacteria; order Steroidobacterales; genus SHZI01. The sequence continues at coordinate 4,452 of JBATNV010000175.1, read as the reverse complement.
ACTTTTACCGGCCAAGCAAGGCCGCACTCAACATGGAGATGCACCTGCTGGCGATCCAGTTGAAGAGCAAGGGCGTTGCAGTGGCCCTGATCGACCCGGGTCCGGTGGACACTGACATGATGAGCATGCTGCCGAAAAAGATATTGCGGCCGGTGGTGACGGCTGGCAGCGACCTGATCCGTATCACCGATCAGCTCAATATCGAGAACACCGGAACCTTCTGGACCTTCGACGGCACCGTCCTGCCCTGGTAGTAGGAGCGCCTTCAGGCGCGATATTTTCTCGAAGAAGAGATCGCGCCTGAAGGCGCTCCTACGGGCGCTGCTGCCGCCGCTGGTTTTAGCCGGGATACTGCGCGAGGCCAGCCAGCGAGCGCTTGACGCCGGTTTCGGCTTTGGCGGTGAGCGCGCCACTCTCCATGTCGAACTTCGCGATTGTGCCAGTGAAGAAGTTACCGAGCAGCAACACGCCAGGTTCCTGCAGCGTTGTGATGGTCGCCCAGCCGGGTCCTGGCAGATCCCAGCTCTTGATCAGCTCTGCATTCGCCTTGAGGTGATCGAGCTTGAAGCCGGTCGCACGGCTCGCCTTGATATACAGCAGCGTGCCATCGGGCAGGTGCTGCGCCAGCAAGGCCATCTCGCCGGCGCCGGGCTGCAGTGTGATCAGGTCCGGCAGCTGCTTGTCGGCGACGATGTCGTACTGGTAAACCCGCATGCCGGTCTCCGACACATAAACGAGGGTCTTGTTGTCCGGCGCGAGGCTCGCCGTGGTGACGCCGAGGAAGCCGGCCATGCCACCGTTCGTCTCGGTCGCATATTCCTTCAGCAGCTGGCCATCCGGCGTGAACTTGAAGACATGCCCGTCACCGAATTTATCACTGCCCGGCATCTTTGCCAGAGTCGTGCCGAGCGGCCGTTCCGGCGGCAGCTTGATCGTGTTACCGACCAGGTGTTCGCCGAGCAGGACATTGCCGTCCGCGGTGAAATTGACGTTCGAGAAAGACCGGTCGGCAAATTTGATGCGCGGCAGTTCCTTCCCGTCCGGGCCATAGCGCAGCACGGAATGTGTATTGGTGTCGAAGGCCCACAGGACCTTGTCAGGACCAAAGCGGAGTCCACTGATCAGGTGGGTGGTACCTGAGGTCCAGAGCACGCCTTTTTCGTTGAGGTTGCTGTCGTACTGGATGATCCGCCCGTCGCCGGCATGGTCGTCGTCGGCGCGATTGAGCAGGGTGACGCCGACGAGGATGTCGCCCTTCGCGAAGGGCTTGATGGTAGATACGTTAGCCATGGGTAATTCTCCGGACCTGTCTGACAGACCAGCCATTCTACAGGGCGGATTCCGCCGCCATCAGTCTTCGTTGCAAGGCCAGCCGGGTTGCCCGTTACGTGGCCGGCGCACTATGCTTCGCGCATGGAAAGCCAGATTTACAACGTCAACGTCCTTGCCCGCACTGTTCTGCCGACGCCCGCTGAGGTCAAGGCGCAGTATCCGCTGACTCCGGCGCTGGAGGGCTTTGTACTGCGCAACCGCCGGATCCTGCAGAACATTATCGATGCGCGCGATCCGCGGCTGTTTGTGGTGGTTGGGCCCTGTTCAGTCCACGACGTCGCTGCGGCGATGGATTATGCGCGGCGGCTCAAGCTGCTGGCCGATGCGCTCAGCGATACGCTGGTGCTGGTGATGCGCGTCTATTTTGAGAAGCCGCGTACGACGGTTGGCTGGAAGGGCCTGATCAATGACCCCGACATGGATGATTCCTTTCGCATTGAGAAGGGGATCGGCATTGCGCGCACGCTGCTGCTTGATCTGGCTGAACTCGGTCTGCCGACCGCGACTGAGGCGCTGGATCCGATCATGCCGCAGTATCTCGGTGACCTGATTACCTGGAACGCGATCGGTGCGCGCACGACTGAATCGCAGACACACCGGGAGATGGCCAGCGGTCTTTCCACGCCGGTCGGTTTCAAGAATGGCACCGATGGCTCGCTGACGGTGGCAATCAATGCGCTCAAGTCAGCGCGCCAGCCGCATCATTTCCTCGGCATCAATGAAGACGGCCGGCCGGCCGTCATCCAGACGCGTGGCAACAGCTATGGCCATGTCGTGCTTCGCGGCGGTGCCGGACGCACCAACTATGATTCGGTGAGCGTCACGCTGTGCGAACAGGCCCTGCACAAGGCCGGTCTGCCGGAGCGTATCGTGATCGACTGCAGCCACGGCAACTCGAACAAGGATCCGGCGCTGCAGCCACTCGTCGCGCGTGACTGCATCGAGCAGATCGTCTGCGGGAACCAGTCGATCATCGGCCTCATGCTGGAAAGCAACCTGGAGGCGGGCAACCAGGATATTCCCGCCGACCGCAGCCAGCTTCGCTATGGTGTTTCGGTGACCGACGGCTGTATCGACTGGGCAAGCACGGAGAAGAGCTTGCGTGAGCTGGCACACTTGCTGCGTCCGGTAATGCAGGCGCGCAAGAGCGCCTGAGCTACGCTTTATTCCGCAAGAGCGGATGTCGTCAGCGCAGTACGACTGTCTTGCTGCCATTGACGAAGACGCGGTGTTCGATGTGCATCTTCACGGCCCGCGCCAGCGTGATCGACTCCACGTCCCGGCCCGTCGCGGCGAGATCTTCGGGCGACATGGTGTGATCAGCGCGTTCAACTGTCTGTTCAATGATCGGTCCTTCATCCAGGTCCGCGGTCACATAGTGTGCCGTGGCGCCGATCAGCTTGACGCCGCGCCGGTGCGCTTCGTGATAGGGCTTTGCACCCTTGAAGCCGGGCAGGAAGGAGTGGTGAATATTGATGATGCGTCCCGGGTATTGCGTGCAGATCGCCGGTGACAGGATCTGCATGTAGCGGGCCAGCACGATCAGTTCGGCCTTGGTGTCGCCGGCGATATCCATTAACCGCTCTTCAGCCTCCTGCCTGGTATTTGAGGTCACCGGTATGTGGAAGTACGGCACCTTATGCCAGCTGGCAAGGCCAGCCAGATCCATGTGATTGGAAATGATGGCCGGAATCGCCATCTTCAGTGCGCCGGTACGGTAGCGGTACAGGAGGTCGTTGAGACAGTGGTCATAGCGGGAAGCCATGATCAGTACGCGCGGCAGTACGGCGGTGTCATATACCTGCCACTCGATGCCGAATTTCTCCGCAATTTCATCAAAGCCGGCTGCAAAGCTGGTCCGTGAGAAACCCGCGTCTGGTGCCGTAAAGCGGGTACGCATGAAGAAGGTGCCCGTGTCCCGGTCGCCGAAATGCGAGGATTCTTCGATGAAGTATTTACGGGAGCTGAGGTAGCCGGCAACCGCGGCCACGATGCCGATCTTGTCCGGGCAGACAACGGTCAGAATGTATGAAGGCACTGGATTGTTCATGTCATGCTCTGTGTCTGCGCACGGAAATGGTAGCAGTATCGACGCGGTTGCCGGGATTGCGGAGAATCCCGCCAGGAACAGGATCACCGCCATGAATGACCAGAAAATCGATGAAGCCCGGACCTTTCTCGCTGCCTGGCCGGACGCCCGGGCAATCGAGCTGCTCCTGCCCGATCTGAACGGTATTCTGCGCGGTAAACGTATCGGTCGCCGTGAACTGCAGTCACTCTGGCGCGACGGGGTCGCTTTTCCGGCGACCGGTATCCTGCTCGACAGCCGCGGTGCACTCATCGACGGTCTGAGCTATGGCTCGGATGACGGCGATCCTGATTATCTCTGTCGCCCGGTTCCCGGTTCGCTGGTGCCGGTGCCGTGGGTCAAGACGCATCCCGGCCAGTGTCTGGTGGCGCTCGAGCACCGCGATGGCCGACCGTTTTTTGCTGATGCCCGACATGTGCTGGCCGGGGTCCTGAGCCGTTTTGCCGCACTCGGCCTGACACCCGTCGTGGCCGTCGAGTTCGAGTTCTACCTGCTCGATGACAGCTCCGGTGAGGTACCGCGGGCGCGGCAGGGACGCGTGCCCGGCACGCAGCGCCGGCCGTCTGGACCGCGTGTCTACAGCCTTGAGGATCTGCACGATCTCGATCCACTGTTTTCTGAAATCACCGCAGCCTGTGAGACGCAGGGGATTCCAGCCGGCAGCATCGTGTCGGAATACGGTGCCGGCCAGTTCGAGGTCAACCTGCACCATGTTGCAGATGCCGTGATCGCCTGCGATCACGCGATCCTGTTGCGTCGTCTGATCCGCGGCATTGCAAAGAATCACGGTCTCGCGGCGACCTTCATGGCAAAGCCTTTCGCAGAAATTGATGGCTCGGGGATGCATGTGCATCTCAGCCTGGTCGACCGCGAGGGGCGCAACGTGTTTGCACCACAGCCGCCCGCTTCTGCGCCGGACAGGTATTCAGCAAAGCTCAGGCATGCCGTCGGCGGCCTGCTCGCAGGGATACCGGAAGCGCTGGCCATCTTCGCGCCGAATGCAAACTCCTATCGCCGGATCCGGCCGGGCT
>JBATNV010000174.1:0-5572 GCA_049290495.1 Gammaproteobacteria bacterium | reverse complement strand
GGACTCACACAGAATATCGAGCCACCGCGGATGATCCACGAGGGCGAGGTGATGGATGAGAAAGTCAGTCTGTCACCGCGCTGGGAAACTGCACTCGATGCCTTCGATGCCGGCCGGCTACTGCCTGACTACCTGGGTGCGGAGTTCTGTCGTGTGTTCGGCCTTGCCCGCCGGCATGAGGCGGAGGCCTTTCATGCGCAGGTCAGTAACCTGGACTACGAGTGGTATCTGGGGACGATCTGACCAGGCCTGAGGGAATAATGCGTCCGGCGCCGCTGAAATGCGTACGCCAGTAGGAGCTGCCCAGGTTATCGAGCGAAACACGGCTGCCGCCATTGGGGGCGTGTACGAAACGACCTTCGCCCAGATAGATGGCAACGTGCGAGGGCCGGTTCCGGTCATTGAAAAACAGCAGGTCTCCGGCGACGGCGTTTTCCAGTGTCAGGGGCGTCGATGCCGCGAACTGTGCGGCGGCCGTTCGCGGCAGCTGCAACCCTGCATTCGAATAGGCGTATTGCACCAGGCCGCTGCAGTCGAAGCCGGTCGGTGTGCTGCCACCCCACAGATAGGGGGCCCCGACCATTTGCATGGCCGTAAACACGACCTGCGTGCGCAGGGGGCTGAGTACCGGGATGGATGGCGAGGCGTCAGGCAGTGCGGGAACCGGCGTCCGGGCCGATGGATCGGGAGCCTGGGGCGCTCCGGCGCAACCAGCCAGAAAGGCCACAGCTATGCAGGCCGCCAGCGCTGCAGGCCGACAAAAGGGCAGCTGCAGCCGGCGCTTATCCTGAAGATTGCCCTTGTCCTTGCTCATTCAGCCTCCGGGTCGGGCGTGATTTTATACTGGCGATCCAGTCATGCCGCGCTGAAGGGGCTCACATTAGTGCATGCCGGTCGCGATTTCTCCCCTATAATTCGCGACCTTTCGTTTCCGCGGCACCCCCCGATGAACAACCCTGCGACCAAACCGACCGACAAGCTGCGCAATATCGCCATCATCGCGCATGTCGATCATGGCAAGACCACGCTGGTCGACAAGCTGCTGCGCCAGTCCGGCACCCTGGATTCGCGTTTCGAGCTCCCCGATCGGGCCATGGACTCCAACGATATCGAAAAAGAGCGCGGCATCACCATTCTTGCGAAGAATACCGCGATCACCTGGGGTGACTACTTCATCAACATCATCGATACGCCCGGTCACGCTGATTTCGGCGGTGAGGTCGAGCGGGTGCTGTCGATGGCAGATTGTGTCCTGTTGCTCGTCGATGCGGTCGACGGTCCGATGCCACAGACCCGCTTTGTCACGCAGAAGGCCTTTGCCTTCGGGTTCACGCCCATCGTCGTGATCAACAAGGTCGACCGTGATGGTGCCCGCCCCGGCTGGGCGCTTGATGCAACCTTCGAACTGTTTGACCGGCTGGGTGCGACCAATGCCCAGCTCGATTTCCCGGTCATTTACGCATCGGCGCTGAACGGTTATGCCGGCCTCGAATCCACCGTGCGTTCAGGTGACATGACCCCGCTTTTCGAGGCCATCGTCAAGCATGTGCCGCCGCCGAAAGTAGATCCCAACGGTCCGCTGCAGTTGCAGGTTTCCAGTCTCGATTACGACGCCTATGTGGGTATGCTCGGTATCGGCCGTATAACGCGCGGACGGGCGGTCGCTGGTACCACCGTGAGCATCGTCGGTGCCAACGGCAAGGTGCGTAGTGGGCGACTGGGCGAACTGTATGGATTCCTCGGTCTCAACCGTTACAAGGTCGAATCAGCCAGTGCCGGCGATATCGTGGTGTTCAGCGGTATCGAAGAACTCTTTATCTCGGATACGGTTTGCGACCGCGAAGTGCCGGAGGCATTGCCGCCGCTCAAGGTAGACGAGCCCACCATCAGCATGACCTTCTGCGTGAACAAGTCGCCGTTCGCCGGTAAGGAAGGCAAGTTCCTGACCAGTCGCCATGTCAAGGAGCGGCTTGAACGCGAGCTGAAGCACAACGTGGCGCTGCGCGTGGAGCCCACCGAGGATCCGGACAAGTTCAAGGTATCCGGTCGTGGCGAGCTGCATCTCTCGATCCTCATTGAGAACATGCGTCGCGAAGGCTACGAGCTGGCCGTTTCACGGCCTGAGGTGATCGAGCAGGACATCGACGGCGTGCGCTGCGAGCCTTGGGAGCAGCTCACGGTCGATTTCGAGGAACAGTTTCAGGGTGCGGTGATGAGCCGCCTCGCCGAGCGCAAGGGCGAGCTGTTGAGCATGACGCCCGATGGCACTGGTCGCCTGCGTATTGAATACCGTATTCCGGCTCGCGGCCTGATCGGCTTCCGAACCGAGTATCTGACATGCACGTCGGGCACCGGGCTCATCTATCACGTTTTCGACAAATACGATCGCCGGATTCCGGCCTCGATTGGCCAGCGCAACAACGGCGTACTCATTTCCATGGTGCCCGGCAAGGCGCTGGCCTATGCGCTGTTCAACCTGCAGGAGCGCGGTCGTCTGTTCATCGGCCATGGCGAGCCGGTCTATGAAGGTATGATCTGCGGTATCCACAGCCGGGGCAGCGACCTGGTCGTCAATCCGACCAAGGCCAAACAGCTGACCAACATCCGTGCTGCCGGAACCGATGAGGACCTGTTGCTGACCCCGCCAATACGCCTGTCCCTAGAGCAGGCACTGGAGTTTATCGATGATGATGAACTCGTCGAGGTAACGCCGACAAGTATCCGTTTACGCAAGAAATCATTGCTGGAAACCGATCGTCGCCGCGAGTCCCGTCAACGCGCCTCCTGATAGCTGTTGTCAGCGGACCCAGGAAGCACAACGTAGAGCCAGAGAACGATGCCTGAATATCACGGTCCAGTCCGCGAAATGCTGTTTGTGATCCGCGAGCTCGCGGGTCTGGCCCAGGTCGCACGCCTGCCCGGCTGCGAAGAAGCCACGCCGGATCTTGCCGAAGCCATCCTCGAACAGGCTGCCCAACTGGCTGGTGGGGTCATCGGCCCGACCAACACGATCGGTGACCGGCAAGGCACGCGTGTCGAGAACGACCGCGTCATCGTTCCCGAAGAATTCAAGACTGCGTACCGCGAGTATCAGTCAGGTGGCTGGGCCGGCGTCACCGCATCTGCGGCTTACGGTGGGCAGGGCTTGCCTTTCCTGCTCGGCGTCGCTGTCGAGGAAATGTGGTGTTCGGCCAATCTTGCCTGGTCGCTCTGCCCGCTGCTGACCGAAGGTGCTGCGCGTGCAATCGAAGCGCATGCCTCGGAAACGCTGCGCAACACCTATTTGCCGAAAATGGTGGCGGGCGAGTGGACTGGCACCATGAACCTTACCGAGCCACAGGCTGGTTCAGATCTTGCGGCCCTGCGTACCCAGGCAGTGCCTGAGGGCGACCACTACCGGATCACCGGGCAGAAGATTTTCATCACCTGGGGCGATCACGACATGACGGAAAACGTCGTGCATCTGGTGCTTGCCCGGCTGCCGGATGCGCCGCCCGGTGTACGCGGTATTTCCCTGTTTCTTGCGCCAAAGTTCCTGTTGCAGCCGGATGGCTCGCCCGGTGAGCGCAATTCCGTGCGTCCGGTCTCGGTTGAGCACAAGCTCGGTATTCACGGCAGTCCGACCTGCGTGATGGCTTTCGAGAATGCGGTCGGCTATCTGGTCGGCCAGCTGAACAACGGCCTCGCCGCAATGTTCACGATGATGAATCACGCGCGCCTCGGTGTGGGGCTTGAAGGCGTGGCGGTTGCCGAGCGCGCTTATCAGCAGGCGCGTGACTATGCGCGCGAGCGCGTGCAGGGCAAGGTACCCGGACAGAAGGGGCGAGTGGCCATCATCCAGCATGCAGACGTGCGTCGCATGTTGCTGACCATGAAGTCCTATATCGAAGCGATGCGCAGCATCGCCTATGTCACCGCTGCCGACCTGGATATCAGCACGCGCCACGCCGATGCTGATACGCGCGCACTGCATCAGGCTCGAGTCGAACTGATGACGCCGGTGGTGAAGGGGTGGTGCACCGAGATCGGTCAACTGCTGGCTTCGCTGGGCATACAGATATACGGCGGCATGGGTTATGCCGAAGAAACCGGCGCTGCGCAGTATCTGCGCGATGCGCGGATCACGACGATCTACGAAGGCACGACCGGTATCCAGGCCAACGATCTGGTCGCACGCAAGATCTTGCGTGACGGCGGTGCCTCGCTGATGGCTTTGCTGGCTGACATGCGAGCGACGGATGCTGCGCTTGCGCGATATCCGGCGCTGGCGGGGGTGCGCAAGGCGCATGCCGAAGGCTGTGCAAGCGTCGAGGCAGCGGGTCGCTGGCTCGCTGCAAATCATGCGAAGAGTCCGGCGGTACCCGGTGCTGTTGCATACAGCATGCTGATGCTGCTCGGTACGGTCACCGGTGGCTGGCAGCTGGCGCGTGCGGCCGTGATAGCCAGTGAAAAGCTGGCCGCAGACAGCGCGGGGGGTGCTGCCGAGCGGGACTTCCTGGCGGCAAAACTGATTACGGCGGACTTCTATGCCGGACAGTTCTCACCGCTGGCTACAGCATACCTGCGTGCGCTCGAGGCTGGCGCCGATGCGCTGATGGCCTTCCCTGACAGTCAGTTCTGAGTACGCCCGCGGAGTTTCGTCCAGCCCTGCCGTCTAGCCCTGCCAGAGGGGCTTGGACTGACCGAAGACCACGATCAGCGTCAGGTCTTCCTCGATGTCGAAGAACGAGTGTTCCGAAGTGGCTTTGACATACAGGATGCTGCCCGGCACCGCCTCATGTTCCTGCGCACCGACCCGCAGGCGGGCGCGGCCGCTGACCACAAAATAAACCTCGTCTTCGAGATGTGGTGCCTGCATGTCGCGTGCGCCGGCCGGGAGCCGGTAGACCGCGCAGGACAGGGTCGGTACGCGCAGAAACTCCAGGAACCGGGGTTCTGTGCCGGCCACCCGCGTGGCCAGTTCATCGACCTTGAAAACCTGCCAGGCGCTGTCGCTCATGCATCTCTCCGCGTCATGAGCTTTCATGATCGGCCAAAGCGGGGGCATGGGGCAAGCTGCTTTCCACGCCCGTCAGGCGACTGAGTGATAGCAGCAGTCGGCTTCGCGTATAAACTATGTGCCCCAAAAGCCACGTGACGCACCCCATGCCGCAGGGCGGGGTGGCCAGGAGTTCCAGACCATGAGCAGCGAGAAGCGCCCCGCCGGGCAGATGAAACAGGGATTTACCACGCGACAGGTGCATGCCGGTGTAGAGCCGGATCCGCTGACCGGCGCGATACTCACGCCGATCTACCAGACCACGACCTATGTCCAGGAGTCGGTAGATCGCTACCTCGCCAAAGGCTATTCCTATTCGCGCTCCGCAAATCCCACCGTGCGTGCACTGGAGAACAAGCTGACCGATCTCGAAGGCGGCAGCGACTGCATCTGTTTCGGTACTGGCATGGCCGCCATCAACGGCCTGTTCCTCGCCTTTCTCAGTGCGGGCGATCATGCGATCGTTTCGGACGTCGTCTATGGCGGTACCTACCGCCTGAGCACGAAGATCTATTCGCGTTTCGGTGTCGAGTT
>JBATNV010000173.1:0-2713 GCA_049290495.1 Gammaproteobacteria bacterium | reverse complement strand
TCGTGATGCGTCTGACCTGATCGCGGTCTTCGGCGCCAAACAGCCTGGACACCACCGAGGAGGTCCCGATGCCCAGCGACATGGCCATCGCACCGACGATGAAACTGACCGGGAAGGTAAAACTGATGGCCGCGAGTTGCTCGGTACTGACCTGGGCGATGAAGTAGGCCCCGGCCAGGTTATTGGTAACGATGGCAACCATGCCGAGCATCATCGGCAGCATCAGCGACAGGATCGCCTTGCCGACCGGGCCTTCGGTAAGTCGTGCACGTTTGGCGCTGGCTGGTTTCATGTGATTCTACGGTTCCTGGATCTCTGCTCTGGCGTCTATGAGGCGTCGATACTCGGCATAGGCGTAGCGGTCGGTCATACCAGCCACGTAGTCAGCAATCGCGAGCGCCCCGCCCGGCTCACCGCGCTCAGCCGCCCATTGATGCGCCCGCGTTGCGTGTTCGGCCGGCATCGCTTGCGGGCTGTTCATGTAGCAAGCGAACAATGCCTTCAGCATGTTCTGGGCGCGGGAGGTCACTTCAAGCACGCGCTCATGCCGGTACAGTTGCCGATGCAGAAATCTCTTCAGGCCGAGATGCGCCGTGCGCACCGGCGGACTCAACACGACCAGCGGATTTTTCAGCGCACGCACGTCATCGATGCTTTGCAAAGCATGTCTGGCAAGATTACTGCGCGTCGTTTCGATCAGGTCGCTAACCACTTCGTTGATCATCCTGCGAATGGTTTCGTGGATCAGCACACGGCGTGAAGCCTGCGGATTGGCCTCCAGCAGCGGAAGATGATGACGCCGGAACAGCGGCACCGCACATAACCCTGCCTCGGTCAGTAGCCCGGAGCGCAAGCCGTCATCCACATCGTGATTGTTGTAGGCAATTTCATCCGCCAGATTAACCACCTGGGCTTCCAGCCCCGGCTGGTGGCGCAGCAGAAACCGCTCGCCGACCGCACCGAGCCGGCGCGCATTCCGCCTTGAACAGTGCTTGAGTATGCCCTCACGGGTTTCAAAACAGAGGTTCAGGCCCGGAAACGCAAGGTAGCGGTCTTCCAGTTCATCCACCACCCGCAGGGACTGAAGATTGTGCTCGAAACCACCCCACGGTTTCATGCACGCGTCGAGCGCATCTTCGCCGGCGTGGCCGAAGGGCGGGTGACCCAGATCGTGCGCCAGCGCGATCGCCTCGATCAGCTCCTCGTTCAGATTGAGGGCACGAGCGACCGTGCGGGCGATCTGCGCGACTTCGATCGAGTGCGTGAGGCGCGTCCGGTAGAGGTCACCTTCGTGATTGATGAAGACCTGGGTCTTGTAGACCAGCCGGCGGAAGCCGCCGGAGTGGATCACGCGATCGCGATCGCGCTGGAATTCGCTGCGGTAGGCGTGCGACGGCTCCGCATGCTGTCGCCCGCGCCCCGACTCTGCGCGGGCCGAGAATGGCGCCAGGCTGGCACCTGGAGCAGCGCCTGCGCCGGTCGGCCGGACACGCGGCCGTGCCTTCTTCACCGCACGAACTGCTCGCGCAAGAAGTCGGCCAGCTCATGTGGTGCATAGTCAGCCGTGATGCGCCCGGCACCGATACGGTCGAGCAACACGAGGCGGATCTGGCCCGCGACGACCTTCTTGTCCATGCCCATCGCCGCAAGGAACTTCCCCGGATCAACCAGTGGCGGATCAACCGGCAGATTGAGCCGGCTGTAGAGACGACGGATGCGCTCGACCGTGGCCTCGTCGATAAGACCCAGCCGCTGTGAAAAAGCGGCTGCCATGCAGGTTCCGGCAGCCACCGCTTCGCCGTGCAGCCACTCGCCATAGCCGGCATGCAGTTCGATCGCATGGCCAAAGGTATGGCCGAGATTGAGGAGTGCGCGGCGGCCCTGCTCGCGCTCGTCCTGGGCGACGATCTCAGCTTTGAGTTCGCAGGAGCGACGTATCACATGGCGCAAAGCGGCCGGGTCACGCTGCAGGAGGCTTTGGGTCTGGGCTTCTATCCACTCAAAAAATGCCACATCCGTAATCAAACCGTACTTCAACACTTCGGCCAGGCCGGCCGAGAGCTCACGATCCGGCAGGGTCTGCAGGGTGTCGGTGTCGGCCAGCACGCACAGCGGCTGGTGAAAGGCGCCGATAAGGTTCTTGCCACCCGGATGATTGACGCCGGTCTTGCCACCGACGGCCGAGTCCACCTGCGCCAGCAGCGTGGTCGGCACCTGCAGGAAGTCCACACCGCGCTGATAGATTGCTGCGGCAAAACCGGCGATGTCGCCGACCACGCCACCACCGAGCGCGACAACCACCGCATCGCGTCCGTAGCGGCCAGCGACCAGCGCGTCGAGCACCGCGTTCACCGTCGCCATGGTCTTGTGGCGTTCGCCATCTGGCAGGCTGAAACTGCTGACCTGCGACTTGCTCAGCAGGCTGCGCAGCGGGGCAAGATAAATCGGACCCACGGTGTCGTTGGTAACTACCAGCACGTCGCGGTGCTTCAGATAAGGCTCGAGAATCATCGGCTGCGATAGGAGACCGCTGCCAATCAGGATCGGGTAGCTGCGCGGACCAAGGTCTACCGACAGGGTAATCAGCATCGATTGTGACATCTGCGCATGGTACTCAAGCTGGGGACTGGCCGGCGACGTACTGGCAAATCTCGTGGACGACCGAAGCCACCTTGCGGTTATCGGTATCGATGACGAAATGTGCGATCTCACG
>JBATNV010000172.1:0-6509 GCA_049290495.1 Gammaproteobacteria bacterium | reverse complement strand
GTACCTTCCGCCAGACGCCGGTGATCATGTTGTCCAGCAAGGATGGCCTGTTCGACCGCGCGCGCGGCCGCATCGTCGGTTCCGAGCACTACCTGACCAAACCATTTACCAAGGACGAGCTGCTTGGCGCGATTACGCGCCAGGTTGCCCGCTGACAGCACTGACGAGGAATCCACATGGCACTGGTGCTGATTGCCGATGATTCGCCGACTGACCAGCATGTGCTGGTTCGTGCGCTTGAAAAGCACGGGTTCGAAACGCTGATCGCCAAAGACGGGCAAGAGGCGATCCGGCTCGCCGGCCTGCATTCGCCGGATGTGATCCTGATGGACATCGTCATGCCCGGCATGAACGGTTATCAGGCTACGCGCCGGCTGGCACAGGATCCGGCGACCGCATCGATACCGATACTGATCGTCTCGACCAAGACCCAGGAAGCTGACCGCGTCTGGGGTTTGCGCCAGGGGGCGGTGCAGTATCTGACCAAGCCGGTCTCTGAAGAAGAACTGGTGGCGGCAGTGCGTGCCGTGCTGGGCTGATGACTGTCGCCGTACAGGACAGTCTGAGGACGCTCAAGGATCATCCTTTTGATCTGTTGCGCGAGATGGAACGCCGCAGCCGGGTTGCGGCAGCCGGTGCTCATGGTCACGACCTCAACCTTGAGGAGTGGGTGGGCGTAGGCTTCCGGCTGGGACGAGAACGATTTGTCGTGCCGCGTGACGAGGTTCGGGAAGTGCTGATGGTGCCGCCAGCGGTGACCCGGGTGCCGGGTGCGAAGGCCTGGGTCAAGGGCTTGGCCAACGTGCGCGGGCATCTGTTGCCGCTGGTCGACCTGCGTGAGTTTCTCGGCTCCGGTATCGGTGGCAGCGAGCGCAGTGCCCGGGCGCTGGTGATCAACAGCGATGAGTACCCGGTCGGATTGATCGTCGATGAAGTATTTGGTTTCCGGCGCTTCCTGGATGGCGAAATGAACATGGAAGTGCCTGAAACAGTGATCCGGGCTGACCGGTTTCTGGACGGCTGTTTCCGGCGTGCGGACGAAGTCTGGCCGGTATTCAGCCTGTCGAAGCTGCTGGACGCGCGGGATTTCCAGCGGGCCGCAGGCGAGTAAAACGGAGCGAATCAACTGATGACTGAACAAACTGGTGGAATGCGGCTGTTTCCCGCCCTGGGTGCCGCGCTGATCGTGGTTCTGCTCGGCTGCCTGGCGCTGCTCCTGCTCCAGCCCGCTGCGCTGACTGCCTCGCGCGGTACGCCGGGCGACTCGCCGCTGGCTGCTGCCCACACCGCTTACAGCCTGGCTGCTGGTGCAATGCGTGGTGAGGCCAAGGCATTCGCGGGGCTGGCAACGGTCAGCAAGCAGCTCAAGGCGGCTGATACCAGCGGTCTCGACAGCGACACCCGGCGTAATCTCGCCAGCATCAGCGCCAGCCTCGGCACGATTGAGGCCGGTCGCAGCGAATTGCTGGCCCTGCGTGCAGCGGCCGACCGTCTTGATCGCACGGTGCCGCGCCTCACGGCTAATATCGATACGCTGGAGGCCAATCCGGCCTTGCGTAACCAGCCGGCCACCATCGCGCAGCTGGAGCGCGTGCGTGTACTGGCCGATGGGCTGCGGCGCGATCTGCGTGGCCTGTCCCAGGGCTCGGTAAAAGCAGCGGCCCAGAATTCGACGATGCTCGATTCCGACATGGCGATCACCCAGGTGATTGATGGTCTGGCGGAAGGCAATGCAGAACTTGGCCTGCGTACGCTGACCGGTCCCGAGGCGATCCGTGCGCTGGACGGATTGCAAAAGGAGAACAAGGAGCTCAGCAAGACGCTACGCGATGTACTGGCCTCGGCTGACCGGCTCAGCGCGTTGCGTCAATCGATGGAACAGCTCGATACGCTGGTGGCAGCCTTGCCGGTCAGTTCGGCTGGTGCCGCAAAGGGCTCGACGCTGGGTCTCGCAGCCACCATCGTTGCAGCATTGCTCGCGCTCGGCATCGCGCTGGCGCTGGCCATGATCTGGATTTACCGGCGGGTGGCCGATACAGGCCGGGCTGCCGCGCGGCAGACCGCCCAGAATGAACGCAACCAGCAGGCCATCCTGACCCTGCTCGACGAGATGAGCAGCCTGGCCGACGGCAACCTCACCGTACATGCGACAGTCACCGAGGACATCACTGGCGCAATTGCAGACTCGGTGAACTACGCCATTGAGGCGCTGCGTGAACTGGTCACGACCATCAACGAAAGCGCGATCCTGGTTGACGGTGCCGCACGCCAGACCGAGGGTTCGGCCCGGCAGCTCGCCGCGGCCAGCGAAGCACAGTCCAAGCAGCTCGAGTCCGCCTCACGCGCCATCAATCGCATGGCCTCGTCGATTGAAGAAGTGTCCGGCAATGCCGAACGCTCATCCGATGTGGCGCGCCATTCGGTAGACGTGGCGCACAAGGGCGGCGATGCTGTGCGGCGCACCATTGAGGGCATGAACGCGATTCGCGAAACGATCCAGGAAACATCCAAGCGCATCAAGCGGCTCGGCGAGAGTTCCCAGGAGATCGGCAATATCGTCGAACTCATCAATGATATCGCTGACCAGACCAATATCCTCGCGCTGAACGCCGCGATACAGGCCTCGATGGCGGGCGAAGCGGGTCGTGGTTTTGCGGTTGTGGCCGATGAAGTCCAGCGGCTTGCTGAACGTTCGGCCAATGCGACCCGCCAGATCGAGTTCCTGGTGCGGACCATTCAGGCGGATACCAACGAGGCCATCGTCTCGATGGAGCGCAGCACCACCGACGTGGTCGGCGGCGCGTTGCTGGCTGAAAACGCTGGCGCAGCACTCGAGGAAATTGAACAGGTCTCCAACCAGATCGCAGCCCTGGTGCAGAACATCTCAAGTTCGGCCCGCGAACAGGGCAAGGCAGCGTCAGCCGTGACCCGCAGCATGGATGTGCTGGAGGAGATCAACGCCGAGACGGCGGCAAACACCAGCGCCACCACCAGCGCCATCAGCAAGCTCGCAGAACTGGCCACCCAGCTGCGCCGTTCGGTGGCCGGTTTCCGCCTGCCACCAGTTGCGGCGCTGTCCCAGCAGGGCACATCGCAAGCGGCGGCGGAGGTGTCGTCCACGGATACCGCGCGTGGCGCC
The DNA here is from genome assembly GCA_049290495.1 of Gammaproteobacteria bacterium. GTDB lineage: Bacteria > Pseudomonadota > Gammaproteobacteria > Steroidobacterales > SHZI01. The sequence continues at coordinate 3,370 of JBATNV010000172.1, read as the reverse complement.
GCGCCGCACTTTGCGGAGCCGGTGTCCTTCGCGAGCAAACGCACGGCCTGACCTGTGTCCGCACTGCCCGAGCGCAACGCAACTGACGATCCGGCTCCCCAGCCGTTGCAGCTCGTGGGCGCCGAGCTGGCCGTCACGCTGAACGATGCGCGTGCGGTACTCGAGCAATTTGCCGAAGGTGAGGGCAGTCCCCAGCTGCTGGAGCGGTGCGCAGCGTTGCTGCATACCGCGCGCGGTGTATTGCAGATCACCGAGACCTGGGGCGCCAGCCTGCTTGCCGAGGAGATGGAGCAGACCTGCCGTCACCTGCTGAAAAACCGGCGCGATGGCCAGGCTGAAGACGGTATCGAGGCGCTGTCGCGGGCCGCCGTGCAACTACCCGGCTATGTAGACCGAATCCGTGACGGTGGCCGCGATGTGCCGCTGGTACTCCTGCCACTGCTCAATGACTTGCGCGCCGCCCGCGGTCGGCCGCTGCTGTCCGAAAGCACCCTGCTGCTGCTCAACATTGCACCGGGAGCGATAAGCGAGCCGATTGCACCGCCGCGCACCCCGTCTGGTGAAGATGCTGCCGTGCTGGCGAAGCATCTCCGTCCGCGCTTCCAGCTGGCGCTGCTGGGCTGGATCCGTGGCGATGCGGGCAGCGATGCGCTGGGCCGGCTCCGCGACGTTGCCAGCCGTCTCGAAGCGGCATCATCCAGTGAAGTGGTGCATCAGCTCTGGTGGGTGGTCGGCGGCGCACTCGAAGCGCTTGCCGATGGCGGACTTGAGGCTGGCGTATCGGTCAAGCGACTGATCGGCCAGGCTGATCGCGAAATCAAGCGGCTGCATACACTGGGCGAGCAGAAGTTCGCCGCACAGCCGCCGGTCGAACTGGTCAACAACCTCCTCTACTACGTCGCCCGCGCCACAAGTACTGGCATGCGGGTGGCAGCGATCCGCGAGGCCTTCAGCCTGTCGGGCCTGATTCCCGGTGACGAGCAGCTGGAATCGGCGCGCCAGAGCCTGTCGGCACCCAGCGCAAAGTTGATGCAGACGGTGTCGGCCGCGATCCGCGAGGATCTGGCGCGCGTCAAGGACGTGCTCGATATCTACGTGCGCACCGGCATGGAGCGCGTCGAAGAGCTTGCCCCGCAGGTCGAACTCCTGAAGAAGATTGGCGATACGCTCGGCGTACTGGGCCTCGGCGAGTTGCGCGAGATTATCCAGGTACGGCGCGCGGAACTTGAAGAACTGGTCGCAGGACGCAGGCGGCCGGACGAATCGGTACTGGTAACGATGGCCACGGCCTTGCTCGAGGTTGAGGATCGCATCGAGCCGTTGCTGATCGGCATGATCAGTCCCGACGCGGCGACAGCCTACGATGCAGACGGGCGCGAGGAAGCTCCCGGACAGCAGCTTATTACCCAGGCCGTGATGCGCGAGTGCCTGGCCAACCTGATGCGCGTCAAGGAAGCCATCAGCGTGGTGACCGAGCGGGGCGGAGACGGCGTTGCACTGGATGCAATTCCGACCCTGTTGCGCGGGATCACCGCCGCATTGCTGATGGCCGAGCGTGAGCCGGCTGCCCGGATCGCGGAACGTATCGCGGCCGCAGCCTCTGAAGTCGTGCAGCGCGGTACCGGTCTGGAGGCGCGTGCAGCGCTGGAGCGGCTGGCTGACGCGATCGTCAGCCTCGAGTACTACATGGAGACGATCCAGGCCGGGCGTCGCGAGCCTGACTGGATGCTCGAGAATGCCGGTCGCAGTCTCGATGCGCTGCTGTTGCCGGAAATCCCGGCGCCAGCCGGCAGCGAAGATCTGCCCGCCACACAGGTTATAGCGCCGCCATTTGCTCCGGAAACCGGGCAGCCAGCATGGACGGGGCCATCGGCTGATCGGCCGGTGGTTACGGACCCCGGCGATGGCATCGATCCGGAGATCCTCGAGCTGTTTATCGAGGAAGCGCGCGAGGCCATCGAGTCGATCAACAAGCATTTTCCGCGCTGGGCGCTCGACGACAGCGAAGTGGAAGCACTACAGATCGTCCGGCGCGCCTATCACACGCTGAAGGGCAGCGGCCGCATGGTCGGCGCCGAGTTGATCGGCGAGTACTGCTGGAGCATCGAACATCTGCTGAACCGGGTCATCGACGGCACAGTAGTGAATTCCCAGGCGCTGATCGCTTTCCTGCAGCGGGCGCACGCCGCAGTTGCGGAGTTACTCGAGCAGCTGGAAGTCGGCACTGAGCCCGCCAGTGATATTGCGGCGCTGATGGCACAAGCCGAGGCGCTTGGCCGGCCGGAGGCTTTACCGGAGCCTGAGGTGCCGGCCGACAGCAGCGATGCGACGGAAGTCCTGCATCTGCCCTCGATCGAGGCCGCGCTGGGTCGCCAGAAAACGCCGACTCCTGCTGAAGAAGCTGAGCCGACGCTTGGACCGGTCGACGCGACGATGGTTGCGACACACATATCCCTGGCCCCGTCGGGCATGGATCCGGTACTGCTCGATATCCTGTCTCGCGAAGTGGCGGCACATCTGTCGGTACTGCGGGATTTTGTCGCCGCCGGTAGCGAGTCGCTGCGCCAGTCACTGCCCGAGGACGTGTTCCGCGCCTGCCATACGCTGCACGGGAATCTGACCATGGCCGGGGTCACCGGAGCGGTCGATGTGTCGGAGCTGCTCAACGACCTGGTCGGCGTGCTTTATGCGGGTCATCTGCCGGCCGACCAGGCCGTACTGGATGCCTTTGATGAAAGTGCCGGAGTAGTGGCGGCAATCATCGCGCAGTTGAGCGACCCGGCCCATGCCGTGCCCGATGCGACGGCATTGAAGGCAAGTCTGCGGCAGCTCACTGTCGCCGCTGCTGAACGTGCAGCGGCACAGTCTGCCGAGCCCGGCGATGGCGGCACTGTTTCCATGCAGTTGCCGGTGATCTCAGAGACCGGGCTGTTCGATGTCTCGCCTGAACTGGCGGAGATCTTTGCCAGTGAAGACGCTGAACTTGAAGCTGAGCCCGAATTTGAGCCCGAGCCCGAAGCTGAGCTGGAACCGGAATTCAAGCCTGGGGTAGAACCCGAGCCCGAACCGCTATCGCAGGCCGACAGCGCAGATGCCGACATCCCGCTGACCGCCACGCTGGCCGGCTTTGACGAAGAGGTCGCGGCGATCTATGCCGAGGAAGCCAGCGAGATTCTAGAAGTCTGCGATCAGGCGCTGGTGCGGCTGTCCGCCGGCCAGGACCAGAACAATGCACTGGCCGAGCTGCAGCGCGGTCTGCATACGCTCAAGGGCGGCGCGCGCATGGCTGGGCTGTTTGCCATGGGCGATCTCAGCCATGAGCTCGAAACCCTGCTGGCCAGGGTCAGCGATGGCCTGTTGCCAAATAACG
>JBATNV010000171.1:0-3116 GCA_049290495.1 Gammaproteobacteria bacterium | reverse complement strand
CTGCCGTCTGCTTCGTCGCTATAGCTCAGCGTACCGTTCTTCAACTCGATGGCTGCGACGGAAAAGTCCGTAGTCTCGCGTACCCCGCTGGTGCTGTCCGGGCTGGCAGTCGCGTTGACATCAAAACTCCAGTTGTTACTGCCATCCTTGCGGGCAAGCAGGTTTGCCTGCAGGCCTTCGATGGTCACAGAGCCGATCTCGACGGCCCGGCGTGTCAGCAGTGGCCAGAGTCGCAAACCTAACCGTGCGGAATCGATACGCAGAAAGGGATCGGCCGGAAAGCCCGGTGGATTGCCGAGCGTGGCCTTGTCGATGCGCACGGCACAGCAGGGCAGCAGATCAAGTTCTACTGGCCCCGCCAGCAGCAATTCCCGCCCCGTGCGCTCCCGGACCTGGTCGATGACGAGGGACTGATACTGCTTCGGGTCGACCAGCGTAACGACTGCTACCACCAGTAGCACGGCAGCAAGCAGCAGCACCGCGACACCAATCAGCAGCCATTTAAACAGCGGTTTCACCGGCACGATTAGAACACCTGTGGCGGGCTTCTTCTATACTGAAATGCATGACCTTTGCCCCCCTTTATCCGCTGGCGTTGCTGCATCTCGCGCCGGCCTGCTACGGTGTGTATCACGTGCTGCTGTACAAGCGCGATCCGCGCAGTGCGATGGGCTGGATCATGGCGTGTGTATTCCTGCCCTTTGCCGGGCCGCTGACCTACTTTGTGTTTGGCATCAATCGTGTGCGCAACCGGGCACGCGGCAGCCGGCCGAGGTTCCTTGCCATCGACTATGAAACGCGCGTGCCGGGTGCTATTTCGGTCAGCCCGGATGTCCCGGTCCTTGAACAGGCGGGTAAGCGAATTACCGGACGGGCACCACGGGCCGGCAATGCCGTACGCGTTCTGCACAATGGTGAACAGGCCTACGCGGCCATGCTGACGTCGATCCGGGCAGCCAGGGAGCGTGTACTGCTGGCGACCTATATCTTCAAGGTTGACCATACGGGCCAGGCGTTTGTCGACGCGCTCGCAGAGGCGGTAGCACGCGGCGTACAGGTGATGGTGCTGGTCGATGGCGTCGGCGAGTTGTACTCACGGCACAGTCCCTCGCGGGTTCTCCGGCAGCGTGGCGTTCCTGTCGCGCGCTTTCTGCCACCGAAACTGTTTCCACCGAATATCCATATCAATCTGCGCAATCACCGCAAACTGCTCATCGTCGACGATAGCATCGCTTATGCCGGTGGCATGAATATCAGTGACGATCAGACGGCCGAGGGGGGCCGCCTGCGCGAAGTGACCGATGTGCACTTTGGTCTGAGCGGCCCGGTCGTCGCGGACCTCGTGCGAGTCTTTTATGGCGACTGGCAATTTGCCACCGGGGTCGCGACCGCGCTTTCACCACAGCGCATTCCGGATCCGCAGGGCGATGCCCGCTGCCGGGTCATTTGTGATGGCCCGGACGATGAAATGGATGCGCTGGCACTGGCTATCCAGGCCGTCGTCAGCGGCGCGCAGACCACCGTCGACATCATGACGCCCTATTTTCTGCCATCGCGGGGGCTGGTTGCTTCGCTGCAGTCGGCCGCATTGCGCGGCATCCGCGTGCGTATCATCCTGCCCGGCAAGAACAACCTGTTCTATGTGCACTGGGCACATCGGAACATACTGACCGAGCTGCTCGGCTGGGGTATCGAGGTGTATTACCAGCCGGCACCATTTTGTCATTCAAAGCTGCTGTGCATCGATACCGCTTACAGTCTGATCGGTTCGGCAAATCTCGATCCGCGCAGCCTGCGCCTCAATTATGAACTCGGCATCGAGGTGTTCTCGTCGTCGCTCAATGCTGAACTACGCGCACATATCGACGGAGTGGTCATCGTGAGTACGCGACTGGCCGCTGATGAACTGACGCGCAGGTCGGTACCCGTACGGCTGCGCGATTCGGCTGCGTATCTGTTGTCACCTTATCTGTGAGGCATTGATGGTCAGCGACTCCCCGGCGCCTGTGGCCGCCAACCAACGCTGGCGACGCTGGCTGCTGCCGTTACTGGTGCTGGGTGCTTTCGCACTGGTCCTGTTTGTCCTCGATCGCGAACTGCAGGCCTACCACCTGCGCGATGTACTTGATGCGCTGCATGCCGTGCCGACCAGTGCGCTGTGGAGTGCTGTTGGCATTACTGCGCTGAGCTACTGGTCGCTGACCATCTACGATGTACTGGCGCTCCGCTATGTGCGCAAACCGCTGCCTTACCCGCACGTGGCGACCACATCCTTCATCGCCTATGCCTTTGCGCATAACTTCAGTCTCGCTGCACTGACCGGTGCTGCTGTCCGCTACCGGCTCTATGCCCCGCTGGGGCTGACTGCGGTCGATGTGGCGCGCATGGCGGCCTTCACCTCGGTGACCGCCGGACTGGGTATCAGCGTACTCGGCAGCGTTGCGTTGCTGGCGGCGCCAGAAACGACGGGAGCGGCGCTGCGGCTGCATCCGGGCTGGGCGCTCGTGCTCGGTGCAGCCATTCTGGCGCTCGTCCTTGCCTATGTGGTCTGGTCGAGCATCAGCCGAAGTCCGGTGGAGCTGGGTAGCTGGAAGGTCGAACCGCCGGGTCGGCGTCTGGTATTCCTGCAGTTGCTGATCGGTGTCGCGGATCTCGCCCTGTCGGCCGCGGCCCTGTGGGTCTTGCTGCCGGCTGCTGGCTCGCCTGGCTTTGTGAGCTTTTGCGGCGTGTATGCCGCGGCCATTTTGCTCAGCCTCATCAGCCATGTGCCGGGCGGTCTCGGCGTGTTCGAGTCAGTGGTGTTGCTCGGGATCCCCGCTGGCGATCGGCCGGCCATGCTGGCTGCGCTGGTCGCCTACCGCGGCATCTACTACCTGGTGCCGCTGCTGTTTGGCGCCTTGCTGTTTGCAGGTAATGAACTTGCGGCGCAGGGTCGACATATCGTGCGCGCCTTCGCTCTGGTGCAACAGGTTGCGCCGCAACTGATCGGTATCCTGGTCTTCATGTGCGGCATCGTGTTGCTGGTTTCCGGTGCAACGCCTGGCATCGACAGCCGGATAGATGCCCTGGAGGACGCTCTGCCGCTTGCGTTGCTCGAGACCTCGCATCTCGCCGGC
>JBATNV010000170.1:0-1649 GCA_049290495.1 Gammaproteobacteria bacterium | reverse complement strand
TGCGTACACCGGCCATTATGCACCAAGGGAATACAAAGAGAGGTGTGATGCACGACCAGGCCGATTGCCGAGGGCAAAATAATGCAGAAATCCGGCAACAGTCAGCCGTCTTCGGAACAAACTCTTATACTTCAGGCTGCACCCAGGCCATAAAGAAAGAATGGTGGTAAAAGCATGCGACGCCTCAATATCGCTCACGTAACCGAGTACCAGTTCTCGACTCCGGTATCACTGTTGCCGCACCGCCTGCGGCTGCGCCCCCTTGAGAGCCACAGCCTGAGGATCGAATCCTCGACGCTCGACATTTCTCCGGCCCACAGCATCCGCTGGTTTCAGGATGTGCTCGGTAATTCTGTCGCGACAGTAAGCTTTGGCGATATTTCAAACACCCTGCATGTGCTGAGCGAGGTGGTCATCGCCGTCTATGACGACGCCCCGCTGGATTTCCTGATGGAGGAGTACGCGGTCGACTGCCCCTTTGAATACGTCATCGACGATCTGCCCGATCTGGCGCCCTTCCTGCAGACTGTGTATCCGGACGATCAGGCGCTACTGCACGACTGGCTTGAAGATCTGGGTCTGCTGCAGTGGCCGATCGAGACCTTTTCGCTGCTCTCGCGCCTGAACTGTGAAATCGCCAACAAGTTCACCTACCAGATCCGCGAGGAAGAAGGCGTCCAGACCCCGGCGCAGACACTGCGCCTGAACAGCGGCTCATGCCGCGATTTTGCCGCCTTGTTCATGGAGGCCTGCCGCTCGATCGGCCTCGCCAGCCGCTTTGTCAGCGGCTATCTGCATATGCCCTTAAACGAGGAGGGGAATGCCACCACCCATGCCTGGGCCGAAGTCTACCTGCCCGGCCCGGGATGGAAGGGATTCGATCCGACCAGCGGCCTGATCACCGGCAATCAGCATATTCCGGTGGCCGTGGCCCGGCATCCCGAAGCGGTTCCGCCGGTATCCGGGAGTTTTATCGGGCCGGCCGGACTTCTTCCGGCGCTGATTGTTTCAGTCCGGGTCAGCGACCTTGGGCTTTGATGGCCTGGGGTGCGTTGGGCAAATGCGCAGCCCGGCGTTAGCGGGGTTAGCCCCTAACGAACCGGCGCCGGTGCCGCTGCGTCGGCGGGAGCGGTCTTGACAACCACCCCCGGCGATAGCGAAATTTCTTCTGTAAGGGTGACTTTGGTCACGAAATGGCGAGTCTCGCCGAAACAGGACGTCGGCAGCCCGACTTTTTCTTCGTAATGCAGGGTCACCCGCCGGCCCATGACCTTGGCAATTTCGGCGGCGACCTGGTCGTCGCGCACCGTGAATTGAAACTTCTCGACCGTTGAACTGCCGGGCAACGAAACCAGTGCCAACTCGCCTTCCCACGTCTTGCAGATCCAGCCCTTGTCGGACAGCTTCTGGATCCAGCCGGCACGCTCGCCCGACGAATAGCTCCAGTTGAGCACCACGGCGAAGTACGCTGCCGCCAGCAAAGCCAGCAGCAGCAGCGCAAGAAAGAGCCGCTTCAGGGTCATTATGCAACTTGCTTGAACTGGTGCAGTGCCGAGGGCGCCGGCCAGCCGGCTTCCTTGCACACCCTGACGATGGCCTCGTTGGTGTCGAAGTAGACCTGCCAGTAGTTGTCGGTATGGGTGTAGGGG
>JBATNV010000169.1:0-12564 GCA_049290495.1 Gammaproteobacteria bacterium | reverse complement strand
GAACAGTTGTTGCCGGTGTCCCCGCGATCTGTGGTGCTCTGTTCTGGCTAGGCTGCGCTGGGGGCTGCGCTGGGGGCTGCGCTGGGGGCTGAGACGGAACTTCGGATGGAGTACTAGTAGAAGCACCGCCACCGCCACCGCCGCAAGCAGCCAAAGTCAGCGCAATCGCACTGACAGCCAGATATCTGGCTGCGATTTTGCTGAAATGTTTTATCGACCGCCCCATCCGCCCCTCCTCTTCGCGTTCTGCCCGAACGCCGTGCTATGTGTGAGGGGATGGTCAGAAAGAGACTGCGCGCACTACAGCCATTGCGGCTGTGGTGATTACAAAACCCTTTACTGGCAACCCCGCTATCATGGGCTCACGCCCGAAGACCGGTAGCTTTGCGTCCCCGCCTTTCGACGGGTTTGCCCTTGCACGCGGCCAGTAAACCGCATGAAGTTGAGCAGCGCAAGCACTTAATGACGGGGGATCTTACATTTTCAGGGTGAGAGCTTCACGGTTTTTTTATCTGGCCATAGTTTGCTGTGTTGCGTGCACGTTGAGGCCGCCGACGGTGGATTGCGAATATCCGCTGCAGTCTTTTTCGACCGAGGCCGAAAAATGTCGAGAATCAGCACAGTAAGACAAGTTTCTCAATCGTATACTTATCAGGAAAAGAGCCCGTTGCATGCAGGGCGGCAAGACAGGAAGCGTTTTGAAATGACGATCGGTTCGGTAGCGTGCTGAGTTCATGAAGGTGTTTCGCGCCGGTAAACGTGGTCATGGCAACCCGATGGCCTTGCTGGTCGTGGTGGATATCGTCGCCGCGACCGCTGCTTTTTGCCTGGCCATGTGGCTCCGTTTTGCATTCAACGGAGCGAGTCTCGAATGGTTTATTGAGGCTACGCCGTACCCGGCAAGCTCCTTTGTGTTCTGGGTCATGATTGGCATGCTCGCGATGGGTCTCTATCGTGTGCGCCAGCGCCCAACCACCAAGGAAGCCATCGCACGAGTATTTTTGGCTGTATTGCTGGGCAGCCTGGCCAATATCCTGTTTTTTTATATGGTTCCGGACTTCTTCGAGGTTGGGCGTGGCGTGATGGCACTGGCCATGTTAATTGCCTGCTTCATGCTGGTGGGCGTCCGTCTCATGATGCTCCGTCTGATCGACGACAATCCGATCAAGCGAAGGGTACTGGTGGTCGGCGCTGGCGATTTCGCATCAAAGATCAGCATGCTGCGACGCCGTTCCGATCGCCGGCGGTTTGAGGCGGTCGCGTTCGTGGCACTTAATGGTGAGCGGCAGCGTGCTGTGGAGCTTGGTATTGATCCCGTCATCAATGCGGACGACGTGATCAACTGGAGATTCGATGAAATCGTTGTCGCCCTGGATGATCGGCGGGGAATGTTGCCAATGGAGTTCCTGCTGCAATTCAAGCAGCGTGGGGTACCTGTAACCGACCTGGTGGACTTTCTCGAGCGGGAGACGGAGTACCTCGATCTAGACATCCTCCGTCCAAGCTGGCTGCTGTATGAAAAGAGCAGCGAGACCAGCCTGATGTACCGGCTGCTCAAGCGGGCTTTTGATGTGTTCTTTGGCATCGTCCTGCTGATTCTTACGCTGCCCTTAACGTTGGCGGCTATTCTTTCCATCCTCATCGAGGATGGTGTACGCGCACCGATTTTCTATCGTCAGACCCGGGTCGGGCGGCATGGCCGTATAGTTCGCCTCTACAAGTTTCGCAGCATGCGAATCGATGCCGAGCGTGATACCGGGCCCCGCTGGTCTACAGCCGGCGATGACCGGATCACGCGTACAGGCAAGATTCTGCGCCGCTTCCGGATCGATGAGTTGCCCCAGATGCTGAATATCGTCAGGGGTGATATGAGCGTGGTCGGGCCGCGTCCTGAGCGTCCCGAGTTTGTCGAAGAACTCAGCCGGCAGGTACCGCTTTACTACTATCGTCATGGTGTGCGACCGGGATTGACGGGTTGGGCGCAACTGAACTTTCCCTACGGTGCTTCAATCGCCGATGCCCGCGAGAAGCTGCAGTACGACCTGTACTACATCAAGAACGCCAGCCTGATCCTTGATCTGCTGATTCTGCTTCAAACTGCGGAAGTGGTGGTCTGGGGGCGGGGCACCAGCATGTCCGGCGCTGGGCCTGACGCAGACCGGCGGGGCAAGCCCGCGGAGACAGATCAGCCGAGGGCCTGACTGCCGATATTGGGAATCGTGACGCGCTGACCGGTATCGTCACCGGAGTCAGTTGCGGCTCTTTCCAGCAGCTCTGATCGCGGTTGTATGCCCTGCTGACGTTCAAGGTAGAACACTACGTCGACCCCGCCAAAGCTGATGATGTCTCCGGAGCGCAATAATGCCCGGCCACGCGACTTCTGGTTGACCAGGATGCCATTTCGACTGTTCAGGTCTTCAACCACGTAAATGCCGCCTATACAGTCTATAAGCGCATGTCGGCGGCTGACTTCCTTGTCGATGATGACCAGATCGTTTGCGTTGCTGCGACCAATGACAAACGGGAAAGTGGAAGTCTCCACCTGCTGAAGAAGTTGCCCGGCCCGGTACACCATCAGATTGACATGACTATCAGCTGACTTTTGGTGGACTGCTGCCGATGCCTCTTTCTCATGACGCGGATTTTTTTCTTCGAACCACTGCCAGCGCAGTTCGTGAACAACGTTGTCGATGACTTCAATGTTCACCTTGTGGCACTCATCCACCATGCACGCGGTCATGGCCGTATCGCACAGGGTGTTGATAAGTCGGGGTATCCCAAAGGTCAGGCGATGAATTTCCGGTAGCGTGTCAGCTTCGAATATGTCGTCAACGTTGCCGCCGGCTACCTGCAGGCGATGGCGGATATAGTCGATAGTTTCCGCCTCTACCATCGCGTCCAGCCGCTGCCGGAGTCGTGCCCGCTGCCTGAGCTGGGTGAGCCCTGGCGCATCCAGGAGGTCGTCCAGCGAGGGCTGGCCGGTAAGCACGATCGAGACGATACGCTTGTCGCTGGTATCGATGCACGAGAGGAGCCGCAGCTCTTCGAGAGCTGAACTGCTGAGGTTCTGCGCCTCGTCAACGATGATGACAACGTGTTTGCCGGCGCGTTGCTTTTCCAGAAAGAAACTGCGCAAAGTGTCGAGCAACAGAACCTTCTTCTTCGTGTAGTTCGGCATGCCGAATTCAGAAAGCAATGCCTGTAACAGTTCGATATCCGAGAGGGTGGTGTGTACCAGTTTGGCCGTCACGTATTCCGGGCCCAGCTCTTCGATCACGGTGTTCAGGATGGTGGTTTTACCGATCCCGATCTCGCCGGTAATGATTACGAAGCTGTCGCGGTTCATCAGCGCGAACCGGCAATTGGCGACTGCCCGGGCATGCTGCGCCGTCATGAAAATAAACTTCGGGTCCGACGTCAGGTCGAACGGGCGGCACTGTAGATGAAAGAATTCTTCGTACATTCTGGTCCGTCGTTCCGCCAGTCAGTAAATCTGGCCGGTAAAGGGCTCTGTACCAGCGATATTAGTCCGGAGTATAGCCTGTGCAGCGTGTGTGGCTCACGGTTGACGACAGTCTGTCTCTTTCGCAGCGCTGCTTGTCCGCTTTGCCAGAGCCACCGGACTCCGTATATCATCTGCGCCGCAGCGGGCGATTAGCTCAGTGGGAGAGCGCTGCTTTCACACAGCAGAGGTCGCTGGTTCAATCCCAGCATCGCCCACCATACTCACTAGCGGCGGATCCCCACGCCGGTATAAATCAGGGAGAGGAATAGCCGGTTGTCCTTCTGCTCGGCGCTGTTGGCGTCGTCGTCGTTGACCGAATAGTTATAGCTCCCGCTTACGGTCAACGTCTGCGTCAACCGGTACCTGAGAGCAGCATTACCTGAATAGTACCTTCTGTCTTGTCGGCCATAGTTGCCAAGGGCGGAGTCACTGGCGTAGAGCAGGTTAACGGAGCCATTCAGCCGCTGACTGAGTGTGCGCTGAAAGTTCAGACGAAAGCTTTCTGATACAACGGATGTCCCGTTTGACCTTGGCGCCTGTGACTGGCTGTAGTCGAAGGTTGTTGTCATGACTTCTGATGCCTGACTCAGCGTAATGCCGCCAACGAAGTTATTGCTGCTCTGGCTTATCGAGCAGAGGGCAAAGGGAAAGGTTGGGCAGAGGTACCCCGGATTGTAAGGGTCGTAATATATGCCTTTGATATCCTGGGTGCTGTGGGAGCTTCCCGCTGTGATTGTCGCGGTGACTGTCGGAGAAAGCTTGTGCTCAAGGGCGATTGTGCCACCCAGTGAATCGGTGTTGTTCTCAGAAGGCTGGTAGTTGTTCTCGGCAGGTCCGTACGGATTGTTGGCCTTGAACTTCCCACCGTTCACCGAAAATAGCGCGGACGTCTTTTGGCTGAATCCATGTATCCATGTGGCCTGGACGCTACTGTTCGTGTAGTCGAAATAGCCTGCCTGCGGAGAGGCGTTGAAGGTAATGTCGCTATAGTCGGCAGCTAACTGCAGTGAGTCCAGTGCGGAGAGCGTATAGCTGAGCGACGGGCCGAATGACCAGGTCTCCTGTGTGTCATTCGTGTATTGGTCCGGCGTGACTGTGTTGAATTCACTGGTCCGGATGCCATTGTTCCGGTAGCCTGCTTGCAGGCTTCCACTGGCCGTATCCCACTGGTGGGAAGCATTCAGGTCAATCGAATAGTCATCATCATCGAGTCGGCCATTCGAACCGGTGTACTGGTAAGTACGAAAGCGCGGGACGAGGGTGATGACATCGCGAGGCGTTCGGTATGAGCTATCCAGACGAAAATCTGCGAACCCGCCGGTAGCACTGTCATAGCTCTGCGTTTCAACCCGGTTGTACGGGTTGGTTTCAGTGGTAATCCCACCCTCAACACGCGGTACCAATTCCCAGTAGGCGAGAGCCGGCGGCGAGGTCAGCACGCCGGCCACAAGCAGGATCAGTAAAGGCGTAACGAATTTGACACGTGGATCACGCATGGGGGTCCTGTTTTTTTCTGTCTGGCCGTTTGCGCGATCAGGGTACAAGTACGGTGTCACCCGGTTTCAGCAGGATGTTCTGCTGTAATCGCTTGCCATTGGCGATATCGCTATAGGCAAAGGTGGTTGCTGTCTGTGTCGTGCCGTCGCGGTGCAGAATCTTGATTTCGTCCAGTTTGGCGAACGGCGTCGTGCCGCCGGCCATGCTCAGTGCCTGAATTACATCGACATAGCGATTGACCGGAAATTCGCCGGGCCGGTTGACCTGACCGATGACATATACCTTGCTGCCGCGGGGTTCAAAGATTGAAACGCTGACAACCGGGTCGGGAATATAACGCGCGATCCGTGACGTTATGTCACTGCGTATCTGCTCAATGGTCCGGCCTTCTGCGCGGATGTCTCCCGTCAACGGAAAAGAAAAGTAGCCATCTGGACGGACTACGACCTGTTTCTGCAGGTTTTCTTCTTTCCACACCAGCACTTCAAGGACATCGCCCGCATTCACCGGGTATGTGCCCACGCTTGGTGTTGCATCCTGGGCCAGCGCAGTTTGCGGCACCATGCTGTTCATCAGGATGGCGAGGGCTGCAGCAGCGCCTGCCAGAGTGTTGTGAAACCGCCTAGTCATGCCGTTGCTCCTGCTGAAAATTAAATGCATCGCGGGCGAGGTGCCTGGCTTTATGTTAACCGCATCTCTGGATCGGCCAAAGCCTTACAAACCCGTAACGCGGTGCCTTGACGCACGCCTATATAGTTTGGGCAGTCTAAACGTGTTTTGGATCTGCTGCGATGCTACTCCCTGTGAGAGCCATCGCAGAAATCCACCGCCGAGGCGAATAGTGTCACGCTTCAGGACAATGGTAACGACACACTGAACGGCTGACTGGGCGCGCTAAAAAAGACCGCGTATGTCTGTGTATCACATATCTCTGGCCGCGCTGACCTCAACCACGCTGTTGATCATGCTGTTGCGGCCGCTCGCGGTAGTGACCGGGCTCGTCGATATCCCGAACGAACGGAAGAGCCATCAGATCCCGACACCGCTGGTTGGCGGTCTGGCGATATTTGCTGGTCTGGTCGCGGCCTTTCTGCTGACGCTGGCAGAAGGCCTAACGCTGCCACTTCGTGAAACCCTGAGTTTTTTCGGCGGCGGGTTGCTGCTGGTAACGGTTGGCGTCGTCGATGATTTTTTTGATTTGTCGCCGCTGGCGCGCTTTGCTGCGCAGATCGTCGCGGCATTGCTGATGATCTTTGGCGCGGGCATTGTGCTCAATGATCTTGGTGGCATGACAGTTTCCGGGCAGCTGCTGACAATGGGGGTCTTTGCGGCTCCCTTCACGGTGTTCGCAACCCTGGGTGTGATCAATGCACTGAATATGTGTGATGGCCTGGACGGGCTGAGCGGCAGCCTTTCGCTGGTGTCGCTGGCCGGATTGTTCTTCGCGGCCTATCTGTGGGGCAACATCGAGGATGTAATTCTATTGCCACTGCTCGGTTCGGCAGTGGTGGGTTTTCTGCTCTTCAATCTCCGTCTTCCCGGTCGCGAGCGTGCATCCATTTTTATGGGTGATGCCGGTAGCATGTTTCTCGGTTTTGCACTCACCTGGTATGCGGTTTCCCTTTCCCAGGGCGAGTCCAGGGTGATCAGCCCTGCGGCAGCTCTGTGGTTCCTGATGCTGCCGATTTTCGATACGGTCACCATGATGCTGCGCCGGATCCTGCGTGGACGATCACCGTTTTCACCGGACCGCGAGCATCTGCATCATGTGTTCCTGCTGGCCGGCTATACCGTCAACGAAACGGTCGGGTTGATGGCTGCAATTGCCGTGCTCGGCGTATTCATCGGGCTGGCCAGTGTTTATTGGCACTTGCCGGAACTGCTCGTAGCCGGGGGCTTTTTGCTCGCCGGGCTAGGTTACTTCTGGATGATCATGCACGCCTGGCGGGTGATGCGTTTCCTGCATCGATCGATCTGCCGGCGCCGAATTACCAGCGATCGACGCCGTGGGCAGGATCCAGGCTTTTCCGGGCCTGAGCGGCGTAGCGGAGGGGATCGGCGTTTGGCCTCAGTTCAGGCCGCCGAGGTACCGCCGGCCAAGGTTTCTTTTCCGGTGCGCGCGCCAGCGCTGGCGGCTCTGCAGCGTGCAACTTCCGACGCATCTTCCCCAGTTTCTGGCAAGGTCCTGGTCAGGGCAACCAGGCGCAAGTAAGCAGCAAGTTGCCAACCTTCCGGTATCCACCACAGATCGGCTGCAGTGTTTTTTTGAGACCAGGATTCTGTCCGTATGCCGTAAACCTGTGTCCGACCGGATCAATCCTGATGCTTATGGCATCAAATTCAAGAAACATGCCGGTTAGCGGCCAGAGGCATTTGTAAACGCTTTCCTTGGCGCTGAAGATCAATTTGGCGCCGACTTCCGGTTGCAGGTTGTTTGCGGTCAGCGCGGCCAGTTCCTCCTCGCGGCATACCAGCTTCAGCAGGTCTCGTTCGAGTGGATCAGCGCTTTCCACGTCGATGCCCAAAGAGCAGAGATCAGACGCTCTGCCGACTGCAGCAATGGCGATGTCATCGGTGTGTGAGATCGAGCCGATAATCCCCGGTGGCCATACAGGTGCACGTCCGGGGCCGACCGGTACGGGCACTGCTTCGTGGCCCAGCTGAGCCAGTGCCTCGCGCGCGCAATGACGACCGGCCGCGAATTCGCGCCGACGCTTACCGCTCATGCTTGCAGCAGCGGAGATCTCTGCCGACCATAGTGGCGGTGGCTCGCCATCGCACCACAGTGCAAAGGCAACACCTGCCGGAGCCAGTTCCTGTATCGCCTTTATCAATTCAGGGTCAGTCAGCATGTGGCGGACAGTGTGCCAATCGCTGACCACGATGCAAATGGCACCCGCGGCGCGGCTTCCGTAACCTGTTCACGCTAGAATTGCCTCCGTTTTTGCCAGTTCTGGAATGCAATGACCGTCAAGACGCGCTTCGCTCCCAGCCCCACCGGCTATCTGCACATCGGCGGGGTTCGTACCGCATTGTTTTCCTGGCTGTATGCGCGCCATCACGGCGGGCAGTTCGTGCTCAGGATCGAAGACACTGACCGTGAGCGGTCTACACAGGCCGCAGTGGACGCGATTCTTGAGGCGATGGACTGGCTCAGTCTTGATTATGACGAGGGTCCCTACTACCAGACCGCAAGGATGGATCGTTACCGTGAACTCGCAGCACAGCTCCTGGAGAAGGGCAGTGCCTATCACTGTTACTGCAGCCGGGATGAACTCGAGCAAATGCGCGCGGCGCAGATGGCGCGTGGCGAGAATCCGCGCTATGACGGCCGTTGCCGGGAGCGTCAGGCTGCCGTCTCTGGTGTGTCCCCGGTGTTGCGTTTCCGTACCCCGCATGAGGGGGTCACAATCGTCGACGATCTCGTCCGCGGCCGTGTCGAATTCCAGAACTCGGAGCTTGATGACCTGATCATCATGCGTTCTGACGGCTCGCCGACCTTTCATTTTGGTGTGGTGGTTGATGACGGTGATACCGGGATTACGCATGTGATCCGTGGCGATGACCATCTCAATAACACCCCGCGCCAGATGCATATACTTGATGCATTGGGCTTCGCACGGCCCGCCTATGGCCACCTGCCGATGATTCTTGGGCCGGACGGGGCCAAGTTGTCGAAGCGGCATGGGGCGGTCAATGTACTTGAGTACCGTGATGCGGGTTATCTGCCGGATGCGGTGCTCAACTATCTGGTACGCCTCGGCTGGTCGCATGGCGACCAGGAACTGTTTTCGCGCGACGAAATGATCCGTCTGTTCGATGTCGCAGCAGTCAATGCGTCGGCCTCGCGCTTTGACACGGGCAAGCTCGACTGGATAAACCAGCAGTATCTGCGTAGCGGAGATCCCGACGCGCTGACTCCGGGGCTTGTGATGCAGCTGGAGCGGGCAGGGCTGGACCTTGCGAATGGGCCGCCGGCAGCTGCGGTTATTGAGGCGTATCGGGAGCGGGCGACAACCCTGCGCGAGATTGCTGGCAGTGCACACTATCTGTACGCCGAACCTGCACAGATCGATGCTGCGGCAGTCAGCAAACACCTCACAGCGACTGTTGCCGGGCCGCTCAGACTGCTGGTCACGCGTCTCGCCGATATCGCCGCCTGGACCCGAGCCGGGATTCATGAAGTTCTGGCTGCTGTCGCCACAGAATGTGGCATCGGCTTCGGCAAGCTAGGACAACCCGTACGCGTAGCAGTGACTGGCGGCACCATTTCTCCGCCGATCGATGTGACGCTGGAATTGCTAGGCCGGGAAAGAACCCTCGACCGCTTGCAGCAGGCGATCACACGATTGCCATGATGATTGCTTATATTTCTGTGCCGGATCTGCAGCTTTCCTTGACAGTCTTGGGAGCGGTCGCGTAGATTCCCGGGCCAGCCGTGTGGGGCTATAGCTCAGCTGGGAGAGCGCTTGCATGGCATGCAAGAGGTCGTCGGTTCGATCCCGACTAGCTCCACCATTTACCCTTCCCAGAACATCCGGCAAAGTCTGAAAACCCGCGTAACAGCGGGTTTTTTATTGGGTTTTTATCCAGGCATGGATAAAGCCGTCCGTTGGCATCCGCTGGTAACTGCTGGTAACTTTGCTGGTAACAGGGTTGCCACCGAAGAGAGTTACCAGCAAATGGCACTGACTGATGCCGCTGTCCGCAATGCCCGGCCCGCCGAGAAGCCGCAGAAACTTGCAGATGGGAAGGGGCTCTATCTGTTGCTGGCGCCTTCGGGCGGCAAATGGTGGCGCTTTGACTACCGTAACGGTGGGAAACAGAAGACCCTTTCGCTTGGCGTCTACCCGGACATCAGCCTGAAGGCTGCCCGCGAACGCCGTGACAAGGCCCGCACGTTACTGGCGCACGGTGTCGACCCCAGCGAGAGCCGCAAAGCAGAGAAGGCGGCGCAGATCGGACAGGTTGAGAACAGTTTCGAGGTGGTGGCGCGGGAGTGGTTCGCCAAACAGGCGCCAAGGTGGGCGGATTCTCACGCCGACAAGATCATCCAGCGGCTGGCAAATGACGCGTTCCCGTGGCTGGGGAATCGGCCGCTTGGTGACATCAAGGCGCCGGAACTGCTGAAGGTGCTGCGTCGTGTGGAAGGCAGGGGGGCGATTGATACCGCACACCGCTTACACCAGAACTGCGGTCAGGTATTCCGCTATGGCGTGGCCACCGGGCGCTGTGACCGTGATCCGTCCGGCGATCTTCGCGGCGCACTGGCACCGGCCAAGCATGAACACTTTGCCGCCATCACGGAACCGGCGGCAGTGGGCGAACTGCTGCGTGCCATTGACGGCTTTCAGGGGACGTTCGTAGTGCAATGTGCGCTGAAGCTGGCGCCGCTGTTCTTCGTGCGACCCGGCGAGCTCAGGAAGGCCCGGTGGGTAGAGTTCGACTTTGACCGGCTGGAATGGTGCTACTTTGTTACCAAGACCAAAAGTGAACACATGGTCCCGCTGGCGGCTCAGGCGGTGGCAACCTTGAAGGAACTGCAGCCGCTGACCGGTCACAGAGAATATGTCTTTCCGGGACGTGATCCCAAGAATCCCATGAGTGATGCGGCGGTGAATGCCGCTCTTCGCCGTATGGGTTACGACACCAGGACGGAGATTACCGGCCACGGCTTCCGGGCGATGGCACGCACAATCCTGCATCAGGAACTGTATGTGAAGCCGGAAGTCATCGAGCATCAACTGGCGCACCGTGTGCCCGACGCTCTTGGTACTGCTTACAACCGCACCAAGTTCCTCAAGGAACGGCGGGACATGATGCAGGTATGGGCGGACTATCTGGAGAAGCTGAAGGCGGGCGCCGAAGTGATCCCGCTACCACGGTTAACGGGTTCAGGCATGGGGTCGTGAGTATGATCCAGCCGGCCACGAGAACAACTGTCCGTCGGACGTGGTGGAGAAGGCGCTAAACCACACGATCGGCGGCGTGCGCGGTGTGTACAACCGGGCCGAGTACGCGCCGCAGCGGCGCGAGATGCTGCAGGTATGGGCCGACCAACCCGGATCGTTTTTGCGCAACGGTGCAGACGTGATCTCGATTGACGAAGGCAAGCGCAAGTAAAATGAATAAGAGTACAGGTGTATCAGTACAACCACAGAACATCGGCTCGGCTGCGAATCCACCAGTCGCGATGGGTGGTGGTGAATTGATCTTTCCCGAGCAGATGTTGCCGGACGAGCGTCAGGCGGCAGGTCTGCTGCTGCGCCACTGCGGTGATCAAGCCCAGTCCCTGCTCGATGAACTCGCCGGTCGACTGCAGAGTGGCAAGCTCATCGAGTTGGGCCCGAACGAGTGGAAGGAGTTGGCTCAAGCCGCCTGAAATCCCCCGAAGCATTGCCACAAGCAGTGCTTCGGGGTTCTTGCCCATGATTGAAAGCCCCCCGTTTGCCGGGTGCAACCTCACGGTTGCCCGGACACTTGTTTTGACTGTCAGCAGTGCTGACGGCTGCCCCGGGGATCGTTCGGTTGAGCGATACGGCAGACTTACCTGCCGAGATACACCACAGCCATGTGCCGGTCGCCTAGCTCATGAAGCTGGTTAGCGACCAGATCGAGCACGCGCTCGCGATCGCGCTGGGTCGCGAAGCTGCCGTCGCGGTTGCGCCGGCACACTTGCTTCAGCTCGTAGTTCAGATCCCGCATTCGCTTCTTGTCTGTCTGTCCTCTTTTCTGCCTCCCGTCCGTTGCCCCAGGGTTTTCGATTCGCTTCCTGTCGCTGGTGTGTGTGCATATCTGTTCAGTGTTTCTGTCCGTCCCGATCGCCGAGGCGAGCCGGGAACTACGAGGGACGCGGGACACCACTCCCGCTTCGTGCCGTTGTTGTATCGCTGCCTGCCGCGGCACGCGGCATTGGCGTCGATGGCGCTTCCTGTGGGAAGCCGATCCATCGGGTGAGCCATTGACCCAAGGCTCTGGGTGCGCCGGGTGACGCTATTGCTGATGTGGCCCGCAAAGAGCGGGCGAGGGGCAGACCGCGTTGCGCGGTCCGAGGTTGTGACGTTCCAGAGAGCTCGTCACGTGGGGTCGTCACTTGCGCCAGCCCCGGCACAACGCTTGTGTGCTGGGGCTGTCAGCGCGTCGTCACTACTAGCTGGCGCCGCGTAGTGACGACGCGGTTGGCGCAGCGATGCTGGGGCAGGGCGCGGGCGAGAGTGCAGCAGTGGCGTCTCGGCGGGTGCCGCTACGGTTCTGCAAGCTCGACTGGGGCAGGACAAACGCTTCGTGTCTGAAGTCTGACGTGTATCTCCAGGCCTTTCGGCCGCCGGTTTTCAGGAGATCTGACCGGCTTTGGGCGATGCGTAACGGGCATCAACCGGGCTGACTCAGCCAGCGTGAAATCGAATGGCACCGATGCTGCGCCATCTGGTTGTTGTCTGCAACGGCAGTGGAGAGGCTGAGACAGGGAATCATGCGGTGGGCAAGAGCACCAGTTTCGAGCTGGGATCATACCTAAACTCAGCATCAGCTAAGTCTATGTCTTTACGATCCGGTTTCCTGCT
>JBATNV010000168.1:0-5629 GCA_049290495.1 Gammaproteobacteria bacterium | reverse complement strand
CCGTGGTTGAGGCCGAGAAGGCGATTCGTCGTCGCCGCTTTGCTGCCGGTAGCTGATTCAGGTCGACAGTAGCTGGCGCAGCACCATCTGCAAAATTCCACCATTGCGGAAATACTCAACTTCAGCCACTGCATCGATGCGGACTATCGTGTCGAACGAGAATCTGGATCCGTCTGGCCGGATGACAGAAATACGGGCGCTCTGCCCGGGTGTAATGCCTGCAGCGATGCCGGTAATACTGAAAGTCTCCGTACCACTCAAGCCCAGCGAAGCGGCTGATTCGCCATCCCTGAACTGCAAGGGCAACACACCCATGCACACCAGGTTGCTGCGGTGGATACGCTCGTAGCTCCCGGCGATGATCGCCTTGATGCCCAATAGTGCGGTGCCCTTGGCTGCCCAGTCGCGCGAACTGCCCGAGCCATATTCACGTCCGGCGAGCACTACCAGTGGTGTGTTCTCCTTTTGATAAAGCATGGCAGCGTCGTAGATGCTCATCTTGTCGCCGCTTAGCACGTGCACAGTCCACGGGCCTTCGGCACCGGGGACCATCTGGTTGCGCAGGCGGATGTTGGCGAAGGTGCCGCGCATCATGACTTCGTGGTTGCCGCGCCGCGAACCGTAGCTGTTGAACTCGTCGCGTTGCACGCCATGCTCGACCAGGTATGTGCCCGCCGGCGAATCCGGGCTGATAGCGCCGGCGGGTGAGATGTGGTCGGTCGTGATCGAGTCGCCGAGTACCGCCAGTGCGCGTGCGTCCTTAATGTCAGCGAGCGCCGCCGGCTCAGCTGCAAAATCGATGAAGAAAGGCAGCTCGCGGATATAGGTTGAATCTGTCGCCCAGTCGAACAGGGTGCCGGTGGGTGCCGGCATGGTCTTCCACTTGTCGTCGCCGGCAAAGATCCGGCTGTATTCCATGTCGAACTGTTCGGCGGATACCGATGAGGCGACCAGCGCTTCGATTTCTGCCGCGCTCGGCCAGATATCTTTGAGGTACACAGGTTTTCCGTGTGTATCCGAGCCCAGCGCGTCGACGGTCAGGTCGCACAGCGCGGTGCCGATCAGCGCGTAGGCAACCACCAGTGGCGGAGAGGCGAGGTAACTGGCTTTCACCTGGCTGTGAATTCGGCCCTCGTAGTTGCGGTTACCAGACAGTACGGCGGCCACCGCCAGATCCTGAGCAGTGACGGCTTTGGCCACTTCTTCAGGCAAGGGGCCTGAGTTGCCGATGCAGGTGGTGCAGCCGTAACCGACCAGGTTAAAGCCAAGCTGTTCCAGATACGGTGTCAGGCCGGCCTTGTTCAGATAATCCGTGACGACACGCGAGCCTGGTGCCAGCGAGGTCTTTACCCACGGCCGCGATTGCAGACCGGCTTCGACCGCCTTTTTCGCGAGTAAGCCCGCCGCAATCATTACCGAAGGATTTGAGGTGTTGGTACAACTGGTGATCGCTGCGATGACGACTGATCCGTGCGTGAGCGATGCGGCAGCGCCCGGCTGATGCAAATGCTCCGGCGGCGCCTTGAGAATTTCAGCGGCCTTGCTGTTGCGCTCGTCGTCGAGCCTGGAAATCAGCTTCGGCGTAACCTGCGCTGCGGCGCCGCCGCCGATGCCGGACCTGAATGACTGTGCGACACCGGCCAGTGCAACGCGGTCCTGCGGCCGCTTCGGTCCGGCCATGCTCGGTTCGATCTTGCTCAAATCGAGATCGAGTACCTCGCTGAAGGTCGGTTCGACGTCGTCGTCGGATCTGAACAGGCCTTGTTCGCGGGTGTAGTGCTCGACCAGGTCGACATTGTCGCCGCGCCCGGTAAGGCGCAGGTACTTCAGGGTACTGGCGTCGACCGGGAACAGCGTTGCCGTGGCACCGCCCTCGGGCGACATGTTTGACAAGGTTGCACGATCGGCGATGCCCAGGCTGCTAAGGCCGGGGCCGAAGAACTCGACAAACTTGCCGACCACGCCGTGTGTCCTGAGCATCTGCGTCAGGGTCAGCACAAGGTCAGTGGCAGTAGTGCCCGGCGGCAGTCGGCCGCACGTGCGCACACCGACCACCACCGGTTTGGGCAGGAACATCGGCTGGCCAAGCATCGCGGCTTCGGCCTCGATGCCACCCACACCCCAACCGAGCACGCCGAGGCCGTTGATCATTGGCGTGTGCGAATCAGTGCCAACGAGCGTGTCAGGAAAGACCCAGCCATCGCGCTCGATAACCACACGTCCCAGATACTCGAGGTTGACTTGATGACAAATCCCCATGCTCGGCGGTACGACGCGAAAACCCTTGAAGGCGCACTGCGCCCAATTGAGCAGCGCGTAGCGTTCGCGGTTGCGCTTGTACTCCCACTCCAGGTTGGCAGCATAGGCATCGTTGCTGCCGAAACGGTCAACCTGTACCGAGTGGTCGATGACCAGATCAACCGGTACGAAGGGGTTCACGGTCTCTGGATCACCGCCTGCCCGGGCCACTGCATTGCGCATGGCTGCCAGGTCAACGATCGCCGGAACGCCGGTGAAGTCCTGCATCAGTACCCGTGCCGGCATGAAAGCGAGCGACGCATCGGCACCGTTTGGCCAGTGCATCAGCGCATCGACGTCAGCTTGGCTGACGTCGCGGCCACCCGCACGGCGTGCAATATTCTCCAGCAGGATCTTGATGGTATGCGGCAGACGGCTGATGTCCACGCCGGTGCTGCGGGCCAGTTGCGCCAGGCTGATATAACGGGCAGATCCCGCTTTCCAGCTCAGGGTTGCGATGCCAGCGGGTGAATTCATGTCATTACTCCAAAGTTGGCAGTGAGCATAGGTCATGGTGGCAGTGTTATGACGCGTCCGTTGTCTTTCTGTACTGCCTATCGAAGATCCCTCCAATTGCAATCGTGCGCCATACGAGGACAATCAAGCCATCAACCGGAAATTCTTTCATGACAGATCAAGCCCCCGGTATCGCGGTACTGCCGATGACTAATGTGGAATTCGAGAATGGCGCATTCAGCGTCGATGCAGCAGTCATTGCCGCAGGGCTTAAGGTTGAGGCCCGCCTGGTTTACTCGGGCGTGCGCGACGGCACGATCACCACTCGCTGCGAGCGTGGCGTGGCCGAAGACGCGGGTCGCTATCGACTGAGCTTTTTTCATGGCGCGCGAACCTTCAGCCTCCTGGTCGATGAATCGGGCAAGGTGATCCAGAGATCCGCGATCGACCTGGGCGCTCGCGGAAGTCACCGCTGAACCGGGTCTGCCGAATCATCCGACGACACACACACTAACCAGCAACACCGTCATCATCAGCACGCTTTTCTCTGGAACGACTGGCGTCTGCGTGCAAAGAACGCTGGAGAAATACGACAGGCTATTTGCCTTGTTGCGGCGAGCCGGAAAAAAGCAGCACAAAGCTCAGTAGAGTCATTTAAAATATACCTTAAATCGCAGCGAGAGTGGTGCGTCTAGGTGATGACAGTGAGCCCAATCGCCAAACAGTACTTTGGCATTGAGGACGAGCGATGGGCCGCCTGATGGTGAGACCAGATAGGTGGCTGCGCTTCCCGTTAATGCTGGTCTGCCTGGCACTTGCGATATCCATTCACGCCGCGGAGTCTGAGCAGCAGGACAAGCCCAGGCAGGCCTGGCAACTATTCGACTACCTGGCCGTCGACTACGGTGGCGCGGTACGCAACTCCGCGGTAATCAGTACTTCGGAATACGCGGAGATGCAGGAATTTGCCTCGACCGCACAACGCCTGCTGGACGAGCTGCCAGAAACTGCTGGCAAAGAAGTTATGCAGCAGCGCGCAGCGCAGCTGCGCAGTGCGGTGGCAGCAAAGGCCGCGCCCGAGGTTGTCGCGCAACTGGCGCATCGATTGGCGGCTGATGTACTGAAGGCCTGGCCATTTCCAGTCGTGCCGGCTGTCGTACCGGATTTGCAGCGCGGCGCTACGCTCTTCGATAGCCAGTGCGCTGCCTGCCATGGACGGCGCGGTCACGGTGATGGCCCGTTGGCTGCGAAGCTTGACCCGCCACCTGTTGACTTCGCACAGCGCGAACGCGCATCTGGAAGATCACCGTTTGCGCTGTACCAGATCATCAGTAATGGTGTCGAAGGTACGGCGATGGCGAGTTTTGGTGCCTTACCCGAGGCGGATCGCTGGGCGTTGGCATTTTTTGCAGCCACGCTGCTGTATAGCGAAGCCGACAAGCTGGCCGGCGCCGGACTATGGCAACCCGGTTCGCCGGCGCGACAGGTCATCAACGACATGTCGGCGCTGACGCTAACTTCGGAACAGGCGCTTGCACAGCAGCTTGGCCCGGTTGCGGCGCGCGCAGTAATTGCCTACCTGCGTACCAACCCGGCGCAGGTCACCGCTGATTCAGCGCAACGCACCGCACTTGCACAGGCAAAGCTTCAGGAGAGTATCGCCGCGCTGCGTGCTGGCGATCGGGCGGCTGCGACCCGACTGGCCCTGTCAGCCTATCTGGACGGCTTCGAACCCATCGAGCCGGCGCTGGCGCCACGCGATCGCGCGCTGTTCGAAAAAATCGAGGCGGGCATGATGGCCTACCGCGCGGAGGTCAAAACCGGCGGTGTCGAGCAGGTGCAGGCGAGCGCGAAGCGGTTACTCAGTCTGCTGAATGAAGCTGACCTAGCGCTGGCCCCATCGCAGGACGATGCGTGGGCGACCTATGTCGGCGCATTGACGATCCTGCTGCGTGAAGGCCTGGAAGCCCTGCTCGTCGTTGTGGCGATGATCGCTTTTTTGAAGAAAGCAGAACGCACTGATGTGCTGGTCTACGTGCACGCCGGCTGGGTTATCGCTTTGGCCTGCGGAGGCGCGACCTGGCTGGCTGCGACCTATCTGGTTCATGTCAGCGGAGCCAGCCGTGAGCTCACAGAGGGTTTGTCATCGCTGTTCGCCGCCGCGGTGCTGCTCGGCGTGGGTATTTGGATGCATGGCAAGAGCGTGGCAGGGCGCTGGCAGGTCTATCTGCATCAGAAGATGTCATCGGCACTGAGCAGGCGCACGGCGTGGTTTCTGTTTTCGCTCGCGTTCATCGCTGTCTATCGCGAGGTATTCGAGACCGTGCTGTTTTATGCGGCGTTATGGACCGAGGGTAACGGCTGGCCACTGCTGGCCGGACTCGCGAGCGGCGTCGTGCTGCTGGCTATTATCGCGGCGATTCTGCTACGCACCAGTGCGCGGCTGCCGATCGGCACTTTCTTCGCTGCCAGTTCGCTGCTGATTGCAGTGCTGGCGGTGGTGCTGGCGGGGAAGGGTGTTGCAGCGCTGCAGGAAGCGGGCTGGGTACATGCGACGCCGCTTGCCATTCCGCGCATCGACCTCCTCGGTGTGCTGCCGACCTGGCAGACAATGTTCGCCCAGCTCGGCGTCGCGGCGATCGCACTGGCTGCATTCGTCGTCAATAAGCGGTCTGGCTGACCGCCCGGGTCTGCGCGGGTGGCCAACTGCCCTGTACCACGCGTATTCTGCGCGGTACCCACGATTCTGTGAGACTCCAGGAGCAAGCCGTGCACCGAAACGCCAACTCTCATCAGCCAGCATCGCGACTGCCTGCTTTTTATACGGCACTGGTGCTGCTGCTCGCAGTCAGCCTGGCTGCCTGTTCTGCCATCA
>JBATNV010000167.1:0-1530 GCA_049290495.1 Gammaproteobacteria bacterium | reverse complement strand
GACAGCGGCCTCCCCCAGCTGGCCGATAAACCAGCTTCGTGCAGCACTGGCGTTGAGCGCGGTTTCCCAGGTAATAAAGGTCTTGGAGCAGATGATGAACAGGGTTTCAGCCGCTGACACGCTCGCCTGTACGTCAGCGAGCTGAGTGCCATCGACATTGGAAACGAAGTGCAGGCTGAGATCAGGATCGGCATATTCGCGCAGCGCCTGGACAGCCATCACTGGCCCGAGGTCGGAGCCACCGATACCGATGTTGACGATATGGCGGATGCGCGCGCCGGTCGCGCCGCGAAATTCACCGCTGCGGATCTCTTCAGCAAGCGCCAGCATCCGCTCACGCTCGACGGTGATTTCGGTCAGCAGGTTGACGCCATCGACAACCACCGAGGCATCGTCCGGATCGCGCAAGGCCATGTGCTGTGCCGCGCGGTGTTCGGTACTGTTCACCACCGCACCGCTGAACAACGCTTCGATCCAGCGCGGCAGCTCCCGCGCCTCGGCCAGTTCGATCAGCAGCTTGAGCGTCTCGGCAGTCAGCCGGTGGCGCGAGAAGTCGAGGATGAAATCGCCGTGCTGGCGGGAAAATTGTGCGTAGCGTTCAGGTGTGGCCAGCAGTTCGCCGATATGCGTGCTGGCGAGCGCCGCCGCCTGGCGCTTGAGCGCCTGCCAGGCCGGCAGCCGGTCGAGCCCGCTGCTCTGCTGCTCGAGGCTGACGAGCGAGTCGCTCATCGCTTGATCTGGTGGTAGTCGAGATACCAGTCCACGAAGCGCGCGACACCGGTTTCGACCGGCGTGGCCGGACGGTAGCCGACATCATTGACCAGGTCTTCGACATCCGCCCAGGTGTCCGGGACATCACCGGCCTGCAGCGGCAACATGTTCATCTCTGCCTTGCGCCCGAGTCGCTCTTCGAGCACGGCGATGTAGTGCATCAGGTCCACCGGCTGCGCATTGCCGATGTTGTACAGCCGATACGGAGCTGGACTGGTGGCCGGATCAGGCACATCGGAATTCCACGCCTTGTTCGGCGTCGCGATATGGTCGAGTGACGCCACCACGCCGCCGACGATATCGTCAACGTAGGTGAAATCGCGACGATGCTTGCCGTAGTTGAAGACATCGATCGGCCGGCCTTCGAGGATGCATTTGGTAAACAGGAACAACGCCATGTCCGGCCGACCCCAGGGGCCATAAACCGTGAAGAAGCGCAGGCCGGTCACCGGCAGGCCGTAGAGGCTCGCATAGGTATGCGCCATCAACTCGTTGGCTTTCTTGGTGGCGGCATACAGCGACAGCGGGTGATCGACGTTCTGATGTACTGAAAACGGCATGTTGGTGTTTGCACCGTAGACGGAACTCGTCGAGGCATAGACCAGGTGTTCGACCGCGTTGTGCCGGCAACCTTCCAGGACATTGAGCGTACCGACGACGTTGCTGTCGACATAGGCATGCGGGTTCTGGATCGAATAACGTACGCCGGCCTGGGCAGCGAGATGCACGACGCGATCGAAGCGCGAGGTGGCGAACAGT
>JBATNV010000166.1:0-4296 GCA_049290495.1 Gammaproteobacteria bacterium | reverse complement strand
GTACAGACGCGTGATCAGAGGTGATGCGGCCAACGCAACCAACTGGGAAATTCCCGTGCGCGCCGTCAGTTGCATGGCCCCTTTAAAGCGGGATTTGGCAAGGAAGCTGAAGTCCACGCGTCAGCACATTCAGCGGCAGACCGCTGCCCGCAGGAAAGCCAGGCCGGGCTCGGGGTAGCCGATATCTCGGTTCATGTGAATCTCTTGCGTGGCAACCTGGACGGAGCACCCGGAGGACTCACAGGATACTACCCCTCTCCTTAAGCCGGCGCCGCGCTCCATTACTCTTTTTCCATCATTCCGGATTCCGGCGCGCCGAGCCTCACCGGCAAGGCCTCCATCTCCCCCAGCGCCAGGAAGTCCAGCGACTTGAATACCCTGTGGGCGTGTAGCGGACCTGAGCCGGACCAGGCGCAGGCTACAGAGCTGGCAAGAAAGCAGTGTAGATAGAACAGACGGTTCAGCTGTCCTTGCGCTTTGGCTCCTGCGCCGCGCCGGAGGCCAGCAGCGACTCGATCTGCTCATCGGCGATGCCGGTCTCGCGCAGGACTTCGACGGTGTGCTCACCGAGCCGCGGCTGCAGGCGCCGCACGCTGGCCGGGGTGCCGAAGAAGGTCACGGGATAACGCGTCATGCGCAGCCGGCCTTCGGTCGGATGATCGACTTCCTGCCAGAAGCCGACCGCGTTCAGGTGCGGGTCGTCCTTCAGGTCCTGCAGCGTATTCACCATGTTGGTTGGCACGCTGGTCTTCGCGAAGACTTCGAGCCACTCGGCAGTGGTCCGCGTGAGCATGATCTTCGCGGTTTCCTGATAGGTATCGTCGATATTCGCCACGCGCGAAGCCAGTGTCTTGAAACGCGGGTCGCTCAGGAGTTCTTCGTGGCCACTGAGTTTGCAGAACATGTCCCAGTGCGCATTGAGGTACGGCAGGATCGCGATATAGCTGTCTTTCGTCTTGTAGGGCTTGCGGTGATGGCTCATCAGGCGCGTGTAGCCCGGCCCGCCGATCTGCGGCTCGAAAGCCATGCCCCACAGGTGCTCGGCCATCGTGTAATACACCATGGTCTCGAACATCGGTACTTCGATCTGCTGGCCTTCACCGGTACGCTCGCGACTGTATAGCGCCGCAGTCACGGCCGAAACCACCTGCATCGCCGTGGTCTTGTCGGCGACGATGGTCGGCAGGTAGCGCGGCTCGCCGAGCACCATCTCGTTGAGCATCGCGATACCGCTGACGGCCTGGATGGAATCATCCAGCGCGCCGCGTTTGCCATAGGGGCCATTGGCCCCATAGCCATACGTGCCGCAGTAAATGATCTTCGGATTGGCGGCCTTGAAAGCCGCGTAGTCGAGGCCGAGCTTGGCCATGGTCTGCGGCCGGTTGTTGTGTATCACCACATCAACATTTTTTGCCAGCTGCATCACCACGGCGATCGCGGATGGCTGCTTCAGATCGAGAACGATGCTGCGCTTGTTACGATTGCAGGTCAGGTAGAGCGCAGCCATACCGGGATTGCGATACGCGCCCAGCGAACGGTTGCTGTCACCGTAGGGCGGCTCGATCTTGATGACTTCGGCACCCATGTCGGCCAGCATCTGGCAGGCCCAGGGGCCGAGCACGACTGCGGTGATCTCGAGTATGCGTACGCCTGTCAGGGGGCCGGACATCATCATCCTTCCATGCAAAAAAAGGCGGTAGGAGCGCCTTCAGGCGCGATCCTTCCCGTAGGAGCGCCTTCAGGCGCGATCCCGCAAATTGTAGCCGGGAATCGCGGCGAGATGGGATCGCGGCTGAAGCCGCTCCTACGGGAGCTTCTTCAGCGCGGCGCGCGCTTCGTCGAGCCCCGGATAGTCGGACTGGGCCTCGTCGACTGCACGCTTCAGTTCCTGTTTCGCACCCACCGTATTGCCGGCGGCCAGGTAGGCCATGCCGAGGTGATAGTGGAAGATCGGAAACTGGCCCGCTTTCGCGACCACGCGCTCGAGCACGCTGACTGCTTCGGGATACTGCGCATTCCGGTAATGCGCCCAGCCGAGCGTATCGAGGACGGCAGGGTTCTCTGCCTTCTCCAGCTTCTTCGCCAGTTCGAGCGCCCGCGCCCAGCTCGCCTTGTCGCTGCGGTAGTCGAGCAGCAAGGCAGCGAGATTATTGATGGCCGGGTCAGCTTCCGGAGTGGCCTTCAGCAGGTTCTCATAAAGCTTGATCGCATCCTCGTTCCGCTTGGCGAGTTCCAGCTCGGTGCCCAGCAGCATGGTTAGTTCTACGCTGCCGGGATTAGCTTTCAGTCCGCGCTCGTAGACCTTGATGCGGGCATCCGGATCCTTGCGGTAAACGCTGGCCAGTGATTGCCAGGCGACGACGGAATCGGGCTTCTTCTTGACCACTTCTTCCAGGTAGGACTCCGCCTTGTTCGCATCGCCCTGCCCGCCATAGATCCCGCCGAGCAGGAACTTCGCGAACAGTTCGTTTTCGGAATTGCCCAGTTCCTTGTTCAGCACCGCGATCGCATCGTCGGGCTTGCCCGCAGCGAGCAGTGAACGCACCAGGCCTTCCAGCGGCAGCGGATCGTTCTTGCGCGCGGCGGCTGATTTCCTGAAGGCCTCGGCAGCGCCGCTGTAGTCCTTCTTCTGCGCGAGCACACGGCCCAGCGAGAAATCACCCACACCTGCCTGCCCCGACAAGCTGGCGAGACGACGTGCCTCGGCTTCAGCCTTTTCGGTTTGCCCTTGCGCCATCAGCACTTCGACCAGCCGACCGGAAGCCAGCGCGTCATCAGGCATCAACTCGACCTGCTTGCGCAACAGCTCTTCCGCTTCAGGGAATTCCTTGCTCATCGCATACAGTGCGGCGAGTTGCTGCAGACCATCCTGGGACTTCGGATTCACTTCAAGGACGCGGCGATAGGTATCCTTGGCCAGCGTCAGATCGTTCGCCTGCACATAAGCCTGGCCGAGCAGCAACAGCGCCCGCTCGTTGTTGGGCTCCTTGCGCAGGACCAAGCGCAGATCGGCAACCGCCTCGTCATATTTCTTGTCCTGGAAATGCAGGCCGGCGCGGAACAGCAGTGCACCGGGATCATCCGGCGCATCGACAAGGATCTTTTCGATCAATCCAGTAGCCACGTCGAGGTGGCCGGCACGGATCTCAATCGCCACGATGCGGTTACGGGCCATTAGGCCCTCGACGCTCTTGGGGCTGTGCTCGGCGAGTCCCTGGTAGGCGAGCTTCGCGTCATCCGGGCGTTCGCGACTTTCCAGCAACTGGCCCAGGGCGAGCCGCAGCTTGTCGGCATCCGGATTCAGGTCGATGAACTGCCGCAGTGCTGCCTCGGCCTTGTCCTGATCACGCTGGGTGGCCAGGAACTGCACGTAACCGAGCTGCTTGTCGGTGTCGGTCGGATCGCGCTCGGTCAGACCTTTCAGCAACTTCTCCGCATCATCGACGCGGCCCTGGCTGGTATAAAACTGGGCGAGCTGGAACTGGTAAGCCTGTTCCTTCGGGAAGTCGGCGGCCAGTGACTCGAGGCTCGTTTCCACCTGGTCGAGGCGCTTGGCCTGCGAGAGCATGATCACGCGCAGTTCGCGCAGCGGCCGGCTCTTGTCGGCGGGCAGTCTGGCGATGGCTGTGTCGAGCGTCTTCAGGCCATCGTCGAGGTTTTCCATCGAGTCAGCCGCGGCCTTAAGAATGATCGCATCGGTATAGTCCGGATCGAGTGCCAGTGACTTGTTGATCTCGGCGATGCCGGCCTCGCGGTCGCCCTTCTGCACCAGCACACGCGCCTCGAGTAGGTGCACGCGCGCGTCGTTCGGCGCCATCTTCATCAGTTCGGTCGATTGCTTGGCCGCCTCATCCCAGGCCTGGCCGAGAAAGTACAGCGTACCGAGCTTGATGCGCGCTTCGACGTTGGTCGGATCGCCATCGACGGCCACCATCAGGTGACCGAACATCTCCTGGTATTTTTCCTCTTTCTCGGCAACCAGCGCGAGCAGATAGCGGGCCTTGGAATTCTTCGGCTCAACCTGGGCGGCGTTCTGCGCCTCGAGCTTGGCCTTGACGTATTCGCCTTCATCGTAGAAAGCCTGCGCCTTGACCAGGTACTGCGCCGCGCGTTCCTCGGGCGAGGCGCAAGCGATGAGCATCAGCACCGCAACCAGTCCAGCCAGATATTTTCCGTATTTCACAGCAAACCCCTTAACTTGTGGGAGCGCCTTCAGGCGCGACAGCCTATCTAAAACAGATCGCGGCTGAAGCCGCTCCTACACCAATCAGATCGCGGCTGAAGCCGCTCCTACAT
>JBATNV010000165.1:0-1981 GCA_049290495.1 Gammaproteobacteria bacterium | reverse complement strand
CAAAGGTATTGGTAACGCGCGCGGTATCGACGATACCGTTGCCGTCAAAGTCATCCGGAAAGCCATTGTTGTCCTGGTCTGAACCGCAATCCGAGCCGTCGGCACAGATACTGCGGCGGCTGTCGGTCCGTGCCGTCTTGATCACGTTAATCAACTCGCCTTGCGAGCCTTGCACGGTTGGATCCGGATTGCTGCCGTTGTAAACGGCACTGACTGGTGTCGCCTGATACGGCGCGGTCGAGACATCGCTCTTCGCCCAGTTGCCGGACAGCGTAAAACGCAGATCGTCACGTGCATCAAACTGCAGGATGCCGCGCAGGGCGAGCGTATCGTCGTCACCGAGGTCGGCGCCAGACCCCACACCAGGGTCGTTGGCCGGACCGGTACCGATGGTTGCTGCACCGAAGGCGTTGGGGCCATTCGGATCGTAGAGGTTCTTCAGCCAGGGATCCTGGTTGTTGTAGAGCATCGCCACCCGGCCAGCCACACGGTCACTCAGCGGACCGCCGACAGCGCCTTCAAAGCGTATTGAATTCGGATCATTTTTCGCATCGAACATGCCATAGGTGACGTCGGCGTAGCCTTCCATCTTGTCGAAAGTCGGCTTGCGGCTGATGTACTGCACCAGGCCGCCGGTCGCATTACGCCCGAACAGGGTGCCCTGCGGGCCCTTCAGGATTTCTACGCGCTCGATGTCGAACAGCGCAAAGGTCTGGGCCTGGGCAACAGCGATGTAGCCTTCATCGAGATAGACGGCGTTCGGCGCTTCAACGATGTCATTGAAATCGGCCTGCGTGACGCCGCGGATCGTGAACTGGGTGTTCTGGCCGGCCATCGCACCGCTGGTATGCACACCGGGGACGAATGCCGCGATACCACTGCTTTCCCTGATACCGAGGGTCTACATCTGGTCGCCGGTAAAGGCGCTGATCGAGATGCCGACATCCTGGATGTCCTGATCGCGCTTCTGCGCGGTGACGACGATTTCATCGAGTACCGCCGCCTGCAGCGGCGCAGCAATAACTGCCGCAAGGCCGCCGGCAACACAAACGCCTAAAAAAGCACGGCATGACTGGTGTGACATTCAAGACCCCCCTTGATTGAACCCGGCGCGACTGCCCTTTACCGGGATGGTGGCTTACGCTAACAAAGCGGCCACATCCTTTTATTAACCGGCCTGCCATTTCAGTACGCCAAAGCGGCAATGATTGCGGCCGCCGACTGCTATAGTTCCGCACTGCATGAAAACCCCCAAAGGCCTTGAGCCCCTGATTGAAGACGGCGTGATCACCAACGTGATCCGTTCCCTGAAGAGCGGCAAGGAAGCCGACGTGTTCGTCGTTGAGTGCGGGCCGGGTCGCCTCCGCTGTGCGAAGGTCTACAAGGACATGGGCCAGCGCAGCTTCCAGCAACGCGCGCAATACCAGGAAGGCCGCAAGGTGCGCGGCAGCCGGCAGGCGCGTGCCATGCGCCGCAGCACGAGCTACGGGCGCAAGGAACAGGAAATCGCCTGGAAAAACACCGAGGTAGATGCGCTCTACCAGCTGGCCGGTGTGGGCGTGCGGGTCCCCTCCCCGTTTGGATTCTTTAATGGCGTGCTGGTGATGGAACTGGTGACCGGTGCCGACGGTGGCTCCGCCCCGAACCTGGGCGAGGTCGAGCTGTCAGCCGATGAGGCGCGCGACTATCACCGTTTCCTGATCAGCCAGATCGTCCGCATGCTCTGTGCCGGCCTGATCCATGGCGATCTTTCGGAATACAACATACTTGTAGCCGCCGAGGGGCCGGTCATCATCGACCTGCCGCAGGTGGTAAGCGCCGCCGGCAACAACAATGCCCAGGCGATGCTCGCGCGAGACGTTAACAACGTTACCGCGACGCTCGGTCGCTTTGCACCAGAACTGCTCACCACGCGCTTCGCCGAAGAAATGTGGGCGCTTTACGAGCAGGGACTGTTGCTGCCGGAGACCGTACTCAGTGG
>JBATNV010000164.1:0-1741 GCA_049290495.1 Gammaproteobacteria bacterium | reverse complement strand
ACCCATTCCACCTTGTCGACAAAGTGGTCATGCACATCCACGTATTGGCGTCGCCCGTGCGCGTTGCACAGTGACTGAATGAAGGACCGCACCGTGGGTTTGTTGTGCGGCAGCGCATCGCTCATGGTCAGCGGTGAGGGGAGACCGGGTGTCCGCTGCTGCAGGATTTCATCGATAAATTCCCCGGCGTGGCCGATGTTGGTCTGGAACAGGATGATCTTCTCACCGGTCGCCAGTTCGGCGATCAACCCGGAGCTATAAACCCCGGTGCGCAGCTGTTCCTGCGTGCTGTTGCGTTTCTTTTTCTTGATCGGCTCCTGGTCGAGAATCCGGTGGGACGTATCATCCTGATGGTAATGCCAGGCATCCGCGGCCAGTCGTCGCAAGTGACGAAACACGGGGAACAGTGCATTGGCGACCTGTTCGCACTGATCAAACGCCGTAGAGGCCGTGACCGGCACACCCAACAGATTCTGCAGGCTTTCCTGGCGATAAAATGGGGAGCCGCCAAAGTACTTGTTCAGGGTAATGACCGAACGTGCGCTGTAGCCGTATTTCTGGTCCGCGTCACCATCGGCCAGCACGTCGGCGGGCAAAGCCGCGGTGAAAAAGGCCCCACAGGCATTGCAGCGCAAGCGCTCAGACAGGTGCAATTCGGGTGTTAACGGCGCGTTGCCGGTAATCCGCAGTAAGCGGGCGGGTTCATATTTGTAGAGCTTGCCGATGTCGCACGCCGGACAGTCATCGCCCTTCTTTAATGCCTCAAGCGGATGATGAATCACTTCCGGTGCCTTCGCCGGGGCTTGGTGGCGGGGAGTACGAGGACTTTTGTTGCCCGGGCGGGATCGCGAGGACTCAGCCGTGTCTGGCGAGGTAGCGATATCCCGCAGCTTTTCCGACGATTTCACGATGCCCAGCAGCTTGCGCATTTTGTGCAGGGTGATGTCTTTGTCAGTCAGACGCTCTTGCAGAAAGGCCAGGGTTTCCAGGACATCAAACAGCAGGGCCATGTCCGCTTTGCTCAGCGCCAGATCATGCTCCTGCGCGTCGACAATCCGCGCCTTCAATGCGTCCAGTTCAGTGTCGTCCATCTCCAGAATCGTGGTGCTCACAGGCCCTCCTTCACAAGGCGGCGCCAAGCTTACCGGAATGTTTTTAAATGGCAAGGAATTCATTGGGTTAAGCTGGATTTTTGAACGTTGAATCATCTGTAATGGCTAAACCCTTGAGCATCCGGCTTAAATGATGGGCACTCAACGTGCCGGCAGGTGTCTCATCACCACCGGCCGGCAGGGCAAACTTTCCGCTGGAGAGGCGTTTTGTCATCAGCCAAAAGCCGTTGTGATCGTAGCGTAACAAGCGAATCAGCGTGCGATTGCGGTTCAGGAAGACAAACCAGGTATCCTGTTTTGGGTTCTGCTGCAATTGATCCCGGCACAAGGCTTGAAAGCCGTCCATGCCCTTGCGAAAGTCAGCGGGCTGGCGTGCCACTAAAATGTGACTGTGGGCCATGAGTTGTATCATGACGACAGCGCCCCGACACCCAGTCCCCGCATGACCGCCGTCAGTTGGGGCAAGGAAAGTTGGCCCTGGATGTGTATCCGGTTCGGGTGCTGAAGGGTCAGCGTCAGATCGACCGGTAAGGTATCAGATACCGCCGGTTCGTCGCTCCATGTCACCGCGATGAAGGGGGATTCGGCAAGCGCCTCTTCGGGCTCGGACAAGGCGTCTCGCCACTGCT
>JBATNV010000163.1:0-2118 GCA_049290495.1 Gammaproteobacteria bacterium | reverse complement strand
TGTGATCTTTGGTGGAGGTCCAGACGATGCGCTTGCCATCGGGGAAGAAATACGAGCAGGCATCCTGGCCCTTGTCGTTAATGCGGTGTACGTCCGTACCCTGGTCGGTAAAGATGTAGGTCAGCGCACCACTATCCCGGCCTTTCGCCTTCAGCGCCTGCGGGTCCTGCGTCTGCGCAATGATATGGAAGCTGTCAGGGCCGTAATAGGCCTCGGCATTCTTCGGCACATTGGGAATCAAGCGCACCGGCAATTCGGTACCCGCCTGCGCAGCAGGCGCAGCGGCTTCTTCAGCCGATGCCAGCGGCGCGGCGAGCAGCAGACTGACGGCGAGGCCGGTGACACTCAAAGTACGGTTTGAAAATACCTGTCTGGAATGCATTTTTCTTTGGCTCCGTTGTTGAAGGCTTGGCGGAACAGTCTATTCCGCGACAGCCGGATAGTTGAAAGGCTCAGTCATGCGGCCATCCTGCTTGGCGATACGGCCACTTTTCATCACGAAATCGATTTTTCTTAGCAATGCTATGTTCTCAAGCGGATTGCCCTGCACCGCGACGAGGTCAGCCAGCTTGCCGACCTCAAGAGTACCTGCTTCTGTCGCAATACCGAACAGTTCAGCGGTCATGATGGTCGCAGAGCGGACAGCATCCATCGGCGTCATGCCGAAACCGACCATCAATTCGAACTCCTTGGCGTTATCACCGTGGGCGAAGGTTCCGGCATCGGTACCGAAAGCGATCTTCACGCCTGCCGCATAGGCACGCTCAAAAGCCCGGTATTCGTTCCTGAGTCGGACCGAAGGCGGATCCGGGATGCGGAAAATCGGTGGTGGATAACTTGCGGAAAGCGTCGGCACCAGAAAAGTGCCGGCTTTCTTCATCATCACGATGCCCTCGTCGTCGAGCAGAAATCCATGCTCGATGGAATCAACGCCGGCGCGAACCGCGTCCTTGATCGCAATCGGTGAGTAAGCGTGTGTGGCCACTTTCAGGCCGACCAGATGCGCCGTTGCAACGATTGCCTCAATCTCGTCCGGAAAGAGCTGTGGCTCTAGTCCCGTGTTGGAACCGAATCCGCCCGTCGAGGTGAACTTGATGACATCGGCGCCGAGCTTGTACTGGTAGCGCACGGCTTTCCGGCACTCCATGGGGCCATCGCAGGTGCCGTTCGCAAGACGCGTCATCTCGTCACCCGTCTGGCCCATGGGCGTCGAGTCCCCGTGACCACCGGTCACCGCAATGGCCGAACCAGCCACAAGAATGCGCGGCCCGATCATCCTGCCGGCATTGATCGCATTGCGTACAGCGAACACGGACTGATCGTCCGAACCGAGATCGCGCACCGTGGTGAATCCTGCGGCAAGATTGCGGCGCGCATAGATCATCGCGTTGACGGCACCCTCCGCGCCGGTACCAGGCTCACCCGGCCACGGCGGGTGACGGTCACCACGTTCCGCGCGATGCCTTGAAAACGAAGGCTCATGGTAGAGGTGCACATGGGCGTCCATGAGACCAGGCAGTACAAACCGGTCGGACAGGTCGATGACCTGCAGGGCAGACCCGGGGGCCGCATCGGCAACCGCAGTGATATAGCCATTTTCGACCGCAGCGATACGGTCGTTTTTGACCACCACCGTCATTTTGCTCTGCGGCCTGGTACCGGGCACCGCCAGCAGGGTACCTGCATGGATCAGCACATAACGATCAGGCGGCTTTTGCTCCGGCCCTGCAGCTTGTGCCAGCACTGGGGCAGATAACAGGCAAAGCAGCACGGCAATCGAAAGGGTTCTCATGATGATGATCCAAACGCTTGTTTTTCAGAGTTTGACGCGGCGACTGCCATTGCATGAGGATGGCAACCGTTAACGATCATGTCATGCCGGCATGCCAGTCCACAGCTTTTCTCTGTTGCATTGCTGCCCGAACGACCGGGCTATCGATACGATATGCCCGCGTGACCGCCTGGAGGATCTGCACACATGATCGAAATTGTACCCAACTGGCATCCGATTCTCGTGCACTTCACGATTGCCCTGCTGACGATCGCGACGCTGCTGTTTACCGTCACTGCGATTGCTGGCCGCAATCACCCCTTGCACGGTATCGAGACCACCGCAAA
>JBATNV010000162.1:0-2484 GCA_049290495.1 Gammaproteobacteria bacterium | reverse complement strand
GCCGGTGAAGTTGCCCTGATCGATGGCGATACCAAGCAGATCATCACGATCATCAAGACCGGTTATGCGGTGCATATCTCCCGCATGTCCCACTCGGGTCGTTATGTCTTCACCATCGGCCGCGATGGCAAGACCGACCTGATCGACCTGTGGATGAACCCGCCGCAGACGGTCGCGGAGATCAAGGTTGGCCTGGAGGCCCGTTCGGTTGAGACCTCCAAGTACAAGGGCTATGAAGACAAGTACGCGATCGCCGGTGCCTACTGGCCGCCGCAGTACGTGATCATGGACGGCGCCACGCTTGAGCCGCTCAAGATCGTGTCCACGCGTGGCATGACTGTCGACACGCAGGAGTACCACCCGGAGCCACGCGTCGCGGCGATCGTCGCTTCGCACCAGCACCCTGAGTTCATCGTCAACGTCAAGGAAACCGGCCGGATCCTGCTGGTCGACTACAGCGACATCGAAAACCTCAGCACGACCACCATCAATGCTGCCCGCTTCCTGCATGACGGTGGCTGGGACTCCAGCCTGCGCTACTTCCTGACCGCTGCGAACAACTCGAACGTGGTTGCAGTCATCGACTCGAAGGACCGCAAACTGGCCGCCCTGGTGCCGGTAGAGAAGATTCCACATCCGGGTCGGGGCGCGAACTTCATTCACCCCGAGTTTGGGCCAGTCTGGCTCACCAGTGCGCTGGGCAACGACAATATCACGCTGATCGGCACCGACCCGAACAAGCACG
This sequence comes from Gammaproteobacteria bacterium, assembly GCA_049290495.1. GTDB lineage: Bacteria > Pseudomonadota > Gammaproteobacteria > Steroidobacterales > SHZI01. The sequence goes on along the minus strand of JBATNV010000162.1, from coordinate 1,739 downwards.
CGCAATATGCCTGGAAGGTCGTCAAGGTACTGCATGGCCAGGGCGGCGGATCGCTGTTTGTGAAGACACATCCCAAGTCCCATAACCTCTGGGTAGACACGCCGCTGAATCCGGACGAGAAGATTTCCCAGTCCGTCGCCGTCTTCGACACCCAGAATCTTGATGCGGGCTACAAGGTACTGCCGATTGCCGAGTGGGCGAAGCTCGGACCGGGACCAAAGCGCGTCGTACAGCCCGAGTACAACAAGGCTGGCGACGAGGTCTGGTTCTCCGTCTGGAGCGGCCAGGCCGATGAATCGGCGATCGTCATCGTCGATGACAAGACCCGCAAGCTGAAGAAGGTCATCAAGGGGCCGAAGATCATCACCCCGACCGGCAAGTTCAACGCCTACAACACCGTTCACGACATCTACTGATTTCGGGAACCGGGGGGCGGGCCACAAGTAAAAATGTGGCCTGACCCCCAACCCGCCCGGTGCGATTTAGTACCATGCGCGGATGGATTTCACCCTGCTGCTCAAGGCCCTCATTCTCGGCATCGTCGAAGGTCTGACTGAATTTCTGCCGATCTCCTCTACCGGCCACCTGATCCTCACCGCCGACCTCCTCGGCTTCAACGACAACAAAGGCAAGATCTTCGAGATCGTGATCCAGACCGGCGCGATGCTCGCCATCGTCTGGGAATACCGGCAGCGCTTCAGCCGTGTGCTGGCCGGCATGTTTAACGATCCCACAGCGCAACGCTTTATTGCCAGGCTACTGGTGGCATTCATGCCGGCGGCGATCATGGGCCTGCTCTTCGGCAGCTATATCAAGGCCGTACTGTTCAAACCCGTACCCGTCGCCATTGCCTTTATCGTCGGCGCTTTTGTGATCTTGTGGGCCGAGAGACGCCAGCACCGGATAAGGGTTATCGAAGTCGACGACATGAGCTGGCGCGATGCGCTGCTGGTCGGCTGCGCGCAGTGCTTTGCCCTGATTCCGGGCACCTCGCGCTCGGGTGCGACAATCATCGGCGGCATGCTGTTCGGCCTGTCGCGGCGCGCCGCTACCGAGTTTTCATTCTTCCTGGCCGTTCCCACCCTGGTCGCTGCGGGTGCCTATGACGCCTGGAAGAACCGTGCACTGCTGGATGTGCACGACATCGGCCTGTTCGGTGTCGGCCTGGTGGCGGCCTTTATCTCGGCATTCCTGTGTGTGCGCTGGCTGCTGCGCTTCATCGTTTCCCACGATTTCACGATCTTCGCCTGGTACCGGATAATCTTCGGCGTCATCGTCCTCGGCACCGCATGGAGCGGTCTCGTTAACTGGTCGGCCTGAACAAGGGGTTTACATGAAGCGCATCAACCACTCGAGCGGCAGCAAGTGGGAACCGGTCATCGGTTACTCGCGTGCCGTGCGTATCGGACAGTCCGTCTTTGTTTCGGGCACCACCGCATCGGGGCCTGACGGCAATATCGTTGGCGCTGGCGATCCCTACGTCCAGACACAGCAGATCCTGAAGAACATCAGCGCCGCGCTTGAAGCGGTCGGTGCACAGGCCAGGCATGTGGTGCGAACCCGTATCTACCTGACCGACATCAGCCGCTGGGAAGACGTGGGCCGCGCACACGGTGAGGTGTTTGGCGAGATCCGCCCGGCAACTGCGATGGTGGAGGTCGCCCGGCTGATCAGCCCGGAGATACTGGTGGAGATAGAAGCGGACGCCGTAATCCCGGATTGAGAATCGGGTTCGATTA
>JBATNV010000161.1:0-5459 GCA_049290495.1 Gammaproteobacteria bacterium | reverse complement strand
AGCGCACGCTTCCAGATCAGCGCCGGGCCGGCGGCCGCGCTGACGCCGCCGGTTGATCTCGCAGCAGAGGGCAGCGGAACACTGCGACTGAGTCTGCCGACCAGCCGGCGCGGCACGCTGCCCTGTCCGGAAATCCGCATCAGCACGCGCTATCCCTTCGGCTTGTTCGAAGCCTGGGCCTGGCTGTATCCCGACCGGGAACTCATGGTCTATCCACAGCCTGCCGCAGAGTTGGCCACCGCACTGCCTGCACAGGCAGCAGACGTCGAACACAAGGGCGACACCCTGCGCGGCAGTGACGAGTTCGTTGGTCTGCGCATGCCCGTTCCCGGCGAGTCGCCAGCACGCATTGCCTGGAAAGCAGTCGCACGCACCGGCCAACTGCTGGCCAAGGACTTTCGCAGCGGTGCGGGATCGAGCTGGTTCGACTGGGATGCCCTGAATACCACTGACACCGAGGCCCGGCTCTCGCTGCTCAGTCGCCTGGTCCTCGACGCAGACACTGACGGGCGCTCGTATGGCCTGCGTCTGCCGGGTATTGAGCTGCCACCCGACAACGGGCGCGAGCACTTTCACCGTTGCCTGCGAACGCTGGCCGTCTTCAATCCTGGAGCCGCTGCGCATGGCCGCTAGATCGTTGCGCGGCTGGCGGGCGCCGGGAACGCCGGTACCTGAGCACACCTCCCTGGCGCAGCTGCTGTGGCTGCTGCTGCTGATCGCGGTGGTCAGCGCACCGCATCTCGGCACGCTGCCGTTCTGGGTCTCCGGCATCATCCTCGTGGCGGCTGTCTGGCGCCTGGGTGCTGCGCTTAAACGCTGGCCGATGCCGGGCACCATCCTGCGTGGCACGCTCACGCTCGGCAGTGCACTCGCGGTCGGCCTTGCCTGGCGCCAGATCTCCGGTCTTGAAGTGGGCTCTGCGCTGCTGCTGATCATGCTGGCGCTGAAACTGCTGGAGACACACAGTGCGCGTGATCGCAGCCTGGTGGTGCTGATCGCCTGGTTCGTGCTGTTTGCGGCATTTCTGCGCGAGCAATCGCTCGGCAGCGTACCGCTGCTGGCAGCGGGCGTGGTGATTGGCACCCTCGCGCTGCTTCAGGCTGCGCGCAGCGGCCGGGTAATAACACCATCGACCGCCCTGCTACTGACTGCGCGTCTGCTGATGCACGCGGTGCCGCTGGCCCTTGCCCTGTTTCTGCTATTTCCGCGTCTGCCCGGACCCCTGTGGGCTCTGCCATCCGACGCCCACAAGGGCCGTACCGGACTGTCGAGCCAGATGAGTCCAGGCGACATCACCTCGCTCGCGCAGTCTTCCGAAGCTGCCTTTCGTGTGCGCTTTGACGGTGCACCACCGGAGCGCTCGCAACTCTACTGGCGCGGACCGGTACTCGAAAGCTTCGACGGGCGACGCTGGCGCGCCCTTCCCGACTCTTCCCGCAAGGAAAAGGTCCGCCAGCCAGTTCCACAGAATGCGGCCAGTGCGCCGGTATACAGCTATGAAATCATGCTGGAGCCGCACAACCAGCGCTGGCTGTTGCCGCTCGAAACACCGCTCAGCTGGGACGCCGCCGATGCTTCATTGAGTCCTGCCGGCGAACTGCTGAGCGGCAGACCGCTCGCCACACGCAGTGCGTGGCGCGGACGCTCGGTGGCAGCATCACGCTTCCGCGATGTACGGATACCGGAACAGGCCACTCGAGAATTCAATGCAGCGCGCAATCCACGCAGTGCAGCGCTCGCTACCCGGATGCGCGCGACAGCCGAATCTGACCGCGCCTACTTGCGCAGCATCCTCGCCATGTTCAGGCAGCAGGCCTATTACTACACCCTCGAGCCCCCGGCACTCGGTAATCAACCGATAGACGACTTTCTGTTCCGTACCCGCAGCGGTTTCTGCGAGCACTACGCCTCTGCATTTGCAATGCTGGCGCGCGCCGCAGGCATTCCGGCGCGGGTGGTCACCGGCTATCAGGGCGGCGAGCCAAACCCGCTGGCGGACTACTGGATCGTGCGCCAGTCCGACGCACATGCGTGGACCGAAGTCTGGCTCGACGGCTACTGGCAACGCTACGACCCGACCGCTGCAGTTGCACCAGAAAGAGTAGATGCCGGAATGGCGGCGGCGCTGCCCGGTTCAGTCAACGCAGAACTGCTCCTGCTCGGCAACAGTCCGTGGTTCGGGCAAGTCGCATTTGGCTGGGATGCACTCAATGCGCAGTGGGATCGCTGGGTGCTGGCTTTTGGCCCCGACCAGCAAAATGCACTGCTGGGCAGACTCGGCTTTACATCGCCATCACTGCGCGATCTGGCGCTGGTCTGCGCAGTCACGGTCAGCACGATACTGCTATTGTTTACCTGGCTGACGCTGCGCAATCGCGGTGCCGAACCGGATCCGCTCGAACAGAGCTGGCAGTACCTGTGTCGACGGCTCGCCCGGCTGAGCCGCCCACGCAAACCTGGCGAAGCACCGCGCGAATATGCAGCGGTGGTCATCGCCGCACAGCCGGAGCTTGCGGCAGCGCTGAACAGTCTCACCACTCTGTACCTGCGCCTGCGCTACGAGAGCGTTGCCAATCACACCGAGATCCTGTGCTTCAGGCGACTCGTCAGGCAGTTGCGCCTTCCGCCGGCAAACGCACGCGGCTGAGCAACCACAGTCCCGCTGCAAACAACAGCAGTATCGACAGGATACCGATACGTTGGCTGCCCGAAACCAGTGCCGCTGTTCCCGCCAGCAACGGACCAATGATCGAAGAAAACTTGCCCATCATGTTGTAGAAACCAAAATACTCGCCGCGACTGTCAGCCGGAATGAGTCGCGCATAGAGCGAACGGCTCAGCGACTGCACACCACCCTGCACCAGGCCGATAGTGATTGCCAGCACATAGAAGTCTGCAGCTGTTTTAAGGAACACGGCAGCCGTCGTCGCCACGATGTATATCGCGAGGGCGATATAGATGCCACGGCGGGCACCGAGTCGTTCGCCCAGGCGGCCGAAAGCAATCGCAGCCGGGAAACCGATAAAGTTGGTGAGCACGATTGCACCGGTGACGTCGGTAGTTGACAGCCCCTGTGACAAGCCGTAGTCCACCGCCATCTTGATGATGGTGTAGACCCCATCGATATAGAGCCAATACGCGATAAGGAAGCGCAGCAGTTCCGGCTGACTGCGGACGGCCAGCAAGGTGCTGTACAACTGGCGGAAACCTGCACGCAGGCCCCCAGCAGCGGCTACGCCACCCGAGGATCTCTCGCGTACCCAGAACAACAAGGGTAGCGTGAACACGGCCCACCAGAGCGCCACCATCAGGAACGAAAACCGGATGCTTGCCACTGCGCTGGCAAAACCGAAAAGTTCAGGCTGCGCAAGCATGGCGATGCTCAGAACGAAAAGCAGCGCGCTGCCCAGATAACCCAACGCATAGCCGAGCGCGGACACCCGGTCATATGCCGCTGGCGGCGCGACGTCGATGAGCAGTGCGTCGTACAGGCTGTTCGCAGCGAAGAATCCGATCGAAGCCAGCACAAAGCAGACCATGGCCAGCGGCCAGCCGCCCGGCCCGACTGCAGCCAGCCCCACGGTCGCCAGCACACCCAGCGCGGTGAATGTAGCCAGCCAGGATTTTCTGCGACCTGCCTGGTCGGTGATCGCACCGAGCAGCGGCGCAAGCAGAACGACCACGGCACTCGCCACCGCATTGCCGACACCAAGACGGAAGGTCGTCACCGGCGAGGCGGCGCCATCGTTCCAGAAGCCGCCGAGCATGAGCGGCACGAAGGCCGTAACGACCAGCAACGAGAATGCGGAATTCGCCCAGTCATAAAATGCCCAGGCCAGTACCGGCCGATCCCGCCAGAGCGGATTGGACAGGAGTCGATTTAACCAGCGCTGACTGGATATTGAGAGTTGCATGTCGCGCCGGATTCAGCGCTGCCGCCGCAGCCGCCGTACCAGTACCACCGCATCCTCGGCGCCACTGGCCGCGCGGTAATACGCCCGGCGTCTTCCGATCACCTCGAATCCGGCGGCGTGATACAGCGCCAGCGCATCACGGTTACTCGGGCGCACTTCAAGGTACAGTCCCTCCACGCCCGCGCCACGGGCGAGATCCAGCATGTGTTCCAGCAGTCGCCGGCCGTAGCCCTGACCACGCGCCGATGGTGCCAGCGCGAGATTAAGCAGATGCGCCTCTCCGGCAGCCACCGACATGATTCCATAACCGATCACCGCCGCACCCTGCTCGAGCACCAGACTGGTATAGCCGGCCAGCAGACAGTCGCGAAAGATGCCCGGACTCCACGGAAAATCATAGGCACTACGCTCGATGCCAGCGACGATACCCAGATCGGTCTGCCGCATCTCGCGAATGATCGGCGGAAAGAATCGCGGTTCGGCGCTCATGACAGTCGCTTCAGACCGGCGCGACGATGCTGCGAGCCAGACACAGATCGTCCCAGGAACGCGCCTTCTGCCCGGGACTGCGCAACAGGTAGGCCGGATGGTAGGTCACCACGACCGGAATCCGGGTCGGACCAAACTCATGCGCATGTCCTCGTAACTTGCCGATCGGCGTGTCCACCTGCAGCAGATGTTGCGCGGCAATCCGGCCAACCGCGAGGATCAGGCCGGGCTGAATCAGGTCGATCTGCCGCTGGAGGTAGTTCTCGCAACTCTTTGCTTCATCAGGCTTTGGATCGCGATTTCCCGGCGGTCGGCATTTCAGGATATTGGCAATGAATACCTGCTCCCTGGAGAGCCCGATGGCGCGCAGCATCTCGGTCAGGAGTTGCCCCGCCCGGCCCACAAAGGGCTCACCATCCCGGTCTTCATCAGCGCCCGGCGCTTCGCCGATCACCAGCCAGCGCGCGTTCTGCGAACCGGTTCCAAATACGGTCTGGATCCGCGTCTGGTGGAGAACACAACGCGTACAGGCCGCAACCTCTGCTCTCAGTTCTGCCCATGCAGCAGCGGCAGAGTTCAACTCGCCGGCCGGCACACTGCGGAATGGGGCAGGTGCTTTCATGCTGTCGGGCGCAGTGGCGGGCAGCGGTGCCATTACAGGTGCAGCTACAATTTCGGGTACGGCTAACGGCGCAAACACTGACATGGAGCCCGCCTCTGAACCCCGACGCGGTACCCAGACTTGCACACCCATGGCGTCAAGCGCCCGCTGCTGACGCGGACCAGGCCGGACATTGTGCGATTTACTGCTCCCGACCACCCGGATCACTCTTCCGGTGGCGGTAACTGCTCGTTACGACGCGCGCGACCAGATTGCCGCCGCCAGCGTCGCCATATGCCAACCACGATGCCCGACATGGCATAGGTACTGGCCAGGAAAAAGCAGACCCGCGGCGGATCGAGCGCAATGAGCACAAAGATCAGCGGAATGATGAGCACATACGCAAAGGAGATACGTCCACGCGGGCTCAGGCCCTTGAAGCTCCAGTACGCAAA
>JBATNV010000160.1:0-6668 GCA_049290495.1 Gammaproteobacteria bacterium | reverse complement strand
TAAAAAGCGGAACTACGTCACGGTCTCGGCGGGCCTCAATCGCCATAGTTTCGTCCATCTGGAAGACGCGGAGATGACGGGTGTTTTTTTCCTGCCTGCATACACAGCGTACCGGTCTGCTCACAGGCCAGCGCGGCATGACAGCCATCGAGTTGATGGCCGCATTGGCCATCGTGGCGGTCCTCACTGCGATGGCCGTCCCGGCCTTTCGCGATTTTTTGCAGAACAACCGTGCCGCCGAACAAAGCAATGCACTGGTTGGTGCCCTGGCGCTGGCGCGCAATGAAGCCGTGACGCGTGGGATTCCTGTTTCCGTCTGCGCGAGCAGCGATGGCGAGAGCTGCGATGATGCCGCGGGCCTGTTTGCTGACTGGACGCAGGGCTGGATTGTATTTACCGACGGTGCCGGAACCCTCGGTACCGTGGACGATGCAGAAGTGCCGCCCGATACCGTGCTGCGCGTACTGCCAGCCATCTCGGGCGACGCGATGCTCGCCAGCAATACGAACTTTATCTCCTATACCGCCAGCGGTTTTCTCAGCGGCGCCCAGGCGAACTTCTCACTTACGGTGCCCGACTGCCGGGGCAACCAGAACCGGCAGATCATCGTCAATCCGCAGGGACGGGCCACGCTCAGTTACGTTGCGTGCGGAACATGAACAGGAACACTGTCATGCAAACCCCAAAACATATCCGGGATCAATCAGGGTTTAGCCTGGTCGAGGTGCTGATCACCGTCGTGCTCGTTTCGATCGGCCTGCTGGGCCTTGCGGGCCTTCAGCTGACCAGCGTACAGAACAGCAACAGTTCCGGTGAACGCTTTGTCGCCACCACGCTCGCGCAGGACATCCTTGAGCGGATGCGCGCCAACCGCAACAGGGCCATCGGTCCCGGCAAGGTATACAACCTTGCGATGGGCGCTGATCCGGGTGTGGGTGGCGTCGAAGGCGACGACCTTACTGCCTGGACGGACGCGCTCGACGCGGCCCTGCCTTCCGGCCAGGGTGCGGTTCAGGTTGACAACACCAATGTCGCAACGATCACGGTGCAGTGGACGGATGCCTCGAACAAGAACCCCGACGACAGCCGAGCCATGTCGCTGGTGCTGAGCACGACGCTATGAACCGCTTCAGTATGCGAACTTCCACCAGAGTCAAACGCCAGCGAGGTATAGGCCTGGTCGAGATCATGATCGCCGTGACGCTGGGGATCATCGTTACGGGTGCGGTCGTGCAGATCTACCTGAGCACCAAGCGCCAGAACGACATGCAGGGCGGTCTCACCGGCCGGCAGGAAGTGGCGCGCTATGCCACGCAGCTGATCCAGAAAGACTTGCGGATGGCGGGTTTCCGCGGCTGCCTGCGGGACCTGGGTACGGTCGTCAACTCGCTCAACAATCCTGCCGATTTTCTTAATAACTACGCCAGGCATGTGGAAGGTTTTGAGGATGTGGTCAGCGCCGATTTGCCGGGCGAGATCACTGCAGGAGGTAACGCCGTCGTTGCCGATACTGATGTACTGGTGATCCGCACCGTCGATGATCCGAACCTGCAGCTCACCGGCAACATGGTGGCCAGCTCCAGCGATCCCGTGACCGTGATTGACCTAGACCCGACGGCACCGGGCACCCCGGCCGCAGGCAACATCATGCTCGTCACCGACTGCGGTGGTTCGGCGGTCTTTGAGGTTACCGGCTTCGACGAAGGCACCGGCACCATCACCCACGATGCCGGAGTGGGTACGCCGGGCAACAGCAGCAAGAATCTTGGTCGCCGCTACACCGCCGGCGCACAGCTGTTCACGCTGCGCACCACTACCTACTTCATACGCAACAATGCTGACGGCGTTCCGGGACTCTGGCGGCGCATCGGCAACGGCGCCCCGCAGGAACTCGCCGAGGGCGTTGAGAACATGCAGGTCCTGTATGGCGAAGACACCATTGGTGCTGACCAGGTACCTGATGTGTACCGGACCGCTGATACGGTCGCCAACTGGAACAACGTCGTCAGCGTGCAGGTGGCCCTGCTGGTCTCCAGTGTGCGGAATAACGTGGCCGATGCCGATCCACGTACCTTCGTGCTGCTCAATGAGGCTGAGGTCGGCCCGTTTGCCGATGGCCGTCTGCGACGGGTTGTGAGTTTCACCGTGGCCATGAGAAACCGATTGTCATGAACATGCCATCAAACACCGAAAAGCCTTTTGTGCGACATGGTCGCCACGCCCAGCGCGGTGCGGTGATGGTCATTGCACTGGTCATGCTGCTGGTGCTGACCCTGCTCGCGACGGCCAGCGCCCGCATGACGCTGCTCGAAGAGCGCATGACCGGCAATACCCAGGACCGTAACGTGGCTTTCCAGGCCGCCGAAGCGGCACTACGCTCCGGTGAACTGATCGCCCAGGCCGCGAATCTTCCGGTATTTGGCGGCGCGAACGGTGGCCTGTACAAGCCTGCTGCTCCCGACGAGATGCCGGTCTGGGCGACCATGGACTGGAACAGCTCCGCAGATGTTCACGCCGATGCCGACCTCGATGCGGTGGTCGAGGATCTCGGCGGTGCGACCGCTGATTACATCGTTGAGCAGTTGCCACGTGTGCCTACACCGGGCGAGAGCCTGGCTGCCGATACCACGGTGGATGAAGCAACGTTTTATCGCGTGACGGCACGCGGTGTGGGCATGGCGGGTAATGCCAGGGTCACACTGCAGACCACGTTCAAGCGCTGAGGCGACACAGAAATGAGCCATTGGAGACACGATATGCACAGCTCTCTCCGGACCGGGATGTCCGTCTTTCTCGCCGGCTTCCTGCTGACCATGAGCCAGGCCGGCAATGCGGTGACAGTTGCCCAGATGCCTCTCTTCATCAGCGCCGGCGTTACGCCGAACGTGATGCTGGTGGTCGATAACTCGGGCAGCATGAACAGCGTCATCTGGGCTGAGGCCTTTGATTCCAAGACCAACTATGTGGACTGGAGTCGCGTCAATAACGGCAATTCTGCCTGGAATTCAGATTCCGGCAGCGTCATGACTTCCAGCCTGACCAGCAATACCTGGCGTACTTCCGGGGCCGGTATCGATTGCGCAGCGGGCTGGTCGCGTGGCAGAAAGTCGGACGGCACCATAAAATGCCTGAAGCTGCCCGATCCGGTTGGTGGCGGCAATACCCGCTATCTGGGCAACTATCTGAACTACCTGTTTCAGACCTATGCCGGCGGTACTGATCTGACCGGCGGACAGATTCCCAATACCTATCGAATGGCGGTGGCCCGCAATGTGGCTACCGATGTTGTCAACAACAACTCCAACCTGCGGCTGGGCCTGACCCGCTTCAATACCGATGCCGGTGGCCAGGTCATCCGGAACTGCGGTTCCAGCACGACCGATCTGAACAACTCGATTGCCGGCCTGACGGCTACCACCTGGACGCCGCTGGCCGAGACGCTCTACGAGGTCACGCGCTATTTCCGTGGCATGAGCAGTCAGTACAACACGGGTGTGAACTACACGAGCCCGATCCGTTATCGATGCCAGAAGAACTTCGTGATCGTTATCACCGACGGCTACCCGACCCAGGATGAGACCTTCCCGAACAACGATCCTGCGGATGTCGCTGACACCGCTCGTGCGCTGCCGAACTGGGACAAGCTGGCGCCGGCTACCCTGGCGTCTGACTATCCGAACTTTCCGCAGTACTCGGACGGCTTCAAGACCGGGGCGAACACTGACGAGGGAAACACGCTCTACCTCGATGACATGGCCAAGTTCGCCTACGACATCGACATGCGTACCGGGAACGATGATACCGGCAAGAGTTTTGATGGAATTGACAATCCCCAGCAGAACCTCGTGACCTATACGGTCGGTTTTACGGCGGCAAACCAGATGCTGGCAGATGCTGCGGAGTATGGTACCGGCCGTTACTATCAGGCCAACGATCAGGCCTCGCTGACCATTGCGCTTCAGGCGGCACTGGCAGACATCGCCCGGCGAACCGGTTCAGCCGCTTCCGTGGCGACCAACTCGACGCGACTCGCCTCCGACACCTTCATCTACCAGGCCCGCTTTTCCAGTCAGGACTGGGGTGGTCAGCTATTGGCCTATCCGATTGGTGCCGATGGCAGTATCGCCAACCTGGAAGACGGCGAGGAAGTCCCGTCGCTTGACCTCGGTGATGGCAACACGCGGACCGGCTGGAATGCCGCCAATGAGATGCCGGCTGCTGGTGACCGGAATATCTATACCTACAACCCCGGTGCGGCGCTGGGTTCGCGCGGCCGAACCTTCGAGTGGGCCCAGCTGACTGCCAGCCAGCAGACCGAGCTGAACAAGAATGTGCTCGGCGTCGCGGACGCACGCGGTGCAAACCGCCTGCTTTACCTGCGTGGGGACCGTTCCAACGAAGCGCCCAGTGGCCTGCAGTTCCGGGCGCGCAGCTCTGTGCTGGGTGACATCGTGAACTCTGATCCGACCTATGTTGGTCAGCAGAACTACGGTTACGACGCCCTACCGGGCAGCGAAGGCAGTTCTTACCTGACATACCGCGAAAGTTCGGCCTTCACGGACCGCACGCCCACGGTCTATGTGGCCGCCAACGACGGCATGTTGCATGGTTTCAATGCTGCGACTGGCGTAGAGCTGATGGCCTACATGCCAAATGCGGTTTATCCCCAGCTCACTGCCCTGACTGATGTGTCCTTCAATACCAGTCACCGGTTGATCAACGACGGTGCGCCTCGCGCCATGGATGCCTATATCGGCACCTGGCGCACCATACTGGTGGGCAGCCTCGGTGGTGGCGGTAAGGGCGTCTATGCCCTCGATGTTTCCGACCCGGATAACTTCTCAGCCGACGACGTCATGTGGGAATTTACCTCGGCAGATGATTCAAACATGGGCGTCGCGATCCCGAGCCCGACAATCGCGCGCCTGGCCAATGACAAGTGGGTCGCAATTGTGGCCAACGGCTACAACAGCGGCGGCAACGCTGAGCTCTTCGTACTCGACCTGGAAACCGGCGCGATCATCCGCGAGATCGACACCGGCGTCGGCGGCGACAACGGCCTGTCCAACCCGACTCCTGTGGACGTCGATGGTGACCGCATAACGGACTTCGTCTATGCCGGCGACCTCAAGGGCAATATGTGGAAGTTCGACCTGAGCAGCAGCAACCCGGCCAGCTGGGGTGTGGCTTTCAGCAGTGGCGGCAACCCGGCGCCGCTGTATACGGCCTGCAGCAGCGATCCGTGCACGGCTGGCAATCGCCAGCCGATCACCGCGCGCCCCGAAGTGGGCATCAATCCGCCGACTGGCTACTTCGTCTACTTTGGTACCGGCCGCTACTTCGCGGACGGTGACAATGGCGTTGGAACCGGTGCGAATACGGTCTATGCGATCCGTGACAAGAACGAGAAGGGGGCGACGACGCTGGTCCGCCCAACGGCCGGGCGGTCTACCCTCGTTCGGCAGGACGTGCTCAACGAACAGACGATCAACTTCGATGGCCATATCGAAGGTATTCGCGTGACCACCAACAACGTGATCAATGACAGCCATGACGGCTGGTACCTGGATCTGCCGACTTCTGGCGAGCGCCAGGTAAGTACCCCGATTCTGCGCGCCGGACGAATCATCTTCACGACGGTTATTCCGTCTGGCGACCAGTGTTCGGCGGGCGGCGACAGCTGGCTGATGGAGCTGGACGCGCTGTCCGGCTCGCGACTGGCCTCTTCGCCATTCGACCTCAATCGTGACCATGCCTTCGATATCGAAGACTTCGTGCACCTTGATCCGGATGACCCCGAGAGCCCGTTGGTACCGGTCAGTGGTCGCAAGTCGAAGGAAGGCATCATAAAGACGCCAGGCATCATCAGCAGCTGCGGAGCGGGCAACATCGAATGCAAGTACGCCAGCGGCAGTAAGGGCAAGATCGATACCACTATCGAGAATGCTGGCAACCAGAAGGGCCGCCTGTCCTGGCGTGAAATCCAGTGAGGAACCAGAATATGGAAGACAACAAGCGCAAGGGGGCGGTTGCTCTTTTGAAGGGACTGACACTGACCACGCTGCTGGTCTCGATGGCACTGCTTGCCGCCGAGCCAGTGGAGCCGCTGGTGGTCAGGATCGAGGCGGTCGATGTGCCCGCCCAGGAGATCCGTGCTGACGGCGTCGATTACAGCCTGTCGGGCCGTGCGACGGTGACCATGCCGGAGGGTACGCGCCTGACCCTGCGCGACCTGCAACCCGGTATGCGGGTGCAGATCCTGCCGGCAAAAGATGGCGGCAGTGTCGTGGACAGTGTGGTGCTGCTGCCGGACTGAACCGGACCCCTGACAAGGAATATCCTGATGAAATCCCGAACAAGCGGCTTCACGCTGATCGAACTCCTGATCGTGATGGTGATCGCCAGCATCCTGATGATGATCGCGGTGCCGAGCTACCAGCAGGCCGTCATCAAGAGCCGCCGGGCCGATGCGCGAATCGCGCTCAACGATGTCGCGCAGCGCCTCGAACGCTGCTACACGCAGTTCGGCGCCTATGATGCCGCTGGCTGCGGTATCGTTGATGCAGACGAGGTTGCCTCAAAAGAAGGCTTCTACCTGGTCACGGTCGCTATCAACGATGACGGTGGCGTGATGACCTACGAACTGACTGCGGCACCCCAGGGTCCAC
>JBATNV010000159.1:0-2764 GCA_049290495.1 Gammaproteobacteria bacterium | reverse complement strand
CCGAAGGCGCGTGTGTCGTCGCTGCCGCCGCTCAGCTCGATGTTTGCCACCGGCGTCAGCGAAGGCGCCTTGCTCTGCACGTAGATCAGGCCGGCGAGTGCGTTGGCGCCATAGCGCACGCCCTGCGGTCCGCGCAGCACTTCGATGTCCTGCAGGTCGAAGGTCGTCGCCACCGCACCGATACCGGACAGGTCGATGTCGTCGATGACCACGCCCACCGAGGGATTCGGTGCGCCATCGTACTGCTCGAGTTCGCCGGTACCGCGAATCTGGAAGTAACGCGCGCGTGAGCCTTCGCCGCTCCAGTTGAGGTTGGGCACCAGGCCGGTGAGTTCTTCCAGGTGCTGCAGCGACGCCGCGCTGATCTCCTCGGCATCGATTTGCGTGACGCTCACCGGCACCTCGGTAAGCGCCGTCTCGCGCAATTGCGAGGCCAGCACCACCACCTCCGGCATGCCGGCCGCCATTCCGGTATTGAGGGCCACAACGGCCATAGTCGCGGCAAGGGCCGCGCCTGCAGACAACAGCATTCCGACGAATCTCCGACAGCGGACGATCCGGGATTGCGACAGCAGGGGGAATAACGATGAAAGCTCGTCTTGTCCCTACGCCGGTACTAGCCGGATCAGGTTCAGAGGGTTCCCGTGTGGATCTCAGGCCGGCCCGCTACTGCGGTACGGCCACCCCTAAGACTGGCAGCGAGAATAGCACGGGCGAGAGCGGCCGTAGGAGCGGCTTCAGCCGCGATCCCCACCCGCGTAGGAGCGGCTTCAGCCGCGATCCCCACCTCCGTAGGAGCGGCTTCAGCCGCGATCCCCAAAAGCCTGCAACAACAATCGCGCCTGAAGGCGCTCCTACGGCACGTCACCCCATCCCCCTCCTCGCGATCCCGTGCTTCAGCCGCGATCCTTTTTCTTGCATGAAGTTGAATCGCCCCTGAAGGCGCTCCTGCCACGGGGCGGAAAACATTTGAATCGCGCCTGAAGGCGCTCCTACAATACGGGCCATGAAAACACATGATTACCAGGCTATCGATGCGGTCGTGAACATCTGGACCGACGAGGCACTCGCCGCGCGGCCCAAGTGGGGTACGGATTTCTTCTCCGGCAAGATGAATGCTGACAAGGGCATGATCTCGCAGGGCATGAGCCTCGAGCAGATGATCGAGAAGCTCGACGAGGCAAACATCGAGCGGGCATTCCTGGTCGCGGCCCGCTCCGGTCGCCCCGGTCTGCCAGGCTGCTATCACATGCCCTATGAAATCGTCGCTCGTGCGGTAGCGAAGTATCCGAAACGTTTTCATGGTCTAGCCGGCATCGATCCCTACACCGGCATGAAAGGCGTGCGCGAACTCGAGCATGCGGTGAAGAACCTCGGCTTCATCGGTGCGCACTACTACCCGCACTGGTTTGAACTCGCGCCGAATCACGCCAAGCTTTATCCCTTCTATACCAAGTGCTGCGAACTCGGGATTCCGATCCAGATGCAGGTCGGTCAGTCGATGATCTATGCCGCTGACTTCCCCTGCCGCAGCGTCGGCCAGCCGATTACGCTCGATCCGGTGGCCTGCGACTTCCCGGAACTGAAACTGATCGGCATCCACGTCGGCATACCCTGGCACGACGAGATGATCGCGATGGCCTGGAAGCACGCGAATGTTTTCATCGGCTGTGATGCGCACCGGCCGAAATACTGGCCCGAGAGCTTCAAGCGCTACATCAATTCGCAGGGCCAGGACAAGGTGATCTTCGGCACCGATTTCCCCGTGCTGCCGTTCCAGCGCACCGTGCAGGACATCGACGAACTCGGCTTCAAGCCCGAAGTGCGCCGCAAGCTCATGCGCGACAACGTGCTGCGGATCTACGGCCTGTAACGTAGGAGCGCCTTCAGCCGCGATCCTTGTGGGAGCGCCTTCAGGCGCGATCCTTGTGGGAGCGCCTTCAGGCGCGATCCTTTTCCCGGCACGGTATGGCGATCGCGGCTGAAGCCGCTCCTACAAAGAGAAAATCGCGGCTGAAGCCGCTCCTACCAGCCACGCCCTGTCGCAAGGCCGGTAGGAGCGCCTTCAGGCGCGATCCTTGTAGGAGCGGCTTCAGCCGCGATCCCCCCGGCATTTCCAGGCAAAACCATTGTTTTCCGAGCGCGCAATCCGGGCATCGCGGTGTTCAGCTATGCAGGATGAATTCTCCGCAACCCGGATCGTGTGCGCTGCGTCGCGGGCGGGTCTCGCAGGCCGGCTATATCTATCACGTCACGACGAACACCCACGTTCGTCAGGCCTTCTTCAGCAATGCCAGCATCGGGCGTTGTGTTGTTCGCGCGCTGCGCCAGGCAGAGCGCGACCAAAGAGCACGCACGCTGGCCTTCGTGGTGATGCCCGATCATCTGCACTGGCTGTTTGAACTGCAGTCCGCGCCCCTTTCAGCAGTCGTTGGCCAGATGAAGGGACGCGCAGCGCGCTACAGTCGCAAAGCGCTCGGAAATGCGGCGAGTGCCGGTCCGATATGGCAGCCCGGCTATTTCGAGCATGCCCTGCGCAGCGATGAGAGCCTGGTGAAGATTGCGCGCTACATCATCGGTAATCCGCTGCGCGCCGGGCTGGTCACGCGCATCGGCGACTACCCGCTGTGGGATTGCGTGTGGGTCGGCGCGTAGGAGTCGCCGGTAGGAGCGGCTTCAGCCGCGATTCTTTTCCCGGCGGGGAATGGGGATCGCGCCTGAAGCCGCTCCCACCGGGAGGCGGGATCGCGGCTGAAGCCGCTCC
>JBATNV010000158.1:0-2316 GCA_049290495.1 Gammaproteobacteria bacterium | reverse complement strand
GCTGTGAGCTGAGGGTATTGATGGCAAGGCCTTGCGCACCGCCGATCAGCGGATCGATATGCACGCGCCGAAGCACCGAATTAGGCATTGAGCAAACCACGTGATCGGCCTTGTAGACCGTGCCGTCGGCACAATGCACTTCCGCACCTGAACCCGTCGTGCGGATACCGATCACGTTGCGATCGAATTGCACCGGCTTTTTGAGTCCACCGGCCATGGCCTCCGGAATTGACTGGTTGCCGCCGACAGCCGTGTAGCCAAATGTCTTGCCGCCGAGCTGCGCCTGTATCATCGCGAAGGTGAAACCAAATAACACCATCATCGCCGACACGTCGTAGGCGGTGGTGCCGTGATTGGGATTGGTATTCCAGCACAGCTCGATTATCTCGTCAGAAACGCCGAGGCTTGCCAGCCAGTCGTGCAGTGATACATCGTATTTGGCATTGGCCGGATCAAGCCATGCATCGCCGGTCTTGAGCGGATTGTTCTTGCCGATGACCGGCATCAGGTAGGCCCAGGGCGGCAGCTGCTTCATGCCTTCCGGAAGTGGATTTTTCGGAGACGTCGCCCAGTCGGCCTTCGGGATCAGCTTGCCGTCCAGTACCAGCTCCCGGTCGTTGAAGAAGGGCACGATCGGCGTGACATCGATGAGCCCGATCTTGAATCTCTTGCAGGCATCCATCAGTCGGGCGTAACCGGGGCCAAAGGAAGTACCGCCGGATTCGGGGCTGCCGTTGATATTGCGGTGGGACAGGATGCGGCCGCCAACCCGCTTCCGGCCCTCGATTACCTGTACATCGATGCCCTGTTCCTCGAGCAGCAGTGCGGCATTCAGGCCGGACAGCCCGGCGCCGATGACGATGACCTTCGCGCGGTTCTGGGCGCGTACTGGTCCGAGCGCTGCTGCGACTGGTATCGCGCTGATGCCCTTGATGATCGTGCGGCGGCTGATACCTGAGGTATTTTGCATGGCTCGTGTTCCTGGCTGCAGCGGCGGAATGCCGTGATGCTACACCGTCGTGCTGTATGGCGTGAAATGCCGTACAAAGGCGGTTGGCCGCTGGTCGGTGGCCTCAACTAGACTTGCCTTGCGCTTTTTTGTATCTGGCAGGAGATCTCAATGGCTGAGCGAACGACAGGTCTGATCGATCGCCGGGCAATGCTCGGCGTACTTGGCGGTAGTGTCGTGGCCAGTGCCTTGCCGGCCGCACCGCTGCTGCCCTCGGCAGCACTGCAGCTCGACCTGGAGAAGCCTGAGGACAATCTGACGGCATGGATGAAGATGCGCGGCAGCCTTGAGTCCCAGGATGTTTACTTCTGGTTCACCGGTGGCCTTGATCTGGCCGTGCCGGGCGAAGCTATCCGGCCGATCATCAACGTTGAAACCACCATCCTGCGGCGTACGCAGCGGCTGGCTGCACACACCTGGCACGTGACTGACTGGGAGGCAAGCATCTATCGCGATCCGGAGAGCGACGAGATCGTCGACCAGGTCAGGAATCCGGTCACCGGCAAGATGGTTCAGCCGCTTCACTACCGCGAGGGGCCGGTGACCTTTGAGTACAGCGCAGAGCGCCAGCCGCGGCTCGTCGGGTTGCCGACGCCATTTGAGGAAAAGACCGAGCCCTTCCATCAGCGCTGGCGCCAGGCTGGCGACGATCTGTGGATGGTCAAGGAGCTGTACATCTGGGGCATACCGCAGTGGCTGGATATCAAGCAGTTTCGTGACGAGACGCCGGAAACGCCGATCAACGTGTCCTCGATCACCACCATGAAGTCGAGCCTGCGCGATGTCCTGGATCCTGCGCTGGCCTCGGTGCCAACCGAGTATTTCTACCAGGCCACTTCCGACTGGCTGCCGTGGATGAAGATGGGTCAGCGTCCGGGTTTCGTCGTCTGGCATGAAGCCGGCAAGAAGATCTTCAGCCTCGACGACGTGCCGTCGGGAACCCGTGCGGCCATCGAGGCGATTCATCCCCAGTGGTTCAACCGGCCGGTACCATGGGAGGAATTCACCAATATGTTTTTTCTCTATCGGCAGCAGTACGGCAAGAAATGATGTCATTCAGGGTGATGGGCAATGAGTAATCTCGGGTTGAACCGTTTTGTGTTGGCCGGGTGGCTGCTGTTGTTCTGCGCGCAGGCCCCCGCCTGGGCTGGCATATGTCGCAGCGAGTTGCGACCCTTGCTGTTGCAGGCCGAGCCTGATGCCACGGCTCTTGCATCGGTGCGCACTGTTTGTGAAGCAGAGGCGAATGCGGGCGATGCCGATGCCACCTATCAGCTCGCGCTCTTTCACCTGGGGCTGGGTGGCGA
>JBATNV010000157.1:0-1687 GCA_049290495.1 Gammaproteobacteria bacterium | reverse complement strand
GTGGAACAGCGTCGATCCTGGTCAATGCGGGTGAAACCAGTGCTTACGGCATCGAGACAGAGATCGAGGCGGCACTGACCGACAATTTTTCGCTGCACGCGACCTACGCATGGACCCATTCGGAATTCGACGCGTATATCAGCCCGGAAGAAGCTGACCTGCGGGGCGGAAACGGCAGCTATGCGGATACGCAGCGCCTCGGTGATATGAGCGGCAAGCGCTCACCGCGCGTGCCGGAACACATGGCTTCGCTGACAGCGCGTTATCAGCGGGCGCTGACTGCCGATACGCAGTGGTATACGGCTGCCGACTGGACATACGAGTCATCGAAGTATGCGCAGGAACACAACCTGATCGAGACCGGCGACCGGCAGCTCGTCGGCCTGCAGGCTGGACTGCAGCACGGCCGCTGGGACGCAAGCCTCTGGGTACGCAACCTGTTCGACGACGACACGCCAGCCGATGTGATCCGCTATTTCGACGGGCGCTACAGCAGCCTGGCAACGGATCCGGATGGTCAGCCCTACAACCCGCCGCTCCCCCCGACACCGCCGGGCGTCGCACGAGCCAGCTCCACTCCGCGCGGCTTTGCCATCCCCCTTGCACCCGGCCGTCAGGCCGGTATCACGGTGCGCCTCAAGTTCTGATAAACGGGGCAAAAAGCTACCCTGTTACTTATACTTAGGTACAAATCACGATTGTTGCGTGCAAGGCAGCGCGTTAGCGTCTGCAGTGAGCTGTTACATACTCGGACAGTGCTTTTTTGGGGATTAAATTTTATGAATGATCGGTCGGCGTCAAGCCGTTTCAGGGCACGTAGCCTGGCGGTACTGGCAGGAACGGCGGCAATCTCGCTGCAGCTCTTCGCGGTGCAAAGCCTTGCGGCATCAGGCGAGCCGGAAGTACACAAGGCCGAGGTTGCCAGTGCAGCCACAGGCAAAGGCAGCAAGGGCGAGACACTGTTCCAGGCCAATTGCGCCGCCTGTCACCAGGCCAACGGCCAGGGACTACCCGGTGCGTTTCCTCCGCTCGCCGGGTCCGACTACATCGCCAAGGACCCGAAAGTCCTGATGGAAGTCACCCTGATGGGCAAGCAGGGCAAAATGATCGTCAACGGCAAGGAATACAACAACATCATGCCGTCGATGAGCTATCTCAGCGATGGCGATCTTGCGGCCATCACCACCTACGTGCTGAACAGCTGGGGCAATCCCGGCGGCACGATCACGACCAAAGCGATCAAGAAGTTCCGTGAGGACAATGACCTGCAGGCCAAGCAGGGTGCTGGCGAACGTCATCCGGGCGCGGGCGAATCGGAGCAGGCCTACCAGTCGGCACCGCTCGGCATAGAGCCGCCGGAACGGACTGCAAAGGTCAAGGCACCGCCGATGACCGAAGTGGAGTTCAAGGAAGCCACGCAGATCTACTTTGAACGCTGCGCCGGCTGTCATGGCGTGCTGCGCAAGGGCGCCACCGGCAAACCGCTGACTACCGATCTCACCCAGGCCAAGGGTACCGATTACCTCAAGGCACTGATCAAGTTCGGCTCACCAGGCGGCATGCCCAACTGGGGCACTTCCGGCCAACTGTCGGATGCACAAGTCGACATGATGGCGCGCTTCCTCCAGCACGAGCCACCGCAGCCTCCGGAATGGGGCATGGCAGAAATGAAGAACAGCTGGAAGGT
>JBATNV010000156.1:0-3015 GCA_049290495.1 Gammaproteobacteria bacterium | reverse complement strand
ATTGCTAACTGGGCTACGTCGCAATGAGGTGCTCAACGCGAAGTGGTCGGATGTCGACTTGAAACAGCGCACGTTCTTCATTGGCCAAACGAAAAACGGCGAAGCCCTGCTGACACCGCTGAGCCGCGCGGCGGTTGCACGACTAAAGAGCATTGCACGGATAGACGGCAATCCCTACATCATTTGTGGGAGTGTTTCGGGTCGACCACTTGTAAACCTTAGATCGGCGTGGAAGCGCGTTCGCGATGCTGCGGGACTCCAGGATGTTGATTTGCACCCAAAACTGACCCACGTAGCGTAGCTATTTGCATCGAAAACTGACCCACGTGTAGATCCTACCTGCCGAGCACTTTGGCAGGGGAAACAGGAGTGATCAACGTGGAGTTATTGAGTGTCATCAGACGCTGGCGACTGCGTGACGGGATGGGGATTCGGGAGATTGCCCGGCGGACCGGACTGTCACGACCAACGATCCGCAAGTATTTACGCAGCGGGGAGATCAGCCCGAAGTATCCGAAGCGGGTGGTGCAGAGCAAGCTGAGCCCCTACGAGCCAACCCTGACGGTATGGTTGCAGCGCGAGTCGAGCCGGGGCCGCAAGCAGCGGCGCAACCTGCGCCAGCTGCACCTGGATCTGGTCGAGCTCGGTTATCACGGTTCGTATGACCGCATTGCTGCCTATGCGCGGATCTGGCGCCATGAACAGCAGGTCAAATACCAGACGACCGGCCGCGGCAGCTTCGTGCCGTTGAGCTTTGCCCCGGGCGAGGCTTTCCAGTTCGACTGGAGTGAGGACTGGGCCAGCATTGGCGGCGAACGCACCAAGCTGCAGGTGGCGCAGTTCAAGCTCAGCTACAGCCGGGCCTTCATGCTGCGGGCCTACCTGACGCAGAGCCACGAGATGCTGTTTGATGCGCACAACCATGCGCTGGCCGCACTCGGTGGCATCCCGGAGCGGGGCATCTACGACAACATGAAGACGGCGGTGGACAAGGTCGGCCGGGGCAAAGCCCGGCAGGTCAACGCCCGGTTCAAGTCGATGCTCAGTCACTTCCTGTTCGAGGCGACGTTCTGCAACCCGGCGGCCGGCTGGGAGAAGGGTCAGATCGAGAAGAACGTGCGCGATGCGCGCCGCCGGATCTGGCAACAGGCACCGCGGTTTAGCTCATTGGCTGCACTGAACGACTGGCTGGAACAGCGCTGCACGGCGCTGTGGCAGGAGATCGAACATCCTGAACACAAAGGCCGCCGTATCGCCGAGCTGTGGGCTGAAGAACGGCCGCTGCTGATGGGTATGCCACCGCCGTTCGATGGCTTTATCGAACATCCCAAGCGGGTCTCACCGACCTGCCTGGTGTCGTTCGAGCGCAGCCGCTACAGCGTGCCCGCCTCGTTTGCCAATCGACCGGTCAGCCTGCGCGTCTATGCCGACCAGCTGGTCATCGTTGCCGAAGGGCAGATCGTTGCCCGCCACGTGCGGGTGATCACCCGCGATCACAACCAGCCGGGCCAGACGGTCTATGACTGGCGACATTACCTGGCGGTCGTGCAGCGCAAGCCGGGTGCACTCCGCAATGGTGCGCCCTTCGCGCAGATGCCGGAGGCGTTCCGTGACTTGCAGCGGGCGCTGCTCAAGCGTGAGGGCGGCGACCGGGAGATGGCCGACATCCTCGCGCTGGTTCTGCATCACGATGAGCAGGCCGTGCTGATGGCCGTACAGCGCGCGCTGGATGCGGGCGCCGTCTCCAAGGCGCACATCCTGAACCTGTTGAGCCGGCTGGTGGCACGGCCACGACCCACCGATCTCGACACACCTGCTGGCCTGACGCTGCACCATGAGCCGCAGGCGAACGTGAGCCGTTACGACCGCTTGAGGGAGATCCGCCATGCAAGCTGAAACCATGGTTACCACCTTGAAGTCCCTGAAGCTGTTCGGCATGGCGCAAGCCATCGCGACGCTGGCCAGTCAGGGTGCACCGGCCTATACCCAGGCCGAGTCGATCCTCAATGCCATGCTCAAGGCCGAAGTGGCAGAACGCGAGGTCCGCTCGGTGAGCTACCAGATGAAGATCGCGCGCTTCCCTGCGTACCGGGATCTGGCCAGCTTCGAGTTCGGGGCCAGCCTGGTCGACGAAGCCTTGATCCGCAGTCTGCACCGTTGCGAGTTCCTGGATGATGCGCACAACGTGGTGCTGGTCGGTGGGCCTGGCACGGGCAAGACTCATCTGGCCACGGCACTCGGCATCCAGGCCATTACCCATCATCACCGGCGGGTGCGGTTCTTCTCGACCATCGAGTTGGTCAACGCCCTGGAACAGGAACAGGCGGCGGGCAAGGCCGGCCAGTTGGCCAACCGGCTGACCTATGCTGATCTGGTGATCCTCGATGAGCTCGGCTATCTGCCGTTCAGCCAGGCCGGTGGTGCCTTGCTATTCCACTTGATGAGCAAGCTGTACGAGCGCTCCAGCCTGATCATCACCACCAACCTGAGCTTCTCTGAATGGCCGACCGTGTTCGGCGACGCCAAACTGACCACGGCGTTGCTCGACCGGCTCACCCATCATTGCCACATCATCGAGACCGGCAATGACAGCTACCGCTTCAAGAACAGCACCAATCAGGCGGAGAAGGCCGCCAACCGGAGGAAATCAGCAAAGACTTGAGCCATACTCGGGCTCACCAAGGCGGGTCAATTTTAGATGCAAAACCCGGGTCACTATTAAATGCAAATCAACACGGAATGAATTCGCCATGTAGGAATGCGTCCTTAAACCATGGTCCATGCATTGCATTGAATAGAAGCATGGCCCAGTACATCGTAAGGTCGTAGTTCAGGGTTACCACTGTTTTGAATCTCCTCGCATAGGCGGCAACTCTCTCAAGCTCCGATGCAATGTCTGCATGCGCCGGATGAACCACATGTACAGACTCGATCAGAGCATTCCGAACCTCTTCGTAAGCCGCAGAGATGCCACCAGCGCGGACCCCAAGTGACCGGTTTACACGATCGGCATAC
>JBATNV010000155.1:0-7600 GCA_049290495.1 Gammaproteobacteria bacterium | reverse complement strand
TGGCCGCCATCAACGGCCTGTTCCTCGCCTTTCTCAGTGCGGGCGATCATGCGATCGTTTCGGACGTCGTCTATGGCGGTACCTACCGCCTGAGCACGAAGATCTATTCGCGTTTCGGTGTCGAGTTCTCCTTCGTCGATACCTCTGATGCTGATGCCGTGCGCAAGGCGATACGCAGCAACACAAAACTGATACTTACTGAAACTCCGGCTAATCCCACGCTCAAGCTTACCGATCTGCGTGCGGTCTCAGAGCTGGCGCGCGAGCGCGGCATTCCGCATGCCGTGGATAACACTTTCCTGACGCCGTACTACCAGCGGCCGCTGGAGCTTGGCGCGGATATGGTCATACACAGCACCACGAAATATTTCGACGGACACAATGCGACGGTCGGTGGTGCGATTGTCGTGAGCAACGAAGCGCAGGGAAATGCGGTGCGTTTCATCATGAATGCGACGGGCATGATCATGTCGCCGCAGGTTGCCTTTCTGACACTGCAGGGCTGCAAGACCCTGTCGGTACGCATGGACCGGCAGGCTGCCAATGCGCTGGCGATTGCCCGATTCCTTGAGTCGCACCCGAAGGTCGCACAGGTCGGCTATCCGGGTCTTGCGAGCTTCCCGCAACACGAACTGGCGAAACGCCAGGCTTCCGGTTTTGGCGCGATGATCTGGTTCGAGGTCAAAGGTGGTCTGACAGCTGGCAAGGCGCTGATGGATCGCATCAAGCTGTGGACGCTGGCCGAGAACCTCGGTTCAGTGGAATCGCTGATCACCCATCCGGTGACCATGACCCATGCCGATGTGGAAGAGGCCGAGCGTCGCCGCGTCGGAATCACCGATGGCCTGGTGCGTTTGTCGGTCGGTCTGGAAGACGCTGACGACCTGATCGAGGCGCTGCGTAACGCGCTGGGGAACTGAGGCCTGTGGGCCATGCTGGCCGGATGCTGAAAATCGGTACGCGTCGTTAGCTGGTTGAAAACCTCCACATCGTCCCTATATCTGTCTTATGCGCGACGTGCGTTGCGGCGCGCGACAACCCATGAGGAGGATGTAGTCATGACGCTGGTAAGCTGGAGTCCGTTGCGCGAGCTGGATGACCTTTTCAATCAGTACGGTCGTGTCCTAGGCCGGTCGGCGACGCCTGCCGCAGAGACACGCGAGAACGGTGTCGAGTGGCGCCCGGTAGCCAATATCTCCGAGACCCCGGAGGCCTATCTGATCCGGGCCGAGTTACCCGAAGTCGAGAAGAAAGGTATCGATGTTTCGGTACACGAGGGTGTAATCACGATCCGCGGTGAGCGCCGGCTGGAGACGCGTGAAGACAAGGAGAAGTATCACCGGATTGAGTCCTTTTACGGCAGCTTTGCCCGCAGCTTCAGTTTGCCGGCGGATGTCGATGAGGCGAAGATCCAGGCCGACGCGAAGGACGGCGTACTGACCGTTCGCCTGCCAAAGACCGAGGCGAAGAAGCCGAGGCCCATCGAGGTCCAGGTGCGCTGAAGAATATGCGCTAAAGACAAAAGGGGAGCGAAAGCTCCCTTTTTTCGCTGCTGCGCTGCTTCGTTTTACTTATACAGAGGCGGTTTTACCGAATCTGCATTTGTTTTCTGATGTACGCCTTAAAGGTGAACGCAGTCGCCGTTCGCCACCCGTCGCGCGACTAAGGTTGCCCCCGGGTCAGGAATCGCAATGGGCTGCGGTTTCATTTCGGGTGGTGTCTGATGAAGCCTTTCTGCGCAATGCTCGTGTCTGCGCTGCTTTTGCAGTCGGGGACAGTGATGGCTGATGTCCCCGTGGGTATGCCGGTGGCGCGAGCTGCAGCAGCGGCGCAGATTCCGGTACGGATCTCACGAGATCCGGTGCTGGCTTCCCTGCCGGCACTGCTGCCACAGCCCGCAGAGGCCTCGCAATCTGCCCCGGGCGATCTCGATGAAGTGGTGACGGTCAGTACCCGGGAGCTTGAGATCCGGTACCTGCTCAGTGTCTTGCTGGACCAGGGTACTGCGACGGTCCGACGGGTCGGCGAGGCTTTCCTGCCCGATGAGCCGAAACCAGGACTGCAGTTCAATATCAATCCCGCTACCGACGAAGTCTATGTCGGCTGGCGGTTCCAGTTCTGAGCCGCATCGAAGTTACCTGTCGCTGAAAATCTGCGCTGCGGACTTCGGCAGCTAAGCATCGGTACAATGACCGCATCGCGTCCTATTCAGGCGCGCAGGGGGCGTTGTGCTGTCCATGCCCATTTCGCGACTCTCAGTCAAGCGCCGTATCCGTGCGATGTCGGCACTGCTGTTTATTCTCTGCAGTACGTGCAGCATTGCTACGGGCACCGGATCCGATGCACTGCCGTTGCGCGACCAGTTTGGCAATACCGATAGTCTTGCCAGTCACCGGGGCGCTATCGTCGTTGCGATTGTGGTGGACGTGGGGCGTCTGTCGACCATTCAGCGCTGGGGCGAAGAATTGGGGAAGCGCCATCCCGATTTGCACTTTCTGAACGTTGCCGAGATGCCGGCCGAGGGTCAGGTCGATATAGCCCGGGTGGAGGCAACCCTGCAGAAACGCGTGCCGGCCACCGTAGCGGTGCTTATCGATGTCGAGCGGCACTGGGCAAGCACTTACAGCCTGGACACGGCTGCACCGAACCTGCTGGTCTTTGATCGTGAGGGCAAGCTTGCTGGCCAGGTGCGCGGCCGCTTCAGCGACGAGCGGGGTGCCAGCATCACCGCCATTATCGACGCGTTGCTTGCGCAATGAACAACGCCGCAAACAGCGATGTGGTGCTGGTTGGCGGTGGACTCGCCAACTGCCTGATCGCCTTGCGGCTGCATGCGCTGCGGCCGGATCTCCGCATCACCCTGCTTGAAGCGGACGCAGTGCCTGGCGGTAACCACACCTGGTCTTTTCATGGCAGCGATCTGCGGCCGGCCGAACGCGAGTGGCTGCTGCCATTAGCCAGTCACGCCTGGCAGCACTATGAGGTGTGCTTCCCGGAGCGGCGGCGGCTTATTGCCGGCAGCTACTACTCGCTGACTTCGGAGAACCTGGGACAGGCCGTGATGGCCCTGCCCGGCGTAGATATCCGCTGCGGCGTGCGGGCCGTGCAGCTCAAGCCACAGGCTGTGCAGCTGGCTGATGGACAGACGCTCGGCGCCCGGCTGGTGATTGATGGGCGCGGCTTCGGGCCCGGCGACAGCACGGGCCTGGTGCTCCGCTATCAGAAATTCCTCGGCCAGGAACTGCTGCTCGCCGGCCCTCACGGGCTGACCGGTCCGCTGCTCATGGATGCGACCGTGACGCAGGTGGATGGCTACCGCTTTGTATACTTGTTGCCCTTCAGTCCCGACCGGCTGCTGGTTGAGGATACCTACTACAGCGATACGCCGCTGCTCGATGCGCCATCGCTGCGCCTTAATATCGACAGCTATGTGCGTGCGCGGGGCTGGACCCTGCGTGAAATGGTCCGGGAAGAACGTGGTGTATTGCCGATCGTGCTCGATGCTGAATTCGACTGCTTCTGGCCGCAGGCCGATGCGTGTTTGCCGCGTGCGGGACTGCGTGCCGGGCTGTTCCATCACACCACCGGCTATTCGCTGCCGGAAGCGGTGGCGCTCGCCGATGAGCTGGCAGCCGCTACCGACCTCCGCAGTGCGACGATTGGTCCCTGGGTCCGGGACCGCGCGCGGCGTCGCTGGCAGGAGCAGCGCGTGTTCCGGATGTTGAATCGCATGCTGTTCCTGGCTGCAGCGCCCGGTGAGCGGTACCGCGTGCTGCAGCACTTCTATCGTTTGCCGCAGCCGGTGATCGAACGTTTTTATGCGGGTAGAATCGGTCTCAATGACGCACGACAGATCCTTAGTGGCAGGCCGCCGGTACCCGTTATCCGCGCCTTGCGCAATCTCCTGCCTTCGGCCAGCCGGCCTGATGTGACATGAAACCGTCGCGAACAGTTGTGGTTATCGGCGCCGGTTTCGGCGGGCTGGCGCTGGCTATCCGTCTGCAGTCAGCCGGGGTGCGTACGATCCTGCTTGAGCGACGCGACCGGCCCGGCGGTCGCGCCTACGTCTACGAGCAGGATGGCTTTCGCTTTGATGCCGGTCCAACCGTAGTCACTGCGCCGAACGCGATCGAGGAGCTTTTCGAACTGAGCGGTCGGGCGATCGGCGACTACGTCGATATGCTGCCAGTCGATCCCTTCTATCGCCTGATCTGGCAGGACGGCGTCAGCCTGGAATACAACGCAGACGCAGACGCGGTGACGAGTGCGATCGCGCGTATCAGTCCGCGGGACGCAGACGGCTACCGCCGCTTCCTGGCATTTTCTGAGGCCGTGTTCCGCGAGGGCTATCTGAAACTGGGCACCGTCCCCTTTCAGGATGTGTGGAGCATGGTGCGGGTGGTGCCGCAGCTCATACGCCTGAAGAGCCACAAGTCGGTGTATGGGGTCGTGTCTGATTTCATGCGCGACCCGCATCTGCGCCAGGCCTTCAGCTTCCAGTCGCTGCTGATCGGCGGTAATCCGTTCCATGTGCCATCCATCTACGCGCTGATCCATGCGCTGGAGCGCCGCTGGGGGGTGTTTTTTCCGCGTGGTGGTACCGGCGCGCTCGTCGCGGGGCTGGTGCGGCTGTTCCAGGACCTTGGTGGTGAAATCCGGCTTAACTGCCCGGTCGAAGAGATCCAGGTACGCAACGGTGTCGTTACCGGTGTGGCGGTATCCGGAGGGAACAGCATCGTGGTCGATGCGGCAGCCAGCAATGCCGATGTGGTGCATACCTATGCCAGCCTGCTGGCGGGCACTGATCGGGGCCGCGCGATGGCCAAGCGCCTGGGTCGCGCGCGCTACAGTAGCTCGCTGTTCGTCGTGCACTTCGGCTTGAAGCGGCAATACCCCGAGCTGGCCCATCACACCGTGCTGTTTGGCCCGCGTTATCGTGAGCTGCTGGCTGATATCTTCGAGCGGGGTGTCCTGGCTGATGACTTCTCCCTGTACCTGCACAATCCTTCGGCCAGCGACGCGTCTCTCGCACCACCGGGCCATGCCGGTTTCTATGCCCTCGCGCCAGTGCCTAACCTCGGCAAAGCGTCGATCGACTGGAGCAGCATGGGTCCTGTCTATCGAGACCGGATCCTGAATGCCCTTGAGAAGCAGCTAATGCCGGGACTGCGCGAGAACCTGGTGACATCGAGGATCTTTACGCCGACAGATTTCCGGACCGAGCTCAACGCTCACCTCGGCTCTGCCTTTTCACTGGAGCCGGTACTCACACAGAGCGCCTGGTTTCGGGTGCACAATCGCGATGACCGGATCCGCAACCTTTACTTTGTCGGTGCCGGTACCCACCCAGGTGCAGGTATACCCGGCGTGGTGGGTTCGGCGAAGGCGACTGCGGGATTGATGCTGGCTGATCTGGGAGTGCGCTGATATGGATGCAGTCATCGCCAACAGCAGGGAAATGATCCGTCTCGGTTCCCGGAGCTTCGCGCTCGCGGCAAAACTCTTTGATGCCGATACCCGTCACCATGCCTACATGCTCTATGCCTGGTGCCGGTATTGCGATGATGAGATCGACGGGCAGAATCTCGGCATGCAACCGGGACCCCGTTCGGTGCCGGCGTCGGCAAGCTTGCCACTGACGCCCGGGCAGGGCGCGGAACCGGCGGTACGGCTGGAACGTCTGCGCATGGAGACGCGCCGGGCCTTTGCCGGCGAAGGGGTCACCGAGCCGGTTTTCATTGGCCTGCAGCGCGTCGGCACTGAATGCGGGATTCCCGAGCGGCATGCGCTGGAGCTGCTGGCCGGATTCGAAATGGATGTGAGCGGCCACGAATACCGCAACTTCGACGACACGCTGTTGTACTGCTATCGGGTTGCCGGCGTGGTCGGGGTCATGATGGCGCAGATCATGGGCGTGCGTGATGTTTCTAACCTGCAGCGCGCGGCGGATCTCGGTATCGCCTTCCAGCTTACAAATATTGCCCGCGACGTGCTGGATGATGCTGGCAGCGGACGCTGTTATCTGCCCGCCACCTGGCTGGCCGAGGCGGGGATTTCCACCACGACGCTTCGTGATCCCGCAAACCGCGCTGTAGTTGCCCGTGTCGCGGCGCGCCTGCTGGATGAGGCCGAGCGCTATTACCGGTCGGCGGACTGTGGCCTGAAGGCGCTGCCCTTCAGGTCGGCCTGGGCGGTGGCGGCGGCACTCGGCATCTACCGTGCGATCGGCCGACTGGTGATCGCACGCGGTGCGCGCGCCTGGGACAGCCGGGTTGTGGTCAGCACGCCGCGCAAGCTCGGGGAACTCACGCTCGGCGCGCTGGTTGCCCTGCGTGCCGTCGTTTTCGACCGTTGGCTCACCAGCTTTCCGCGTTCGCCTGATCTCTGGACCATTCCGGAACCCTGAATGACGATCGCTTCGCCGCTAGTGACCCGCGATATCCGGGTACTGTTCGCGGCCCGCGTCGTACGACTGTTCGCCTATGGCTTCGTATCCGTGGTGCTGGCGCTCTATCTCGCTGCGCGCGGACTCAGCGACTGGGGCATCGGCCTGCTGCTGTCGGCGACCCTGCTGGGTGATGCAGCGATCACGCTCTGGCTGACTACGATCGCCGATCGCTTCGGCCGCCGGCGTACCCTGCTGCTGGGGGCCGTGCTGATGGTGCTGGCCGGTACGGCATTCGTGCTGACCGATGAGCCGCTGTTGCTCGCTCTGGCGGCGATCATCGGTGTCATCAGCCCGAGCGGTTACGAGATCGGGCCATTTCTTTCCGTCGAACAGGCAGCGCTGACCGGCCTGGTGCCCGGTCAGAACCGCACTCGTCTGTTCGCCTGGTATCACCTCGCCGGATCACTGGCGACGGCTGCGGGCTCGCTCGCTGGTGGCTGGCTGGCATTTGGTCTGCAGAAAACGGGCCTGACGGCACTCGCTTCCTATCAGAGCGTGCTGGCCACCTATGCCGTGCTCGGTGGTGTACTGGTGCTGCTGTTCCTGCGCCTGTCAGCACAGATTGAGGTACAGCTTCCGCCGGGTGTACCGCAACGGCGCTTTGGCCTGCACCGTTCGCGCGGTGTGGTGGCCCGTCTCAGTGTGCTGTTTGCCATCGATGCTTTCGCCGGCGGTTTTGTCATCCAGAGCCTGCTCGCTTACTGGTTTTACCTGCGCTTCGGCATCAACGAAGCGGTACTGGGCACAGTATTTTTTGTCGCAAACCTGCTGGCCGGCATGTCGGCGCTGCTGGCGAGTCGACTGGCGGCACGCTTTGGGCTGATCAACACGATGGTCTTCACGCACCTGCCCTCGAACATCCTGCTCTGCCTGGTGCCCTTCATGCCGACCCTGGCGTGGGCGCTCGCCGTGCTGCTGGTGCGCTTCACGATTTCACAGATGGACGTGCCGACGCGGCAGTCCTACACCATGGCGGTGGTCGATCCGGACGAACGCTCGGCGGCATCAGGCGTAACGACCATCGCGCGTTCGCTGGGTGCAGCGCTGTCGCCGGCCTTGAGCGGGGCGCTGCTGGCCACGTCGCTGCACGCACCGTTTCTGCTCGCCGGCGGCCTGAAGATCATCTACGACCTGGCGCTCTATCGCAGCTTC
>JBATNV010000154.1:0-3743 GCA_049290495.1 Gammaproteobacteria bacterium | reverse complement strand
ACCGTGTCGCTGTATACCGGCATCAACATCCTGAACACTGAAGACCGCAACATCTCGACCTGCGAAGACCCGGTCGAAATCAACGTGCCCGGCATCAACCAGGTAAACGTCAATCCCAAGGTGGGGCTGACCTTCGCCGCGGCGCTCAAGGCCTTTTTGCGCCAGGATCCGGACGTGATCATGGTTGGCGAAATCCGCGATCTCGAAACCGCCGAGACGGCCATCAAGGCCGCGCAGACCGGGCATCTGGTGCTCTCGACCCTGCACACCAACGATGCGCCACGCACCCTGACGCGCATGGTCGACATGGGCGTCAAGCCCTATGCCATTGCCACCTCGGTGCATCTGATCATCGCCCAGCGTCTGGCCCGCCGCCTGTGTCAGCAATGCAAGGAGCTGCGAGATATTCCCGATGACGCGGTACTCCTGGAGGGCTTCACCAAGGAAGACATTAGCGCCGGGCTGCGGATCTTTGGCCCGGTCGGCTGCAAGCAATGCAACGACGGCTACAAGGGCCGCGTGGGTATTTACCAGGTCATGCCGGTGACCGAAACCATCGGCCGGATCATCCTCGAAGGCGGCAATGCCGTGCAGATCGCCGAGCAGGCCGAAAAGGAAGGAGTCTGGTCGCTGCGACGATCAGCGCTGCAGAAAGTCAAGGACGGGCTTACAAGTCTTGAGGAAATCAATAGGGTTACAATCGAGTCTTGATGTAGGAGCGCCTTCAGGCGCGGTCATGATTTTGACGATTCGGGATCGCGCCTGAAGGCGCTCCCACAATTGGAGTTGGGGTCATGGCTGCAGGCGTTGCCATCAATCAGGTCGGGTTCAAGTGGGAAGGCACTGACAACCGGGGCCAGAAGGTTCGCGGCAAGACCATGGCCGCCAGCGAGGCCGCGGTTCGTGCCGTACTGCGCAAGCAGGGCGTCGTGCCCGTGCGCATCCGCAAGGAATCCACGCTGTTCAAGGGCGGCGGCAAGGTAACCCCCGGCGACATCGCCATCTTCAGCCGCCAGATCGCCACCATGCTCGCCGCCGGCATTCCGCTGGTACAGGCC
The DNA here is from genome assembly GCA_049290495.1 of Gammaproteobacteria bacterium. Lineage (GTDB taxonomy): Bacteria > Pseudomonadota > Gammaproteobacteria > Steroidobacterales > SHZI01. Next base: position 2,685 of record JBATNV010000154.1, on the reverse strand, counting down.
TTCGATATCGTCGGTGCCGGACACGACAACCCGGCGATGCAGAAACTGATCCTCAGCGTCCGGGCCGATCTGGAATCCGGTACCGCGCTTGCCGAAGCGCTCGGCCGCCATCCGCTGTACTTCGATGATCTGTTCGTCAACCTGGTGACCGCCGGCGAACAGGCCGGCGCACTCGACACCCTGCTGGACAAGATCGCGACCTACAAGGAAAAAACCGAGGCCATCAAGAAGAAGATCAAGAAGGCGCTGTTTTATCCGGCGGCGGTACTGGTTGTAGCCTTCATCGTCTCAATGATCCTGCTGATCTTCGTGATCCCGCAATTCGAATCACTGTTCAAGGGCTTCGGCGCCGATCTGCCGGCCTTTACCCGCATGGTGATCGACCTGTCGATGTTCGTACAGACCAAGGGCTGGGCGGTTGCCATAGTGATCGGCGGCGGCGTCGCTTTTTACCTCTACACGAAGAAGCGCTCGAAAAAGCTGCGTGAGTTTGAAGACCGCCTGATGCTGAAACTGCCGATCGTTGGCTCGATTCTCGTCAAGGCCTCCATCGCGCGTTTTGCCCGCACCCTGTCCACCATGTTCAGCGCCGGTGTACCACTGGTCGAGGCCCTGCAATCCGTGGCTGGAGCAACCGGCAACATCGTTTACGAGAAAGCCGTGCTGGCCATGCGCGACGAAGTCTCGACTGGCCAGCGCCTGCAGCGGGCCATGGAAAATACCGGCCTGTTTCCCAACATGGTGATCCAGATGATCGCCGTGGGTGAAGAGTCCGGTTCGCTGGACGAGATGTCCTCGAAGGTCGCTGATTTCTACGAAGCGGATGTCGACAACGCAGTGGACAGCATGAGCAGCCTGCTCGAACCGATGATCATGGCCATACTCGGCGTGCTCGTCGGCGGTATGGTCGTCGCGATGTACCTGCCGATCTTCAAGATGGGCGCGGTCATCTGATCGAGTCCGGCGCGTTGCAATCCACCTTGCCGCTGCTGGCGGCATTTGCCGGCCTGATCGGCCTGCTGGTGGGCAGCTTCCTGAACGTAGTGATCTACCGTCTGCCGCTCATGATGGAGCGGGAATGGCGCGAGCAGTGCCGGGCGTTGTTTGAAGGCAGCGATGCAGCAGTAACTGCCAGCCAGCCCGATACCGAGCCCTTCAACCTGGTCGTGCCGCGCTCGGGCTGCCCGGCCTGCAAGGCGCCCATCAAGGCACGACACAATATTCCGCTGTTCGGCTGGCTCTGGCTGCGCGGTCGTTGTGCGGCCTGCGGCGCTGCGATTTCCGCGCGCTATCCGGTCGTGGAGGCATTCACGGGTCTCGTTACTGCCTGGCTGGTCTGGCACTTCGGTTATACCGCCGATGCTGCGGCAGCGGTGGTGGTCAGCTGGGCACTGATCGCACTGACGGTAATCGACCTCGACCACCAGCTGCTGCCCGACTCCATTACCGTGCCATTACTGTGGGGCGGACTGCTGTTTCATCTGCTCGCGGTTCCGCACGCGACGCCTGGCCCCTTCGCGGTGAGTCTCTCAGACGGCGTGATCGGCGCAATTGCCGGCTACATGAGCCTGTGGCTCGTATACCAGGGCTTCAAGCTGGCCACCGGCAAGGAAGGCATGGGCTATGGCGACTTCAAACTCTTCGCCGCACTCCTCGCCTGGCTCGGCTACCAGATGTTCCTGCCCATACTCCTGCTCTCCGCCCTGAGCGGTGCAGTGACCGGCATCGCACTGATCGCACTGGGACGGCATGGTCGCAAGGAGCCGATTCCCTTTGGACCCTATCTGGCGGCAGCCGGCTTCGTAGCGATGGCCTGGGGTGAGCCGCTGCTGACCGCGGTGCCTTTCCTGCGGGTTTTCAGCTGAGACCGCTATGCAAGCGCAGCCGGGCACGAGCCACCCGACACCTGCCGAGCAGCGCACCTGGCGCGTGGGGCTGACCGGCGGCATCGCCAGCGGCAAAAGCGCCGTGGCCGATATGTTTGCGCAACTCGGCGTACCCGTAATCGACACCGACCTGATCGCACGCGAGGTCGTAAGCCGCGGCTCGCAAGCCCTGCAGGAAATCGCCGCCGCATTTGGCGCGGAAGTGCTGCTGCCGGATGGCAGCCTGGATCGCCCGCGGCTGCGCAAAATCGTCTTTTCAGAGCCTGCACGCCGCAAACAGCTGGAAGCGATCACTCATCCGCGTATCCGCGTGGCGATGGAAGCGCAGTGCCGGCAGGCAGGCGGTCCCTATCAGGTAGTGGTGGTGCCGCTGCTCATCGAGTCGGGCCTGCAGCAGCGCGTCGACCGGGTGCTGGTTGTCGACTGCCCGGAAGAACTCCAGCTTGAGCGCCTGATGATGCGTGACGGCGAAAGCGCAACGCATGCGAAAAAAGTGCTGGCCGCGCAGGTCGGCCGCGCTGCGCGCCTCGCCCGTGCGGACGATGTCGTGGACAATTCCGGCAGCCTGGCCGATACCCGACGGCGCGTAACAGAACTGGATGCGGTCTATCGTGAGTTGTCACGCAGACATTCCGGCTAGGACCGGCCCAGCAGAAATGGCATCTGGCAGACGGCATTTGCCCTTGCCCGGCCCGGTAGCGCAGAATGCCGGGAAAACAACGGCTACGGACTGAAACCAGCCATTCATGGTTAGCATTCCAGGCGCAGATTTCCAGCAACCCTCCACATCCGGTTTCTC
>JBATNV010000153.1:0-8085 GCA_049290495.1 Gammaproteobacteria bacterium | reverse complement strand
CCTCCAGGCTGTGGCGCTCGATTGCGACCGAACTCTACGCCCGGGAATTTCCCGATGTGAAGCTGGACCACCTCTACGTCGATGCTGCTGCCATGCACCTGCTGTCGCGCGCTGCAGATTTCGATGTGCTCGTGACCGAAAACCTGTTCGGTGACATCCTGACTGACGAAGCCTCGATGCTGACCGGTTCGCTGGGCATGCTGCCCTCCGCATCGCTGAATGCCGAAAAGCGCGGTCTCTACGAACCGATCCACGGCTCAGCCCCCGACATTGCCGGACAGGGAATCGCCAATCCCTGCGGCACGATTCTCAGTGCCGCGATGCTGCTGCGTCATTCACTGGGCCTGGAGACCGAAGCCCGTGCGATCGAACAGGCAGTCATCACGGCCATCGAGAGCGGTTGCCGCACCGCAGATATCGCCCTGCCAGGCAAGACACCGGTCAGCACTCCTGATATGGGCGACGCGATCCTGCGGGCACTCGATACGCAGTAGGCCCAAGGGAGAAACCCCGCTTGCCAAAGCCCATGTCGATGTATTAATGTAATAGCGTAATATTACATCAGCACATGAAAGAACATCGCATACTCGACAAGCAGGACGAGGCCGCCGCAGAACAGGCACTGTTTCGCGCGCTCCTCAGCCTGCGTGATGTCAGCGAACTGCGCGCATTTTTCATCGATCTGTGCACCCCTGCCGAGTTGCAGGCGCTCACCGACCGCTGGCATGTCGCAGAACTTCTGGACCGTGGCCTGCCCTATCGCCAGATCCACGACCAGACCGGCGTCAGCGTGACGACGATCGGCCGCGTGGCCCGTTCCCTGAACATTGGTGCAGGCGGTTACAGAAAAGCCCTGCAGCGCGGAAAAAAGTAGGTTTTATGACTGACAAGCCAGCACGTATCAAGATCGCCATCCAGAAATCTGGCCGACTGACCGAACAGTCGCTGGATCTGCTGCAGCGCTGTGGCCTCAAGTACACGCGAGGCCCCGATCAGCTGATCGCCTTTGGCGAAAACATGCCGGTGGATGTGCTGCTGGTCCGCGACGACGACATCCCCGGCCTGGTACGTGACGATGTCTGCGATCTGGGTATCGCCGGTCTCAATATCGTCGAAGAGAAACGCCTGCACTTCCTCGCACAGGACCCGGTCACGCCTTTCCAGATCATCCGTTCCCTGGACTACGGGCACTGCCGGCTCGCCTTCGCCTATCCGGACGGTAGCCCGCTACGCAACGTCCGCGATCTGGCGGGCAAGAAGATCGCCACCAGTTATCCGTCGATCGTGCGCGACTACCTGCAGCGCAATAATATCGATGCCGGCGTTGTCGAGTTTTCCGGCGCGGTCGAGATTGCGCCAAGCCTCGGTCGCGCTGAAGCGATCTGCGATCTGGTTTCTACCGGTTCCACTCTGCTTGCCAACAAGCTTCGCGAGGGTGAAACCATTCTCGAAAGCCATGCGGTAATCCTGCAGACCCCGGTGGCCGTGCCGCCGGAAAAGACCGAGTGGATCAATCGCCTGCTTCAGCGTGTCGAAGGCGTTATGCAGGTGCGCGAGAGCAAGTACATCATGATGCACGCGCCGAAGTCGGCACTTGCGCAGATCGCGGCTCTGCTGCCCGGCTCGGAGTCTCCGACAGTGCTGCCGCTGGACAGCCTGGATGACCGGGTCGCTGTGCACGTCGTGTGCCGGGAGAACGTGTTCTGGGAAACGCTGGAAGCGCTCAAGAGCGCCGGGGCAACCTCGATCCTCGTCATACCTGTAGAAAAAATGCTCGCCTGAACAACATGCGTATCGTTGACTGGACATCACTGGACGATGCGGCACGCAGCCTGGTACTGCAGCGTCCGGCCGTACAGCGCGGTGACAGCATCAGCCACCGCGTTCGCGAGATTGTCGACCGCGTGCGTGCCGAAGGTGACGCGGCATTATTCAGCCTGGCAGCAGAACTCGATGGCGCAAAGCTTGATTCGCTGCGCGTTGATGCCGATGAGGTCAAGGCCGCCGCAGCCGCACTCTCAGCCGATGAAAAGCAGGCCATCGGCACGGCAATCGACAATGTCACGCGCTTTCATGCCGCGCAGCACGCAGCGCCCATCCGCGTCGAAACCGTGCCAGGCGTGATCTGCGAACGCATCAGCAAGCCATTGCGCTCAGTCGGCCTGTATGTGCCGGCCGGTACCGCTCCGCTACCTTCAACGGCGATCATGCTCGCTGTACCCTCCGGCATCGCCGGCTGTCCGGTGCGCGTCATGTGCACGCCGCCGCGCCCCGATGGCCGCGCCGATCCTGCCGTGGTTACAGCGGCATGGACCTGCGGCATTCGCGATATCTACAAGGCTGGCGGTGCCCAGGCGATCGCTGCGATGGCTTATGGCACTGCGACGGTACCCAAGGTCGTGAAGATCTTTGGCCCCGGCAACGCCTGGGTGACGGCGGCCAAGACGCTGGTTGCTGCTGACCCGGCCGGTGCAGCGCTCGATATGCCGGCGGGTCCATCGGAGGTCATGGTCATCGCAGACCGCGATGCCAACCCGCGCTACGTCGCACTCGATCTGCTTTCACAGGCGGAGCACGGCCCGGATTCTCATGTGATGCTGGTCTGCACAGACCAGGCTCTGGTGAGTGCCGTGCAAGCTGAGATCGACCGTGCGCTGCCCGGTCTGCCGCGTCGAGACACCATCCGCACTGCGCTCACACACGCGGTCGCCGTCATCGTGCCAACGCTGGCGGATGCCGTGACGGTAGCGAATGACTACGCGCCCGAACATCTGATCCTGCAGACCGCTGAGCCGCGGGCGCTGGCCGCAGGCGTAGACACAGCCGGTTCGGTTTTCATCGGTGAGTGGACGCCGGAATCGGTTGGCGACTACTGCAGCGGCACCAACCATGTGCTGCCGACCTACGGCTATGCACGCGCCTACAGCGGTTTATCGGTGGCGGATTTCCAGCGGCGTATGACGCTGCAGGAGGCCACGCTGCCGGGCTTGCGCACGCTGGCGCCGACGGTACGTACGCTTGCAAGGCTCGAGGGACTCGAGGCCCACGCGCAGGCTCTCGCCGCGCGCCTGGAACCGACAGACAGCGGGCAGCGCGCATGAGCGCCACGCTCAAATTGCTGCGCCCCGAAATCTCCAGGTTGAAGCCCTACAAGCCTGCCGACTACGTCGGTGGTTTTATCCGGCTCAATGCCAACGAGACGCCCTGGCGCCCCCCCGGCGATGAAAGCCGTGACGGCCTGAATCGTTATCCGGATCCGCGTCCTGCAGAGCTGACGACGAAGCTTGCCGCACACTATGGCGTTCCGGCAGACGGACTGCTGGTAACGCGGGGATCGAGCGAAGCCATCGACCTGCTGATTCGCAGTTTCTGCCGCGCGGGCCACGACGAGATCATCATCTGCCCACCGACCTTCGGCATGTACGAGTTCTACGCACAGGTACAGGGTGCCGGCATCCGGCAGATTCCGCTCAACCGGGAATACGGCTACACCCTGCCTGTAGAGGGGATCTGCGCACGGTGGACGGATCACAGCAAACTCGTCTTTGTGTGCTCACCGAATAACCCGACCGGCAACCGCACTCCCGACAGCGATATCGACCGGCTCGCCACAGCTCTCGCTGGCCGCGGCGTCGTGGTGCTCGACGGTGCATATATCGAGTTTGCCGCCGCCGATCCCATGCACGAGCTGCTGGCGCGTCATGACAACATCGTGGTGCTGCGCACCCTGTCCAAGTCGCTGAGCCTGGCCGGCATCCGCTGCGGTTCACTGATTGGCCGCGCGCCACTCATTGAGCTGATCGGTCGCATATTGCCGCCCTACTGCTTCCCGACCGCCAGCCAGGACGCCGTGCTCCGCTGCCTCAGCGCCGAGGCACAGACCGAACTCGCCACTCGCCGCCAGATCATCATCGCGGAACGCAAGCAGCTGGCCGATGAGCTGATACAGCTGCCGGATGTGCTGAGGGTCTGGCCCAGTGACGCCAACTTTCTGCTTATCGAAACCACGCCGGGATCTACCCTCTCGGCCAGGGCGCAGGCTGGCAAGATCCTGCTGCGCGACTTTGGCTGGGATCCGATGCTGCCGAACTGCATACGTATCACAGTCGGCTCACCCGCCGACAATGAGCAACTCCTGAAAGCCCTGAGGTCATGATGGCAACGGCAGGCAAAATCGCTTTTCTGGACAGGGACGGCACCCTGATTCTCGAGCCGGCGGACGAGCAGGTCGATCAGCTTGAAAAGGTCGCGCTCGTGCCGGGCGTGATACCGGCACTACTGCGACTGCGCGACTCAGGCTATGAATTCGCGATGGTCACCAACCAGGACGGACTCGGCACAGCAAGCTTTCCCGAAGCTGATTTTCGCCGCGTACAGGACTTTGTGCTCGAGCTGTTTCGTTCACAGGGCATTGAGTTCGCGCATGTCTTTATCTGCCCTCACAAGCCTGCTGATGGTTGCAGCTGCCGCAAGCCGAATCCCGGCATTCTGGGTGAGGCCGCCCGCAGCCTGAAGTTTGATCGCGAACGCAGCTTTGTCGCCGGCGACCGTGATACGGATCTTGAGTTCGCACGCAACATCGGCGTGTCTGGCTATCGGATAGACCCGACGGACCCTGACTGCTGGGCGCGCATCGTGCACGAGTTGCTCGACCAGCCACGTACCGCGAGCGTGCTGCGCGAAACCCGTGAAACCCGTATTCAGGTCAGCGTCGACCTGGATGCCGAACAGCCTGTTTCCGTACACACCGGCATCGGGTTCTTCGATCACATGCTCGAACAGATCGCCAAGCACGGTGGCTTTGCCCTGTCGCTCAGCTGCGAGGGCGATCTGCATATCGATGAACACCACACGGTCGAGGACGTGGCCCTGGCGCTCGGCTCGGCACTGCGCCAGGCGCTCGGCGACAAGCGTGGCATCGCGCGCTATGGCTTCGTCCTGCCGATGGACGAAGCCTGGGTGCAGGTCGCTCTTGACCTCTCCGGACGTGCTTGCCTGGTTTTCAAGGGCAAGTTCCCCCGCTCTGAAGTCGGGCAGTTACCGACTGAACTCGTGCCACACTTTTTTCGCTCACTGTCCGATAGCCTGGGCGCCAACCTGCACATCACGGTGCGCGGCGAGAATGCGCACCACATGATTGAAGCCTGCTTCAAGGGCCTGGGTCGAACGCTGCGTCAGGCCATTGCACGAACCGGCCAGTCGCTGCCCAGTACCAAAGGCACGCTGTGAGCACTGGGTCCCGCGAGGTCGTCATCGTCGATGGCGGTGGAGCGAATATCGCCTCGCTGAATCTTGCCCTGCAACGCCTTGGCTACACCGGCGCGTTGAGCAGCGATCCAGCGACGATCCGCGCCGCCTCACATGTAATCCTGCCGGGCGTCGGCGCAGCGCGGGCCGCAATGGAGCGACTGCAGAGAGCCGGTCTGGACTTGCTGATCCCGGAACTCAGGCAGCCGGTACTCGGCATCTGCCTCGGTCTGCAACTGCTGTTTGAATCGTCTGAAGAGGACGATGTCGCCTGCCTGGGCATCCTGCCCGGTCGCGTCCGCCGCTTTGCACCGGCGCCTGACCGGCCTATCCCGCATATGGGCTGGAACCAGATCAGGCGCAGACGTCAGTCGCCACTGCTCGACGGTATTCCTGAGGACAGCTATTTCTACTTCGTACACAGCTATGCCGCTGATGTATCTGACCACACGATCGCCACGACCGACTACGGCTGGCCGTTTACGGCGGTCGCAGGGCGGGACAATTTTTACGCCGCCCAGTTTCATCCGGAACGATCAGGGCCGCTCGGCGCCCGGATTCTCGACAACTTTCTGAGCCGCTGCTGAGGCCTGCACATGGAAGTGATACCCGCCATCGACCTGCTGGACGGCCAGTGCGTCCGTCTCTACCAGGGCGACTTCAACAAGGTCTCCGGTTACACGCAGGATCCGGTCGAGCTGGCCTCTACCTATCGTGAAGCCGGCATGGGGCGCCTGCATGTCGTCGACCTGGATGGCGCACGCAGCGGTAGCCCGACCAATATGCCACTAATCAAGGCGATGGCTGCTGGCGGAGGCATGGCCGTTCAGGCCGGCGGTGGCATCCGTGATTTGCAGCGCGCACAGCAATTGCGCGACGCTGGCGCCACGCGCGTCGTGCTCGGTTCAATCGCGGCCGAGAAACCGGAAACTGCACTGGCCTTGCTTGGTGATCTCGGTGCCGAACACGTGGTTTTTGCCTTCGACGTGCGCGTACCCGAGTCCGGTGATCCGCAGATCCTGACCCGCGGCTGGGTGCACGACAGCGGTCTCAGCCTGTGGACCCTGCTTGCACAGTTCACGGCAAACGGCGGGATTCACTTTCTGTGTACGGATATTGCCCGCGACGGCACCCTGGGTGGCCCGAATATCGATCTGTATGCAGAGTGCTCGCGACGCTTTCCCGGTGCGCAAGTTATCGCATCGGGCGGCGTCAGTTCGCTGGCTGACCTGCAGGCGCTGCAACAGACCGGCGTGTCCGCCGCGGTCACGGGTAAGGCGCTGCTGGACGGACGCCTGACACTTGAGGAGATCCGGAAATTCTCGCACGACGCATAATTCCCTGCCTCGATGTCCGCGACGGACACGTCGTCAAAGGTGTCCAGTTTCGCGATCACCGCGTGGTCGGCGACATCCTGGAACTTGCTGCCCGCTATCGCGATGAAGGCGCGGACGAGCTGGTCTTTTACGACATCACTGCCAGCCCGGAAGGACGCAGCGTCGACCGGCGCTGGATCCACCGCGTCGCTGAGGTCCTCGACATTCCCTTCTGCGTGGCCGGTGGTATCCGCAGCATCCGCGATGCGGAGGAAGTACTGAACTTTGGTGCCGACAAGATCTCGATCAACACACCTGCACTGACTGACCCGGGACTGATCACCGAGCTCGCGCGACGCTTCGGCACGCAGTGCGTGGTGGTCGGCATCGACAGCCGTGAGGAAGACGGCGACTGGCACGTCTATCAGTTCACCGGCGACCCGGACAAGACGCGCGCGGCGGGGCTCAGGACCGAAGACTGGATCATCGAGGCCCAGCGCCGCGGCGCCGGTGAAATCGTCCTTAATTGCATGAACCAGGACGGCGTGCGGCGTGGCTATGATCTGGCCCAGCTGAAAGTAATGCGCGCGGCAGCCACCGTGCCGCTGATCGCCTCGGGTGGCGCGGGAACGCCGGAACACTTCCGCGATGTGTTCGTTCAGGCTGGTGTTGACGGTGCACTCGCCGCCAGCGTCTTTCACAGCGGCGCGATCAACATCCAGACGCTCAAGACTTATCTGCGTAGCGAAGGCATTGAGGTACGACCATGAGTTCCCCCGACATCGGATTTCTGCTGCAGCTTGAGCAGGTGATCGCCGCACGCAAGGCTGAGCGCAGCGAAACCAGCTACACGGCGAAACTGTTCAGGGCCGGTCCCTCGCGCATTGCGCAGAAGGTCGGCGAGGAAGGTGTGGAACTTGCTCTGGCCAGCGTTACCGACGACCGTGCGAAGGTGATCTCGGAAGCAGCCGATCTGCTCTATCACATGCTCGTACTGCTGAACTCACGTGAAACAGGCCTGGCTGATGTCGTCACCGAGCTTGAGAGGCGTCACCGATAGGACTTTCGCATGCGCGTATTGTTTGCCTGGGAAATGGGGCGTAACTTCGGCCACATTACACAAATCTTGCCGGTCGCCGAGGCGCTCGCACGGCGCGGCCTAAACGTTGATCTCGCGCTGCGCAATCCCGCTGCGATGTCACAATTTGGCGGTTCCACCGACTTCAAGGTCGTACAGGCACCCTACAGGTCGCCGGGCAAACCGCAGCCGGGAGAAGCTCCGCCGCCCGTGCTGTTGTACAGCGACGATCTGTTGCACTGCGGTTACAACGACGCCTCCACCCTCGCCACCCTGATCGGCGCATGGGAAAGCCTCTTCGAGCAGCTCCAGCCTGATGTGCTCGTTGCGCAGGCAGCTCCGACTGCGCTTCTGGCATCACGCGGCAAAAAGTACCGCAGATTCACGCTGGGCCGCGGTTACGACATACCCCCTGCCACATCCCCCCAGCGCCCGCTGCGTCAT
>JBATNV010000152.1:0-28611 GCA_049290495.1 Gammaproteobacteria bacterium | reverse complement strand
ATTACCGTGCACAACATCAGCGAGCGCAAGCTGGCTGAGCAGCGCATCCGTTACCTGGCCCGCATTGATGCGCTCACCAAGGTGCCGAACCGCATGCAGTTCCAGCATCTGCTGCAACGCGCGTTGGCGCGCGCGCGACGTGGCAAGCATCGCCTCGCGCTGGTCTATATGGATGTGGACAAGTTCAAGGAGATCAACGATACCTTCGGGCACACCGCTGGCGACCTCTGCCTGGAAACGCTCACCACCAGGATGCGTAGCCTGTTGCCCGAAGGTTCGGTTATCGGGCGGCTGGCTGGCGATGAGTTCGGTGTGGTGCTCGACAACCTCGATCCGGCGCGCAATCTCCGCGCCGAGGTTGTGGCCACCACGCGTCTGCTGCAGGAGGCGATCAGCGAGCCGCTGAATTTTCAGGGGCACCAGATCTATACCACGGTCAGTGCCGGAATTTCCCTCTATCCGGGCGACGGCAATAACGTCATTGACCTGATCCGCAACGCCGATGCCGCGCTCTATCGTGCCAAACGGCAGGGTGGCGGTGCCCTCGACGTGTATCACCCGGACATGAACGCTGCAGCGGTTGACCGGCTGATGCTGAAGAGCCGTCTCCGCAAGGCCTTCGAAAAGAATGAACTGCGCGTTCACTACCAGCCCAAGGTCGATCTGCGCGACGGCTCGATTGCCGGCGCGGAGGCGCTGGTGCGCTGGGAGCTGACTGACCGCGGCCTGGTCCTGCCCGCCGAGTTCATCCCGCTGGCTGAAGAGAGCAACCTGATACTGGAACTCGGTGAATGGGTGCTGGACCGCGTCTGCCAGGACTATCGCAGCCTGCGCGACAGCGACATCAATCCGGGCCGGATCTCCGTGAACCTGTCGCTGCGCCAGCTGAAACAGCGCGACTTCATCAGCCGGGTCACTGGCATCTGCAGCAAGCACGGCGTGTCACCCGACAGCCTCGAACTGGAAATCACCGAGACCACATTGATGGAGGATCCGGTACGTACCACGCGGATCCTCACCGAGCTGCACCAGATGGGCCTGCGGCTCGCCATCGACGATTTTGGTACCGGCTACTCCTCGCTGAGCGCGCTCCAGCAGTTTCCGATTACTACGCTCAAGATCGATCAGTCCTTTGTCCGCCATGCGACAACCGGCCACGACCAGGCCACGATCGTCGCGCTGATCATCGAGATGGGACACACGCTGCGCCTTGACGTGGTGGCCGAGGGCGTGGAGTCGGAAGAACAACTGCGTTTTCTGAAGGCGCTCAACTGCGACTATGCGCAGGGCCTCCTGTTTGGCCGGGTGATGGCCGTGGATGACTTCCGTGATTTGCTGCTGGATCAGAGCGGTGCGGCAGGCCGCTATCGCAGCCTGTTCGCTCGCGGCTGAGGCTGCGGCATAATTGGCTGGCCTGGATAACAATCATTCTCAACCGGAGGGCTCCGCGCCATGCAGAAATTCATGTTGACCGCCGTACTCGGTATCGCTTTTGCCGTCTCGAATCCCGCTATAGCTGCCTGCGAATATCCGGCTGATGCCTCGCTGCCCGATGGCGCGAAGGCCAGCGAGGCAGAAATGAACGCCGCATCTGCCGTGGTCAAAAAGTACATCGCTGATATGGATGTCTATATGGCCTGTCTGGATGCTGAACAGGCCGCCCTGCCGGTAGAGGAGCAGACGCCTGAAACAAAGGCGATGCACGTCAAGCGCTACAATGCCGCCGTCGATGCCGAAGAATCCATCGCAGCGCGGTTCAACGACCAGATCAAGGCTTACAAGGCCGCCAGAAAGTAACCGTACCTGGGCCGGGTCTGGGGATCTGGCCGGGCTCCCGTATGGCAGCTAAAATCCGCGCCCCGCAAAGAGGAACTCAAGTCTCATGACCAAAGCCGCGAGAGTGACTATTACCGGCGCCGCCGGCCAGATCGGCTATCAGCTCGCCTTTCGCATTGCCTCCGGGCAGCTGCTCGGGCCAAACCAGCCGGTGATTCTGCAGTTGCTGGAAATCACGCCCGCACTGAATGCGCTGAACGGCGTGGTCATGGAACTCGAAGACTGTGCATTTCCAACCCTGCAGGGCGTTGTGGCCACCGATCAGCCTGATGTGGCGTTCAAGGATACGGATTACGCGCTGCTGGTCGGCGCGAAGCCGCGCGGCCCGGGCATGGAGCGGGGCGATCTGCTGCGTGAGAATGCAAAAATCTTCTCGGTGCAGGGCAAGGCGCTCAATGAACATGCCAGCCGCGGCGTAAAGGTACTGGTGGTCGGCAATCCGGCCAACACCAATGCACTGATCGCACAGGCCAACGCACCGACACTGAATCCGGCCAACTTCACGGCGATGATGCGACTTGATCACAACCGCGCCCTCGCGCAGCTCGCGCAGAAGACGGGTACACACGTCAGCCAGATCAGCCGCATGACAGTCTGGGGCAATCATTCAGCCACCCAGTATCCGGATATCAGCCAGGCCGTGATCAATGAGCGGCGCGCCAGCGAACTGGTTGACGCCACGTGGGTCAAGGATGAATTTATCCCCGTCGTGCAGCAGCGCGGTGCTGCGATCATCAAGGCGCGCGGCCTGTCGAGTGCGGCTTCAGCGGCATCGGCCGCTATCGACCATATCCGCGACTGGGCGCTCGGTACACCGGGCGATGACTGGGTCAGCATGGCCGTACCGTCTGATGGCAGCTATGGCATCAAGGAAGGCATCATCTACTCATATCCGGTACGTTGTGCGAAGGGCAAGTACGAGATCGTGCAGGGACTGCCGATCAGTGATTTCAGCCGTGAGCGCATGAACGCCACCGAAGAAGAACTGCGCCAGGAACGCGAAGCGATCGCTGCCCTGCTCTGAACGGACTGCGTCAGGGAGCCGTCTCTGCGGGATGCTCCCTGATGCTCCGCGTGGTTTATAGTCAGTCACAGCACCAAGCGGGGTGACACGATGACTGATGTCATTATCTGGCTGTTATGGACTGTCGCCCTGCTGGGCGTCGGTATTCTGCTTGCCTACAGGCGTATCGATCTGCCCACCTCCACGCTGACGCTGGGTGGTGCGCTGTTCATCTATAGCCTGCTCGGTACCGGCTGGGCGATCTGGAAACTGCTGCTCTGGGTCTTGTTCGCCGGGCTGGTCGCGCTGAATTCGGTGAAGTTCCGCCGCGAACGGATCACGCTGCCCCTGCTGCGCTTCTATCGCACCGTCGTACCGCAGCTTTCAGATACCGAACGTGAGGCGCTGGAGGCCGGCACGGTGTGGTGGGACGGTGAGCTGTTCACCGGCTTGCCCGACTGGGGTCGCCTGATGGCACTGCCCCCGCCGCAGCTCACACCGGAAGAGCAGGCTTTTCTCGATGGACCCACCGAAGAACTGTGTCGTCTGAGCGACGACTGGCAGATCACCCACGAGCTGGCCGATCTGCCACCGGCGGTCTGGGCTTTTATCCGCCAGCACCGCTTCTTCGCGATGATCATCCCCAAGCGCTATGGCGGTCTCGAGTTCTCGCCGATAGCGGTGGCGGCAGTGCTCGCAAAACTGTCGAGCCGCAGTGCCGTCGTTGCGTCGACGGTCGGTGTACCCAACTCGCTCGGTCCGGCAGAACTGCTGCTGCACTATGGAACCGACGAACAGCGCGACTATTACCTGCCCCGACTCGCCAGCGGCGACGAAATCCCCTGCTTTGCACTGACTGGCCCGCGCGTGGGTTCGGATGCCGCTTCGATTCCCGATACGGGCGTGGTTTGCCGCGGCCAGTGGGAAGGCCGCGAGGTCACCGGTATCCGCCTCAACTGGGACAAGCGCTATATCACCCTGGCACCAGTGGCCACCGTGCTCGGACTGGCCTTCAAGCTCTACGATCCGGAGCATCTGCTCAGCCCCCAGGAAGACCGCGGCGTTACCGCCGCGCTGATTCCTGTCGGTACGCCGGGTATCACGATCGGCCGCCGGCATTTTCCGCTCAACGTGCCGTTTCAGAATGGTCCGACACAGGGTCGTGATGTGTTTGTGCCGCTCGATGCCATCATCGGTGGGCCGGAACGGGCCGGCCAGGGCTGGAAGATGCTGGTCGAGCAGCTCTCGGCCGGGCGTGGCATCACGCTGCCCGCAAACGCGATGGGCGGCAGCAAGGCCATCGTTTATGCCTCCGGTGCCTACACGCGGCTGCGCCGCCAGTTCAACCTGCCGGTCTGCGAATTCGAGGGTGTGGGCGAAGCACTGGCCCGCATGGCCGGCTTCACCTACATCATCAACGCCGGCCTGTCGGTTACGGCGACGGCGATCGCACGCGGCGAGCGGCCATCGGTGCCTTCGGCAATCCTCAAGTATCACTGCACCGAGCTGGCGCGCCGGGTGACGAACGATGCCATGGACGTGCAGGGCGGCAAGGGCATCATGCTGGGCCGCTCGAACTACCTGGCGCGGCTCTATCAGGGCATACCGATCGCCATCACGGTCGAGGGTGCAAATATCCTGACGCGCAGCCTGATCATCTTTGGCCAGGGGGCAGTCCGCTGCCATCCCTTTGTGTTGAAAGAAATGGAGGCCGCCAACGATCCGGATTTCAGCCGCGGCCTGCGCGAATTCGACCGCTACCTGTTTGCCCACGTCGGCTATGCAATCAGCAACGCGGCGCGGACCTTCGTGCTGGCACTCAGTAACGCGCGGGCCAGTCATGCGCCCGTCGACGGCCCGACTGCGCGCTTCTTCCAGCACGTTAACCGCTATAGCGCGGCATTTGCGCTCGCCGCCGATGTGGCGATGCTGGTGGTCGGCGGTGGCCTGAAGCGCAAGGAGATGTTGTCGGCCCGCCTCGGCGATGTGTTCAGCTGCATCTACCTGGCGAGCATGGTGCTCAAGCACTACGACAACCAGGGCCGCCAGTCCGGTGATCTGCCGCTGGTCGAGTGGTCGTGTCGGACGCTGCTTTACCAGGCGCAGGAACAGCTGCACGGGTTTCTGCGCAATTTCCCCAACCGCTGGGTCGCAGCCCTGCTGCGTGTCTGCATTTTTCCGCGTGGGCGCATGTACTCTGCGCCGCCAGATGAGCTCGGTCAGCAGATCGTTGCGCTGATTACCCGGCCCACCGACCCCCGTAACCGGCTCTGTGAAGGCATTTATGCAGCACCCGAACCGGGTTGTGTGATTGGCCAGCTGCAGGCTGCGCTGGAGACCGCTGAAAGACTTCTGCCACTGCAGCAGCGCGTGCGTGAAGCAACCAAGGCCGGTCTGCTCCCGCCGGGTGACTTCCACCAGCATATCGAACAGGCCCGCATCCAGGGGATTCTGTCGGCGGAAGAGGCTGAGCAGCTACGGCAGTTTGACGCTACGGTGCTGGCTCTGACGGCCGTCGATGATTTCGACTCCGCAGAGCTGCAAAGCCGTATCCAGCCCTCGCCCCGGCCATAACCCGGTCATTACACTGCACAGCCGGGTCGGTTAGTATCATTGACCAATATTCCGGTAAGCGGAGATTCCTCGCATGAAACAGACAGCACTAATCCCGGCGCTGCTGCTCGCTGCCTTGATCGGCACGACTGCCCAGGCTGAGATACCCCGTACGCCGTCGCCCGCCGATGCCTCGGTAGCGATCGTGAGTCCGCTTGATGGTGAGGTTGTCACTTCACCCCTCAAGGTGGTTTTTGCCATTCATGGCATGACCCTCGCGCCGGCAGGCGGTGCCGAGCCCAATAGCGGCCATCATCACCTGCTGATTGACACACCGGTCCCGACCGACCTTAGCAAGCCGCTGCCGGCAGACAGCCAGCACCTGCATTTCGGCAAGGCACAGACAGAGACCGAAGTGACGCTTGCGCCGGGTCAGCACACACTGCAGTTGATCCTGGGCGACGCGAACCACATTCCGCATGAACCACAGGTGATCTCGAAGCAAATCACAATCACAGTACGTTAAACATGCGTTCGTCGCGCACCGCTCAGGCGATTGCCGGGCTGAGCGGTATGGCCGTGTACCTGCCACCCTGCCGGGTTGATCTGCACAAGTGGTGTGAATGGACCGGCTCTGACTGGGAAAAGATCCGCCAGGTCGTCGGTACCGGCTTTCGTATGCTTGGTCCCGGGCAAAGTGTCTACACGATGGCGGCCAATGCCTGCCTGCGCCTCATCGATCGCTATCAGGTTGACCCGGCCAGCGTCCGCTACCTGGCCCTGGGCACGGAGTCGAGTACCGATAACTCGGCTGGCGCGATCATCATCAAGGGCATGGTCGATGCGGCGCTGCGTTCGCGTGGTGCGCCGCCGCTGGCGCGCAACTGTGAAGTGCCCGAGTTCAAGCACGCCTGTCTGGGCGGCATCTATGCGCTGCGTGGCGCGCTCCGTTTTCTGCAAACCGATGGCAGCGACGGCGTGGCCATCGTCGTCTGTACCGACAAGGCCCTGTATGGACGCGGCAGCACCGGCGAGCCGACGCAAGGTGCTGGCGCGGTGGCGATGCTGCTTGAGACCAGACCCAAACTGGCCAGCATCGACCTGCGTCTGGCCGGCACGGCTTCAGAGTACCGCGGCATCGATTTTCGCAAGCCGCTGACTGCCCGCCCCGGCAGCAGTAGCGAAGCAGCTTCGCTCGACATCCCGGTATACAACGGGCGTTATTCCACCAACTGCTACATCGATGAAATTCACCGCGCGCTCGACGACCTCTATTCGCGGTCGTCGCTGTCGCCTGCCGCATATCTGCGCCAGCTTGAGGCGGTATTCATGCACCGGCCCTATCAGCGTATGCCGGAGACCGGGCTCGGTCTGGCTTACCTGTTTGCGCTTGCCAGCGGCGATGCTGCAGACCGTGATGAACTGGCAAGCTACAGTCGCGGTGCCGGCCTGGCGGTCCAGGAGGTCATCGCTGAAATGAATGCCGTGCCTGAGCTTAACCAGCTGGCTGTCCAGGCGCGCATCCATGAAGAAGTGTTTCCGCTCAGCATGACGGTGCTGAAGGCTTTCCGGCAGAGCGAAGCCTTCAGCCAGCAGGTACTGGCGAAGATGACGCTCGGTTCCGAGTGGATGCGGGAAGTGGGCAATCTCTATACGGGCGCGTTGCCCGCATGGCTGGCGGCCGGATTTGCCGATGCCGGGCAGCGCGGCGTCGAGCTGGCCGGCAGAGACCTGCTTGCCATCGGCTATGGCAGTGGTGACGCCGCGGATGCGATTCCGCTGCGGGTCGTCGAGGGCTGGCAGGATTCAGCGGCGCGCATCGGCATTGAAACTGCCCTTGAGTCGGCCATAGACCTTTCTGCCGAGCAATATCTGACCCTGCGCGAAGGTCGGCCGCCGAAGGATCTGCAGCTCAGTCTGGCCGGCGAATTCGTCATCGACCACATCGGTTCGCGCTCGGACCGGAGCTTTCAGGATCTGGGCGTCGAATACTACCGCTATCAGCCCTGATGCCCGGACTGCACCCGCAGACCGGGTGCACAGAGCCCCGCTGCCAGACACAGGTAGCTGTGAGCCGCAAAGTCCTTCCGCAGTGCCGCCAGAACGTCGCATGACGCAGTCAACGCGATGCCGAAATCCCCGCCACCTGCACCGGATGGTTTGTAGACCGCACCATGTGCCAGCGCGATCTCGCGCATGGCTTCGTGTCCACCGCTGTAGATACCGATGCCTGCATCCCGATCCAGAGCTTGCAGCGCTGCTGCATAGCTGCGCAGCGACGCCAGAACCGCGTCGGTCTGTTTTGTGCGCCAGGCTGACAGCGTGTGGCTGGCGATCTCGCCAAGCCTTGTCATATGGCTTGCACAGGCCGTCGGCTGCTGCTCACGGTAGCTCTGCAGCCGGCTCAGCATGGCAGGCGTCGAGGCGCTATTGCCGGACCACACGGGGAGCATGTGAAGATCCTCGGGCCACGACAGGGAGGTTTCGCGCGACACCGCAGTGCCCAGCACATCACCAATGCTGATCACGCCGCCGGCCAGCGCGGTCAACACATCGATACCGCTGCCGCCACCACCCTGCAGACGCCGATGTGCTTCCATGCAGAGCGCGCCCAGCTGCTCGTGTGACGGCGGTGCAGCGCGCAGGAACGGCAGGAGTGCAGCCATCAATGCGACGGTAATTGCTGCACTGGAACCGAGTCCCAGCTTGATACGCCGGTCAGAACTGTCCCGGCCCTGAAAGGCCGCGGTGTCGAGCTCGATCCGGCAGGCCGGCAGCGCTCCGCTCTGTGGCAGCAGTTGGTGCGCCCTGAGGGTCGCGATACAGGACTCCAGCGCTAAACCAGGCGCGCCGGGTGCCGGATCGTCCCAGCGTGGAGCGCCAGCGTGATCCCAATGAAACCGGAACCGCGCGCCGGTATCCGGTATCACCAGCTCGCTGTCCTCTCCGGACCGGGTCTCCAGCCGGGCCACGGCGCAGACATCGACAGCGACTGAAATTCCCGGTGCGCCATGCAGCACGGCGTACTCGCCGACGATGACGAGCTTGCCCGGTGCCCTCGCTTCAATCACCGGCCGTACGCAGTCGCGCTCCCGCACCCAGCGAGCTGCGCAGTACATTCCGGACGCCGTCGATGGCGGCCAGTGCAGCAGCGACTTCGCTGGCCGCTTCCGGCAGGCAGACGGCTTTCAACTGCGGTCCCGCATCGATGGTGAAGAAGACGGGTACACCGGCCGCACGCAACTCACGTACCCGCTGCAGACAGGCCAGTGTGGCCGGCGTCCAGTAGATGAGCGGTGGGCGCGTGCTCAACATCACGGCGTGCATCTTCAGGCAGTTGTGTTCAGCCAGTTCGGCCAGCTTCAAAAAATCCCGCTTCTGAACCGCAACGAGACCGGCTTCCAGATCTGCGCCATGTGTTTCTACCCAAGCGGGATAGTAGGGCGAAGTCTGTTCGCTTAGCGCCATGCCCTGGCGCGAGCTGACGGCCTTTTGTCCGGTGGCCGTGACGGCAACCACGATCTCCAGCGGCCAGTCCGCCGGTGTCGAGACCTGTGTGCAGACGGTGGTCTCGGCCTGGTTCTTCAGGAGTACGATCCCGCCGGACAGCGAACGTGCCGCTGAGCCGGAGCCGGTGCGCGCGATCTCGGCCAGCCGCGCCGCTGGCAGGCGCAGCCCGAGTGCGCCGGCACCAGCGACAACCAGCGCGGCGAATCCGGATGCCGATGAAGCGAGGCCCGCGCCGGTAGGAAAGTCGTTGCGGGATTCCACGACAGCACCATCGCGAATGCCGGCCTCGCGACGCAGGAGGTCCAGGCAGGCCGAGACGCGCGCCGAGGTTTCAGCATCCTCACGATCGTCCAGGACGACGCAATCACCTTGCCGGCCGGCCTCAAAACGCACCAGGGTTTCGGTTGTGAGTCCGCCGAGCACCAGTGACAGGGAACCGGTGGCCGGCAGATTGCCGGCTGTGGCGCGTTTCCCCCAGTATTTGATGAGTGCCACGTTGGGGTGGGCTATCGCGACCGCTTGCATCGTGAACCCTGTGCCGCTAAACGGAAGATTATAGCCTTGGGGAATAGCCGGCTTCTCCGCAAGCCACTATCCTGCACGGGCAAGGAATATGAAAACATGACATTCAACGACCGGGTCGACGGCTATATCGCGCGCATCGAGGGTGTGCTTGACCACTATCTGCCGGCCGAGAGCGTGGCGCCAACCATCCTGCACCGGGCGATGCGCTACTCGGCGCTGAGCGGCGGCAAGCGGATACGACCACTGCTGATCTATGCCACGGGTGAAGCGCTCGGGGTGTCGCCCGACATGCTTGATGCACCGGCTGTTGCCATCGAGCTGATGCATACCTTCTCGCTGATCCATGACGATCTGCCGGCCATGGACAATGACGATCTGCGTCGGGGGCGGCCTACTGCCCATCGCGCTTTCGACGAGGCCACCGCAATCCTCGCCGCCGATGCCATGCAGCCGCTGGCTTTTGAGGTGCTGGCCACACATCCGGCGCTGCGCGCTCATCCGCCAATCCAGGTGCGGCTGGTCGCGCTGCTGGCGGATGCCTGCGGTTCGCGCGGCATGACCGGCGGGCAGTCGATGGACATGACATCTGAAGGCAAGCGCCTGGATCCGGCCGAACTCGAGCATATATACCGGCTGAAGACCGGTTACCTTTTGCGTGCCAGTGTGCTGTCGGCGGCCTACTGTTGCGCGGACGTTCCGCTTGCCACGCTGCACATGCTGGAACGCTTCGTCGATGCGCTCGGACTCGCCTTTCAGGTACGCGACGACATCCTCGATATCGAAGGCAGTAGCGCAGAAACCGGCAAGACCGGTGGTTCCGATCTCGCCAGCGACAAGGCGACCTACCCGCATCTGTTTGGCATGGCACAGGCGCGCGAACGGGCTGACGAACTGCTGAAGCAGTCGATAGATGCGATCGCGAACGCCGGACCGTCTTATGATGGACTGCGCTGGGCAGCCCGCTTTATCGTTTTGCGGCAGCGCGTTTAGCGATGCCGGCCTCCGGCTGAAGGCTTGCGAACGGGATGTACACCAGTTTTTTTGGTCTGAACGAGAAGCCCTTCTCGATCACGCCTGATCCGCGTTACCTCTATATGAGTGAGCGGCATGCGGAAGCGCTCGCGCACCTGATCTACGGTGTCCGTGAAAGTGGCGGCTTTATCCAGTTGACCGGCGAAGTGGGTACTGGCAAGACCACCCTGGTGCGCAGTCTGCTGCAGCAGTTACCCGATTTCGCCGACGTTGCTGTCGTGCTGAACTCACAGCTGTCGCGTATCGAATTCATGACCGCGATCTGTGAAGAGCTGCATGTTGCGCTGCCTGAGCAGCGCAACAGCGTCAAGGCGCTGACTGACGCCCTGAACGGCTTTCTGCTGCACAACCACAGCCTCGGACGTCGCACCATCCTGATCGTCGATGAGGCGCAGAACCTTCGCCTTGAGGTTCTGGAGCAGGTACGTCTGCTCACGAATCTTGAGACGGCCAAGCAGAAACTCCTGCAGATCATCCTGATCGGCCAGCCAGAGCTGCGTGAACAGCTTGCGCGCAACGATATGCGACAGCTGGCGCAGCGGATAACGGGTCGTTATCACCTTGAGCCTTTGAGCAGCGACGAGACCAGTCTCTATGTCGATCACCGGCTGAAAGTTGCCGGTGCGATCGGGCCGATCTTTAGCCCGGCTGCCAAGCGCATGCTGTTTCGTCATTCCGGCGGCGTGCCGCGCATGATCAACGTGATTGCAGACCGGGCGCTGCTTGGTGGCTACACCGGAGAGACGCAGCAGATTACGCCGCAACTGGTACGCGAGGCTGTGCGCGAGGTTTACGACGAGCCATCGACAGGCTTCAGCTGGCGACGGCCCTGGTGGGCGCATCCCGGTGGCTGGCTCGGTGCGGGCGTTGTGGGTTTGTTGATCGTTCTCGCTTCCGGTTTCGCTGGCGTGCAGTGGCTGCGCGCAAACCACGCACAGGAAGCTGCTGTGGTTCCGGCTGCGCCACCGCCCCCCCGCGTACCGGCTGGCGGCGCGGAGGCACGCCCGCCGGTACCCGGCAACAACGACGAGGTACCGCCGGTGCCGCTCGCGCCGCTACTGCATGACAACGCAGCCCGCACCGGCACGGACACGGCTTTCGGCGAGCTGTTCCATCTCTGGAATGTCGATCTGCACAGCGACTCGAGACGTCCGTGTGTACAGGCAGAGGAGCGCGGGCTGCATTGCCTTTATCAGCGCGGTACGCTGGAGCAGGTGCGGGCACTCGGTCAGCCCGTGATCCTTACGCTTCGTGATGAGGACAGCAATCCACATCAGGTCGTGCTCACCGGGATCGGCGATCGCGCCGCAACACTGGATATCGATGGCGCTGAATATCGTGTCGACAGCCAGGAGCTGGCGCGGTTCTGGTTTGGTGAATATCTGTTGCTGTGGCGGCCACAGACCGGAGCGGTAAATGCGCTTCTGCCCGGCATGCGTGAACCGGGCGTGCGCTGGCTGCGTGACAGTCTCGCCGTCATCCAGGGCAGCTCCGTCGAGCCCGCGGATTCTGAACTGTATGACGAGAATCTCGCCGACCGGATACGTGACTATCAGCGCGAGCGCCAGTTGCCGGTAGACGGCATTGCCGGTCAGGCAACCCAGGCAGCTATCAATTCCGAAGTCAGCAGCGGCGATATGCCGCGACTGGTGCAGACCAATTAGCCTGAATCAGGCAGAGCATGGTGTAGTCCATAAATGTCATTCATCCTTGATGCCCTGAGGAAGAGCGATGCCGAGCGGCAGCGCGGTGCAGCGCCAGGCCTGGCCGATGTGCGTTATGCGACGCATCGTAGCCAGCGCAACATCTGGGTCCCCCTGCTTGCGGTGGTGCTCGCAGTAAATATCGGTTTCATGGCCTGGCTCTGGTATGACAAGTCGACGGCCTCTGCACCGGCCGACCCGATGAAGCTCAGCGCACCGATAGCGGCCGCTGTTCCGGCAGCGGTATCGGCGACTGCACCGGCCGTCCGTGCACTGGCGCGGGAGGCGACGGCAGTCGAGCCGGTCGTCGCGCCTGAAGTGGACAGCGATCTGCCCCGGGAGCCGCCGGCAACGCAGATAGCCGAGCGACCCGTGGCAGCGGCTGCCAGACCGGACGTCGGGAAAGGCTCGTCTCCGGCCTCAAAGATTATTTCCGATCCCGGGCTGCCGACTGTGGAGCAGCTGATCGGCGCCGGTATGCTCGACCTGCCGGTCCTCAATCTGGACCTGTTGGTCTACAACGACGTACCCGGCGTACGTTTTGTGGTGATCAATGGCCGCAAATACCGCGAAGGTGCCCAGCTGGCCGAGGGCCCGACACTCGAAAGCATTACGCCAGAAGGGGTGGTGCTCGCGAGCCAGGGGCAGCGCTTCACACTCAACCGCAAGTAAGCGCGGTACCCCGCTCGCCCTAGTCGCGGATCCGCGTACCGTGCGTGAGCAGTACGACGCAGACGGCGAACAGCACCGCCAGGCTCACCAGCATCATCGCAAGCGCTACGCCGATATCGATATCGGAACTGCCGAGCATGCCGTAACGAAAGGCATTCACGATGTACAGGATCGGATTGAGTTTCGACAGCTGCTGCGCAAGATCGGGCAGTAGCGTGATCGAGTAGAACACGCCGCCCAGGTAGGTCAGCGGCTGAAGCACGAAGGACGGGATGATCGAGATATCGTCGAAGTGCTTGGCAAGAATGCCGTTGATCAGGCCGGCCAGCGAGAAGATTGCTGCGCAGAGCAGAAATACCGATGTGGTGGTCAGCGGATGAACCAGTGGCAGCGGCGTAAACAGCCTTGCAACGACGGCAACCATCAGCCCCACCAGTATGCCGCGCACGATACCGCCGACCATGTGTCCGAGCACAATGGTCGATGCCGCCATCGGCGCGACCAGCATCTCTTCCAGGTGCCGGTGGATCTTTGCGGAAAAGAATGATGAAACGACGTTGCCGTACGAGTTGGTGATAACCGCCATCATGATCAGTCCAGGCGCGATGTACTGCATATAGTCAAAGCCGTCCATCCGCCCGACGCGCGAGCCGATCAGCTTGCCAAAGATCAGGAAGTAGAGGCCCATGTTGATCGCCGGCGGCAGTACGGTTTGCAGCCAGATGCGTACGACGCGGTCATATTCCTTGCGCGACAGTGTTGCCAGTGCGATCGCCTGTTGTCTGAAGCTCATTGCCGCAGCTCCCCGATGCGTGCCGCGGACGCATTGTCCTTGCGTTCCGTGAGCGTGAGAAAAAGCTCCTCAAGGCGGTTCGCCTTGTTGCGCAGGCTCACGACCTCCAGTCCCGCGGCAGATAGCCCGGCGAACAGCTCGTTGATCTGGTGTGACCGGGGTACGGTCACTTCGATTTCGTGATCTGAAATCAGCCGGGCATCGAAGCCCGGTACGGCCGGCAGAACGGTGACCGGTTCGCGCAGGGTCAACAGGAGGTCTTGCTGCTGCAGCCGGGCCAGCACAGCCGCCATGCTGTCATCGAGGATCACGCGTCCGTGATCGATGATCGCCACGTGCCGGCACAGGTTCTCGGCTTCCTCAAGATAGTGTGTGGTCAGGATAATGGTGGTACCCGCCGCATTGATTTCGCGAAGAAAATCCCACATCGAACGGCGTATCTCGATATCGACGCCAGCCGTCGGCTCGTCGAGAATCAGCAGTGCCGGTTCATGCATCAGCGCCCGCGCGATCATCAGTCGTCGCTTCATGCCGCCGGACAATGTGCGCGCAAAGTCATGGCGCTTGTCCCAGAGCTGCAGCTGCCGGAGGCAGATCTCCGCACGTTGGCGGGCGCGGGCGGGCGGCACGCCATAAAAGCCCGCCTGGTTGACGACGATATTGCTGACCTTGTCCCAGAGATTGAGGTTGATCTCCTGTGGCACCACCCCGATGGCCGACTTCACCGCATTCAGTTCGCTGTCGAGATCGTGGCCGAATACGCTGATCGTGCCGCTGGTCTTCCTGACCAGCGAGGTGACGATACCGATCAGGCTGGTTTTGCCGGCCCCGTTCGGCCCCAGCAAGGCGCAGAAGTCGCCACGCGGAACATCAAGATCAACGCCAGCCAGTGCCTGAACGCCATTGGCGTACACCTTGACGAGCTGACGGACAGACAGGGCATGCATGGCGCGGCATTGTGCCTGTCCCTCAGTGCTTTGTGGGCGGCCGATGCAAGCTGTCGCGCTGCGTTCCGGACAATGGTACGCGCCGAACCAGCGTGAGCTGCACAGCCGACAGGTGCGTCGCAGCCATCAGCTGCGTATCGCTACTGGATGCGGCCCGCAGCAAATCCGGCCACAGCCGCGGATGACGGCAGAAGCGTGCCTCGAGATATTCAGTGGCGGTCACCGCGGCTCTCTGCAGGTCGCCGAAGGCAGCGCCGGCCAGGCCATCCAGATCTTGCAGACCGGGGCCGATGCAGAGCACCGCCAGTAAGCGGTCCTCGCGGGCGGTATGCCAGAGCCAGGCGAGCAGCGATGCTGCAAACAGCCTTGCAGCTTCGGCCAGCGCAGCGGGAATCGGTTCCGGGCTATGGCGAGACGGTTCAGCAACTCCGCGTGGACAGCTTGCAGGTGGCAGGACGCTGAAGCTGGCCAGCAGGCATGGCGTCCTGGCGATGCTGTCGAGCTGGGTCGGGTTCAGGTTGGCCAGGCGCTGACGCAGTGGCGCATCAAGGCCGAACACATGCGGCTCGCGGGCCCCGTCCCGAAGCAACTCAAGGAACTCCCGATTAAAGCCATAAAGCTCGGTACCAAGGCGCGTTTCAGGCCACTTTGCGGTCATTTGATGCCTTCCAATACCAGCTGACATAGCTACTATATGTGCTCCCAAGGTAACAAATAAACAGGATATTTAATT
This sequence comes from Gammaproteobacteria bacterium, assembly GCA_049290495.1. GTDB lineage: Bacteria > Pseudomonadota > Gammaproteobacteria > Steroidobacterales > SHZI01. The sequence continues at coordinate 13,304 of JBATNV010000152.1, read as the reverse complement.
AGTTTTGGTCGAAATTGCCCAAATATGGTAAAAACACGAGGTATATATGCGCGCCACAGATGATCGCTATGCCACCGAGCGTGACCGCTTCGATCTCGCTGTTCGCATGATTCGCCACGAGGCCCGTACAGGCACGATCCGCCTGTGTACGGGCTTTACCGAAGACCGGATCCGGAAGATCTATGCCAGCTATTTCCCCGGCCAGAGTCATACCGTGCGTCGCCGACGCGGCAAGACGCCTAGCCAGATCGCGCCCTTCGTGAACACCGCGCACCGCCAGGGTGAGGCGAGCCTGATCGCCGGACTGCTGGTCCACAGCCGGGTTGCCGAAGTTGATACCTCCGGAAGGAGCCTGCGGGCCGTGAATCTGCCGCCCAATGTCATGGGTTGCCGCTTCTGCGATGCCTATGAGGCCTATCTGTATCTGCACCATCAGCCGCAGCTTTCCTTTGAGTGGGCGTGGAATCTGCTCGGTTCGCTGGTACGCACCCATGAACTCCAACTGGCCTGGTGTGCGCTGTGCGACGGCCCCTATGTGCGTGATGCCTATGCGCTGGACTACGAGCGCTGCCCGTTTTGCGAAGTGAAGGATCACGCGTAACCTGAAGACATGACTATCGTCAGGCTCACTTTCAGTGGCGCCGGCATCGAGCGCCTGGCGGAACTGCGCCAGCTTCCGGAGGCGCTGGCCGCCGTCTTTGCCGAGCCCGAGACCCGCTTTCTGCCGGTCTGGCAGTCGCGGTGCCTGGTGCGTGGCGGCTTCGCGGCAGATTGTCGTCGCGAAGAGCTGGAGCTCGCTGCCACCGGCTATGAAACCATGGTGTTTCTGGGCCGGCGTGCCGGTCGCGCGCTGTTTGCCGTGGAATTTCACGGCGATGCGCCACCCGGCGGGTTGCCCAGCGCGGGGTTTCTCGGTCTGCGCGAGGTCAGTAGCCAGGTCAGTGAGGCCGATGCGGCGCTGCTGGCCTATGCGAGGGCGATGATTCTCTGGCAGGAACGTCATCGCCATTGCGGTGTCTGCGGTGCGCGAAACCGGCCCACCGAGGGTGGATTCGTCATGGTATGCAGCGATAAATCCTGTGCGCAGCGCTGCTTTCCGCGCATTGACCCGGCGGTGATCGCACTCGTGCATCACGGCGAGCGGTGCCTGCTCGGGCGACAGGCCAGCTGGCCGGAAGGCCGCTTTTCCACTATCGCCGGTTTCGTCGAGCCTGGCGAGACGCTGGAAGAAGCAGTGATCCGCGAGGTTCGTGAAGAAACCAATGTCGTCGTGTCTGATGCGGTCTATATGGCTTCCCAGCCGTGGCCGTTTCCCTCTGCGCTGATGCTCGGTTTCCATGCCGAGGCACAAAGCACTGATATTCAACTCAACGATGGCGAACTCATCGAAGCACGATGGCTGTCGCGCGCCGATATCAGCGCCGGTCGAGTGCTGCTGCCGCCGCCGATTTCGATTGCTTTCCGCCTGATCGAAAGCTGGTTCGATCAGGTGCCCGGCCCGGGGCTTTCGGGTCTTGCCATGGACTGGGCTGCGGCCGAACCGGCCCGCCGCTGATCAGATCGCGGCGCGGCTGGATGTGGCGGGTAGCGCTGTATTCGCCACGGAGTTTGCTTGCGGTGCCGTGGTTGCCATCGACAACCCGCGTTCAAAAGCCCGTGACGCAGACTGCGCCTCGCCGACCTGTGCCATCAACTGGCCGAGTGCGCGGTAGGTCTCCGGTACGGCGCGAATGGCCAGGCTGGTCTCGAAATAGCTGCGCGCCTTGCCCCACAGCTGGTGTCGGACGCAGGTCCGACCGGCAGCGAGCAGTAAGGCCGGATCTTCGGGATGCTCCTTGAGCCAGGCTTCGATGCGCTTCAGATGGGCAGCGGGATCTGCAACCGGGAGCTCACCATATAGTTTTACCAGTGCCTCGCTCCAGTCGTCCTTCAGTGTGCGCCGGATCTCTACCTCGGCATCATCGACGGCACCGCAGGCGATCAGCGCCTGCGCGCGCGCCAGCGTCAGCCGCGGCTCACGGCGCAGATGGCGTGGTACATCGTCCCAGAGGCGCTCGAGCGCGCTACGATCAGTCTGTAGTGTGGCCATCAGGTTGCTCCAGGCGGCCACGCCCCACTCATCGAGCATTTCAGGTGCCACATTGCCGTGCCGCCGGATCAACGGCAGGAGTTCGGCCAGCGGCTGCCACTCCTTGCGACGCTGATGCAGATCGCCAAGCAGCTTCAACGCCTGAGCGTGGCCCGGTTGCCGTTCACGGACGCGGTTCAGGCTGGCCAGCGCCTCGCCGTACTGGCCGTCTTCCAGCTGCAGTTCGGCCTGCGTCAGCAGCACCGCATCGGTGGCCGCCGGTTCCTGCACACAGGCCATATTGAGCCATGCATCGCGCCGTTGCCGGTCGCCCTGCATCTGCGCCGCGCGGGCTGCGGCGAGGTAGTTGAGCAACGGTGTCTCGGAGTGACGGGCACCACGGGTCAGCAGGCGTTCGCCCTGGGCCAGTCGGCCTTCAGCGAGGGCTATATAGCCCTGCGTCGCCTTCTTGCCGGCGCTTCTCGCCCGGCCGCGCGCCCAGGCCTCGCCAAGCCGGCGCGGTGCCTGCCAGATGTAAACCACAGTGCGTACCGCGAGGTAGGCAAGTATCAGCAGCAGTACGAGTACCGGCACCGACGTTTCGATGATATAGCCGCGAAAATTGATCAGCGCATAGCCGTTGTCGGGCAGCACCAGATGAGCGGCAAGCGCTCCGATCATCAGCGCGACGATGATCGTGAAGCCGGCTTTCATTCGCTTTTCCCGGCGCTTGTCAGGCGCAGCAGCAGGGTCAACGAAGATGATATATCCGGGAGTTCATCGGGCAACCGGACCTCCGACAAGTCCTTGAGCGACTCGAGTGCGGACTGTACGTCTGCGGATAACGGGTCAAACTGGTCGGCGACGCGTTCCGTGGCGGCCCCGACGGAACGGCGAAACATACCCGCGTCACCGCGCATGATTGCCAGTCGTGCCAGCTGCAGTTCCAGGTCCAGGCTGCGGATCAGGACGGTCTTCTGCGCATCCGAGAGCAGCGGCGAAATCGGATCATCAGCCCGGCGAATACTGACCAGGCTGCCCAACGCAGCGCGCACGGTTGCCACGGCACGCGCAAAGCCGGAGAGTTCCCCTGCCGGTGCTGCGGGTGCTTCGCGGAAGGTATCCGGCATGGCGTTCTTGAGCGGCAGACCCTCCAGGCTGTCGGCGAGGCTACCCAGCGTCAGGACGATACCTTCGGTATCCGGCCGGGGAACGGCTTTCAGGTCGTTGATCTCTTTGGCCAGCAGCTTGCGCACCGGTATAAGGCGCGGTTCATTGAGTTCTCGCAGCGTGTCGTCAGCCAGGCCGAGCGAAGTCTGTGCGACATCAACGTCGCCGGCCAGACCCAGCTGGGCATTGGCGATACGCATGTAGTGTTCCGCTTCGGCCAGCAGCCAGGCAGCCCGCACCTTGTCGCCGGCAGCGGCGAAACGCTCGACGGATTCCTGCAGGGTATCGATGCGTGCGGGTAGCGTGCCGAGCGCCTCCGTTTCCTGGCTGATCCGTTCCGCGAGCCGGTCTATGTCTTCATCCTGGCGACGCCGTCCGGCGCTGAATTCATCGACGCGCGCCTTGAGCGCGGCGAACTCGGAAGTCCTGACACTTGCCTCTTTTTGCAGCTCGGCGAGCTGTGGCCCGAAGCCCTGGCGTTGCCCGATCCAGACGTAGACAGCTACTGCCACTGCGATACTGAGGGCGAGCAAGGCTATGCTGATTGCCTGGATCCGCCCGCTGCGCGGTGGGGGCAACACTGTGGCACGGTCTGCCGGCGAAGCTGATGCAGTGCTGTCGGTGGCCGGCGTATATTGGTTCATATTCGGGAATATCCGGTGGCAGATCCAGCGGTAGCCCATTCTGCCAGTGATCGCCGGGTGCATCCATGCCGCAAAAACCTGTAGCAGCTGTTCCGGGGGCCCAGTCGCTGCCCGCTGATCCGTCCTCTGACCTGGCGATTCCGGCGCTGCTGGACCTGATCCTCGATACGCATCACGTCTATGTCCGCGATGCGCTGCCTCGTATGCAGGAGCGCGCGGTATCGATTCCCACCGCCGACCTCCAGCGCGATGAGCGGCTGACGAAGGTCCGGGAGGCGGTCGATGCCCTGAGCGATGAGATGCTCACGCACATGCATCGCGAGGAAACCATGCTGTTTCCGGTGCTCCGGCAGATCGCGGGGTCGACCGGGGTCAGCCCGGTCGATATGCAGATCATCCTGCCGCCGATCGAGTGCATGCAGCGCGAGCATGGCTTCATCGATGAGTTGCTCGACTATCTGCGCCAGCTGACAGACGATTTTCAGCCGCCGGCGTGGGCGGTGTCCGAACACCGCGAGCTGCTCGACGAACTCGCAATGTTTGCTGCCGACACCACTGAGCATGTGCGCAAGGAGAATGAGGTCCTCTTTCCCAAGGCGCTCGGTCTGGCCTAGGCTCTCAGGCGCGCTCGAATGCCGGAAGGACGTGCTCGGCAATCAGTTTCAGGCCATCCATCGGCTCGTCGAAAAGTCGCAGCGCCAGATCGCTGAGTCCGGCCGCTTCGAACTGCCGGTAGCGGACCAGTTCCTGCTCAATGTTGCTGAGGTCGCCGGCCGATGACAGTTCCGCGATCAGGTGGTTCACCATCGCTTCGGGTGCACCTTCAATGACTCCGGAACGTGTCCAGTAAGCCTTGGCGAAGTTGGCCCAGTTGTCCTTCACGTACTGCACGTCCTTTTCGTCCAGGAAGTGATGCAGACCGGTGAATGGCGGCACCATTTCACCGCGAAACACGAGTTCCCGCCGCGCTTCGTACATCGATTTCTTGCGGTCCTTCTTGATGTGCCAGGCCCAGAAGTTGCCGGTACGAAAATCCTGCGCCGGTTCCTTGCGCCGGGCGAGGCCGATGCGCACGTTCTCCATCGCTTCGCCAATCATGGGTATTGGCACATCGCTCATCTGCAGGCCATCAGCCACTTCTGCGCCCATGCGCAGCATCTGCGGTGCGGTCGAGCAGGTATAGATGCGGGCCGGGCGTGATTTGGCCCAGGCCATCTTGTGCGGCCGGGTGACCTGGAAGATCTCCCCCTTGTAGCCCATGCTGAACTTGCCGGTAGTAGCGGACTTGAGGATGTCCACCGCTTCGCGTACGCCGCGTACGATGCGCAGCTTCTTGTAATCGATGGTCGTGCCGATGGAACTCAGTACCGCGCCGCCGCCGCCGACGGCGAGGATGGCCCGGCCCTTGCTGATTTCATTGAGGCTGATGATCGAGTTGGCCATCTTGAGCGGATGAAGCTCGTAAGGGCTGACAGCCAGTACACCGAGGAGTATCTTCTTCGTCGCCATGGCCGCTGGTACCAGCGTGACGAAAGGGTCCCAGTGGGCGTGATAGTTCGAATGCCAAAGCGCCCGTATACCGTAGCCTTCGGCGGCGACCGCAAGTTCGGTAACCTGCTCTGGTGTGAGATCCGGTTCGAGAATGATTTCGATTTGAATTTGCTGTACCAGAATGATGTGAAGCCATGAATCACACGATGCTACCCAAGTGCCCAGGTGTCTGCAGTGCTTTCAACCTGATGGAAAAAATGAAATGAGTAATAAATCGCTTTACGAACGACTCGGTGGCTACGATGCGATTCGCGCCGTCGTCAATAACCTGTTGCCGCGCTTGCAGGCTGACTCCGTGCTCGCACGCTACTGGCAGCACCGCAGTGCCGATGGCATCGAACGCGAAAAGCAGCTGCTGGTCGACTTCCTGTGCGCACAGGCTGGTGGGCCGATGTACTACACCGGGCGCGATATGGTGTTGTCCCATCGCGGCATGAAAATCAGCGAGCGGGACTGGACGGCATTCATCGCGCACGTCAATGCGACGCTGGATGCCTTCAAACTGCCGCCGCCCGAACGTGCCGATGTCGTGGCCTTCATCCAGAGCACGCGCGCCGAAATCGTCGAGTAACTGCCGCTGACTATAGCTGCGGCATTTTTTTTGCCGTCGATCGAAGGGTTTCGATGAATGCTGTCGCGGTGGGTCCCGGCTTGCTGTCAGCGCGCATGACCAGCAGGCAGGACCAGCTGCGTGGTTTCGGCTGCCGCACATCCAGTTCCACCAACCGACCGCTGGCCAGTTCGTCACTCACCAGCCGGACCGGGATGTACGAGATGTAGTCATCGGCCAGCAACTGCTTTATACAGAGCTCAACGGCGTTACTCTCCACGCTGTGCCGTGGTGGCACAAATCCGCCCGCTGCGTACATGTCGCGCAGTTCGTTCCACAGGCGGCAGAAGGGGCCGATGATCGCCCATTCAGCATCCAGCAGCTGATTCAGTTCCTTGCGCCCTGCACCAGCCCAGGGGTGCTGCTTGCGAACGACAAAGACATTGTGGTCTGTGTAGAGCGTTTCGGCATTGAATCGGGAATCGAGCTTCTCTTCCGGCTCGTCACAGATTGCGATGTCGTACAGGCCGCTGGCGAGCTGCTCAAGCACCACATGCGTGATCTGGCGCATGACCTGTACCCGGACGCCGGGCTGCCGCGTACGGAATGCATGGATAGCCTTGGGCAGCAGGCTGCGCGTTGCGGTCGGCGTGGCACCGAGCCGCACCATTTCCCGGCCGGTCCCCATGAGGCTCTCTATTTCGTCACGGAACACCTTTAGTTCAGCCAGCGCTTTTTGTGCCCTGGGCAGGAGGAGCAAGCCGAAGGCCGTGGGACCGATACTGTTCCGCGTGCCCTTTCTGCGTTCGAGGAGGCGCCCGCCACACTCCTTCTCAAGCTGGTGGATACTGCGGCTGATTGCCTGCTGCGTGATATTGACGCGCGCTGCCGCCTTGTGAAAACTACCTGTCTCGACGACCGCCAGAAAGTGCTGTAGCTGTCGGATTTCCATCCCCGCTCCCGGCTTCCCGCCCGATGCTGGCCAACAAGGCCAGACTGTCAAACAAGAATAATAATTGCTGGTTCTGTGCTTGCCATGTTAATACTCTCGCCACAACGGGGTGAGTCGTGCGCCTGACCGGCGTCTGACTGGTTTGTTGTAACGGGGGAATAAAAATGCACAGTAAGTTCCGCAGCCACCTGTTGCGCGGCAGTGTTCTTGGTATCTCGGCGCTCATGGTTGCGCCGATGGCCTCGGCGCTGGAAGAAATCATCGTCAGCGCCCGCAAGCGGGAGGAAAACCTGCAGGAGGTACCGATATCGATATCGGTGCTGACCGCTAACGAGATCGAGAAGCTGAACATCACCAATATCGCTGATGTCAGCAAATATAACTCCAGCGTGATCTTTGACCAGGGCTTTGCAGCCCAGGACACGCGGATCACGATCCGCGGATTGGCCCCGACCCGTGGCCGGCAGAACGTGGCTGTGCTGGTGGACGGCATCGATATTTCTTCGCAGGCGCTACAGACCAATGGCGGTGGCTTGCTGCTTAATCCGCGTCTCTTTGACCTCGAGCGTATCGAGGTGGTCAAGGGCCCGCAGAATGCGCTGTACGGGCGCACGGCCTTTGCCGGTGCGATCAACTACATCACGCGCAAGCCGACCAGTGACTTCGAAGCGCGCGTTGGTACGGATATCGGCAACAACGGCCAGCTTGAAGTACGCGGCGGCGTCAGCGGTCCGCTGCTCGGCGAAACCCTGCTCGGCGGTATCAACGTCGCAAGCTGGAACCACGATGGCTTCTACAAGAACTCGGTAACAGGCAACGATGTCGGCGGCGCAGATGGTGAAGGCGTGTCCGGTACCCTGGTCTGGAATATCAATGACCGGACATCGGCGACCTTCCACACTGAGTACACCGACGACACCATTGAGCAGTCGCCCTATTCGGCGATCATTCCGACAGAGGTCAAGCTCATCCCGCCGAGTGCATATACTGATCCCGATGGTGCAGGCCCGCTGAGGCCGGCCCTAAGTCCCCTGGTGACACAGATCCTGTCGGTCAACAGCCTGCCGGCGCATGGTGATGATCTGGCGGTCACGTTGTCGGAAGACCCGCGTACAGGTCTCGATTACCCGGGTACTGACCGGAATATCTGGCGGAATACGCTGCACATTGATGTGGATTTTGACCAGATTAAGTTCACTTCATTGACCCACTATGCGACCAGCGATGTATTCAGCTACGAGGACGCCCGCCGCGAAGGCAGTGTGGCGGCACCGGGCAAGACCACCGGTGGCGAGTTCTGGTTGAGGGATGAAACCGATCTGTTCAGCCAGGAGTTGCGCCTGCAGTCCACAACGAGTGGTGCGGTCGCCTGGACAGTTGGTGCGCTGTACTGGACGGAAGAAAAAGACGTACATGATGGCGGCGTCAACTGTGTCTCTAATGCCGCGTTGCCCTTTGCGCCGGGACTGAACTGCGCGCCGCAAATTGCGGCGGTCAGCACCGACGCATTGCGCTATATCGACCCGTGGACACAGGATACCGATCACTGGTCTGTGTACGGTCTGGTGGAATGGGAGTTCATCGACAGCTGGACGTTAAGCTTCGAAGGACGATACTCCGACGAAGTGATCAAGGTAACAGGTCCCGACCGGCGTGATCCCGACAACAATCGCGATACAGGCATCAATGGCCCGCTCTGCGCGCGGCCTCGCGCGGTCGATGCTCGCGGCCTGACCTTCCCGCCCTGTGCGAACTTTCCGGCGGCCCTGGCACCCGCCTATGGCACGTTGTCTGACAAGGTGGACGACAACTTCTTCGCACCCAAGGTGACCCTGCAGTGGCAGGCCACTGATGATGCGATGTACTACCTGTCATGGGCGAAGGCGACCAAGCCCAAAGGCATCAGCATCGTCGGGGCACTGAGTGGCTATGATCCGCCGGCGAGTCGTTTCGATGACGAGACCCTGAACGTTTACGAAATCGGCGCGAAGACCGACTGGCTGGACAAGCAGCTGGTAGTGAATACCTCGCTGTTTTACCAGGAGTTCGATGACAAGCTGGTGTCCTCACAGAAGCAGGATCCGGATACGGGCTTGCTGTTTACAGCGCCGGTCAATGCTGCCAAAGCCACCGTCTATGGTCTCGAACTCGACGTGGTGTGGCAGGCGACTGAAGCACTGCAGCTGACCGGTTCTTATACTTATCTGCACACAAAATACGACGACTACACCCAGTTGACCAAAGGTGCGTCCACGATTGCTGATGCGGGTAATTGCACCATCGTCGACGACCCAACCTCAACCGTTTCGGACTTCTGCCAACTCGACCTTTCCGGTAATGAGCTGGAATATGCGCCCAAGCACGCGTTCGTAGGGGGCTTCTCCTGGCGCCAGCCGCTGGTCGGTGAGACCGACTGGCTGTTTGAGGGCGATGTGATCTACCAGGACGATCGCTATCAGGATTCGGTGAATACCGTAAAGTTCGATGCCTATACGACGGCCGACTTCCGCCTGGGTATTGCCAACAAGCAGTGGGACGTTATCGCCTATGTGGACAACGCCTTCGAAGATGACACGATCAAGTCCTCGTTCCGCAATACCTATAATCAGGGCCTGACATTTGTCGGTGGCACCCTCGTTTTCCCAAGCAACCAGACGCCGATCAAGCCTGACCAGCGCCAGATTGGCCTGCGCGTGAACTACCGCTTCGACGCGCCGTAAAGCAACGACACAAGGACCCGTCACGACATGAGCATTACACGTACCCGTCGACGGGTCCTGAAGGAAATCGCAGCCACTGCCGGTGCCATAGCCGCCGGCAGTGGCTTCGGCAGCGCCGCCCTGGCAGCCAACCGGCGTGATGCTGATGTGATCGTAGTAGGTGCGGGCGTCGCTGGCCTGAATACCGCACTCATGTTGCAGGACGCTGGTGTCAGCGTACTCCTGCTTGAGGGCAGCAACCGCGTTGGCGGACGCGTGATGACGCTCGACAAGATTCCGGGCCGGCCGGAAGCTGGTGGAACTGAATTCGGTGCCGGCTATGCGCGTTGCCTGGATATGCTCGACCGCCTGGGCGGATTCCAGATGCAGAAATGGCTCGACACTGTCGAGTTGCCTTTCGCGCTGGATGTCGATGGCACGCTCATGCCGATGTCAGCATGGCCGGACTCGCCGCTGAACAAGCTGGTCGGCAAGGAGCGCACAGCAGGTATGCCGCTGATGGGACCTTTCGCGCTGCCGATGATGTATGCGCCACGTCCCTCACCGCTCAACGGTCTCGATAGCTGGTTGCTGCCGGAAATGGCAGCACTCGATATCAGTTATGGCGATTTTCTGAAGAGCCGCGGTGCCAGCGATGCTGCCCTGCGCTTCATGAGCAATGACACGCCGACCGGCGATGTGAATACGTTTTCGGCCCTGTGGCAGCACCGGCTGTTCCGGTTTCAGGAATTCGTCGGCGGCATCGACGGACTCAAGGGTATCGCCGCCGGTGCCAGTCGCTTTCCGGAAGGTATGGCGAAGCTGCTCAAGCGGGAAATTGCCTTCAATGCTCACGTTACAGCGATCCGCGACGATAAAGATGGCGTCGAAGTCAAAACGCGCGCGGGGCGCAGTTACCGCGCTGGCCGCGTCGTTGTCGCCGTGCCGCTGCCGTTGCTTCGTGAGATGGCCATCGAGCCGGCGTTACCGGCCCTGCAGGCCGCAGCGATTCGCGAGATTCCTTACGACAACATGGTCAACGTGTGGTTCGCCGTCAAGGCCCCCTATTGGAAGGAAGACGGCCTGCCCGGATCGATGTGGACCAATCAGCCGATGGGCCGGATGTATCACTTCAAGTCGGATCAGGGCGAATACCTCTGGATGAATGTGCGTCATCCGCAGTCGCCGTGGATAAAAATGAAAGATGCCGATGTGATGCAGGATGCGACCAAAACCCTGAACCGCGTCAGGCCGAGCACCGTCGGGCGCATCGAGGCCCTCACGGTGGTGAACTGGTCGGCTTATCCGTGGACACGCGGCCACAGCATGTACCGGACGCCCGGACAGATTGCCCGTTTCGGCAACGTTGTTGCAGAGGCGCATGGCCGTATTCATTTTGCCGGCGATCATACGGCGGCAACCATGATGGGCATGGAAGGCGCGATGGAGTCCGGCGAGCGCGCTGCGGTGGAGATTTTGCAGCTCGCCTGATTACCCATCTGGCCTAGAATGGTCTTCGGTTTATTAACTAAAAGAAGACTCATGCAAGCGATCGTCATCACGGGTAGCACCCGGGGTATCGGCAAAGGCCTCGCCCGTGAGTTTCTGAAACTCGGGCACCGGGTTGTGATTACGGGCCGCACTCAGGCTGCGGTAGACCATGCGACTGCGGAGCTCAGCAGTCTCGGCGAGGTTCTGGGCTGCGTCTGCGACGTACGTGATATGGCCTCGCTCGAAGCCGTCTGGGCTGCGGCGGTTGTCCGCTTTTCCCGCGTCGACATCTGGATCAGCAACGCGGCTGTGGCAACCGACCGTGCGATGCTTGCGGAGCTGCCCGCTGAGCAAATCGTTGCTACTGTTGAAACCAATCTGCTTGGTACGATCTACGGCACCAAAGTCGCGCTGGCCGGCATGCTGCGTCAGGGTGGCGGCAAGATCTATAACTTTGAAGGCTTTGGCAGCAACGGCATGATGTCGCCAGGGCTTACCACCTACGGGAGCAGCAAGTATGCGTTGCGCTATTTCACCCGATCCCTGGCCAAGGAGTACAAGGACTCGCCGGTACTGATCGGTGCGCTGAGTCCCGGCATGGTGCCGACCGATTTGCTGATCTATTCATCGAAGAGTAATGACCCTGAGGAATGGAGGAAGGCCAAGCGTGTCATGAACATACTTGGCGATACGGTCGAAACCGTTACGCCGTGGCTGGCTGCGCAGGCACTGGCTAACCAGAAGCAGGGCGCATGTATCGAGTGGCTCACGCCCGGCAAGGCTGCGCTGCGTTTCGCCACCGCCGCATTTCGCAAGCGCGACATCATTTCGCCGCTTGAAGCACGCGCGGACCTGAAAGTCCGCTGAATCTCCGGCTGAGCCGGGCACAGGGAGCAACAATGGAAATCGATGTCATTCTCGAAGCGGACGTCACGCCCGCACAGGTCGCTGAGCTGGCTTGCATTGCCGAGGGCTACGGCATACGTGGGCTCTGGGCGCAGAACTACGCGAACGGCCGTGATCCCTTCATGTGTCTGATGCCGGCCGCGTCGGTCACCAAAAAAATCATGCTCGGCGCCGTGGTCATCAGTCCCTACGAGATGCATCCACTGAAGATCGCCAACGCCGTGTCTACATTAAATGAGTACTCCAATGGCCGCGGCATGGTGGTGATTGGCGGTGGCGGGGAATGGCCCGGCGTACTCAACAAGCCCTACGGCAAGCGCGTGAAGGGTGTGGGTGAAGCCGTGGCGATGGCAAAGCGTGCGGTAAGCGGCCAGGTGGTTGCATGGGACGGCGAGGTCTACAAGTCCCGTTACTTTCGCTCGACCTGGGTCAAGGGCACGCCGCCGATCATCTACGCCGGTGCCACCGGTCCGAAGATGCTCGATATGGCGACGGAGTTTGCCGATGGCACCATGTTCAGCGACATGATCTTGCCGATGTTGCCGAGATGCATGGGCGACATCCGCAAGGGGCTGGCCCGCCATGGTCGCAGCGCTGCCGATTTCCGCGTCAACAATTTCTGTGCCTTCCACATCAAGGAAGATCGCGAGGCCTCGTTCCGGGAGGCACGCCGCGAACTCATGATCCGTGGCTGGCTTGAGGAGGACTGGTACAAGCCCTTCCTGACGCCCGAGGAAGCCAATGTCGTCCATGAGAAAAAGGACGCGTTCCTCACGGCATTCCGCACCAAGGTCGGCGAGATCAAGGGCGTGGCCCCGGAGATCGTTGCCAAGCTGGTCGAGGGCCTGAGCCTGGCCGGCGACCTGAGTGATCTGGATCGGCACGTGCAGCGCATCAAGACCTTCGCTGCCGCCGGTATGACCGAGAACGCGCTGCGTCTGCACGACGAGCCGGAAAAATCGCTGCACATCATCGGCAAGGAATTGCTGCCGAAACTGAAACGATGAATCTCAATAAAAACAGTGATATAAGTTTTGTACTGTCAATACAGTGTTTATAAAAGGCGGCTCGCCATGTATCTCAAATATCCCCGGGCCCTTGGCCTGATACTTATCGTGCTGCTGGCTGGCTGCACAACTCCGCCACGACCTGACCACCAGTCACAGACGGCGCCCGATGCCAACTTTGCTGCCTACCGTACCTTTGGCTGGCAGCCACCGCCGGCTGCCAGCAGCGATGAACCCCTGCGGCTCCTCGATACCAATATCCGCAC